>CANQJI010000005.1 GCA_947624205.1 uncultured Akkermansia sp. | reverse complement strand
AAGCGGAGCCATGCTGACCTTCCTTAGTGTAAAATAAAAATTCGCCCACCTTAATTATTATAGTTGACTTAGGCGGCGTTAGCCGCCACCGTCGTACATCGTACATAGGGCAAACGCATTGCCAAATGCGTTTGCCCCGGTGCTTCCTATCAGAAGCTGACTCTGTAACCGACTGTCGCGTCCATGCTCGTGTACCCGGATCTCAACTCCAACGACCCATCGATGAAGATGCTCCCTTCGGTGCTCCCCAGCGGTATCGTGATGCCGGCTCCTACCTCCACGCCCACGGCTCCGACCTCGGCGCTCTCCAGCTCCGCTGTCTTCTGCGTGTTCACGATCGCATTGATCGCCTTCCCGCTGCGATCTCCGGCTTCCACCTTCAGCAGCGCGCGCCCTTCGAAGATGGCGCTGCGGTTGAAGACGTTCCCCCCGGTGAGCGCTTGCACGCGCGCGCCGGCGCCGAACGTGATGCTGTCCTGCGTGATGTCATCCACGCGCAGTGCCGCATCCGACCCCGCCTCCGTGTAGCCATTGATCCCCACGCGCCGGTACTCCACATTGAACACAGGCTGCACGGCTACCGTCCCGGCGGCGTTCGCCATGCGCGTGTAGCCGATTTCGTAGAGGGCGCCCACCGCATAGCCGTCCGTGCTCCCGGAGGTCTTGTAGCTCCCGGGCATTGCCCCGAAGATCGTGGATGTACTGTACCCCACCGTACGGTTGAACTTCACATCCGCCATGCCTCCGCTCAGCACCACCGTGTGACGCCAGGCTCCGCGTCTGGCGCTCATGAAGGCGCTCATGTACGTGGTGTCCAGATCGCCCGAGCCGCTATCCGCTGCCTCGGTCTTGAGATCCCCGTACATTGCCGAGAGCGCCAGCCCCACCGTCACGTTGCGGGTCACGTCCATCTCCAATCCCAGCGTCCCTCCCCAGCTGTTGAGCGTGTAGCCCGGCGCCAGTCCGTCGGAATCCAGCTTGTGGTAGCCCGTCTCTCCGTTCACCCACATGTGGTAGAGCGGCAGCACGTCGTACTGGTCGTAGCGCGCCTCTGCGCCCATGACTGTGGTGCGATTGCGGATGGAGTTGATCTGCCGGTGCAGGTCATCGCCCAGCGCCTGCCCGAGCGCCGATATACTCGCGCCCGCTCCCGCCGCCAGCATCGAATCGATGTTCTTCCCCTCGTACTGACTGCCCAGCGCCGTCGCAAACTTATACAGGTCGGTCCATTCGCCGTCCTTCTGTCTGTCGCGCAGGTCCTTGCCCAACGGCGTGAGCGGATCATCCACGCCCCAGAACAACTCTGCTCCGGCGGCGGCGTTCTTCTCCTGGTCGGCGTGCCGGTAGAGATTCTTCGTCGTATGCGTGAAGTCCACATAGACAACACTGTCGTCGTCGATCTTCGCCGATGGGGTGAAGTACTGCTTCCCGGCTCCCTCCAGAGTCACGCTCAGATGATCCTCCAGCCTCAAGTCCTTATTCGTCCACTTCAGCCCGCCGAGGGTGAGATCGGTGACGCCGTCCCTGCCCGGCACGAAGTTTGTCATATCCACCTTCAGGTTGGCCTTGGTGTTTTCATCAGCAACCTTCAACTCGCCGGTGAGGAGGGTCCTGGCATCATGCCCCGCCTCGTTGTTGTAGTGGTAGAAGAGTGTGGAATTATCTCCCAGAGTGACGTCGCCCAGATTAGCCACACGCCCCCTCTGCAGGGTCACGTCCAGCGTGCCGTTCGGCGCCACTTCGAGGTTCCACTTCCCGTCTTTTTCGTCCCCCGGTTTCGTCGTCTGCAGTCCTTTGATCCGCCATTCGGCGCCGGAGCCCACGGTGAGAGTGCCCCCTCCCTCCAGCGTGCCGCCGAAGGCCTTTGCCTCGTCGCCGGGTGTGCCGTCGATGGTGAGCTTGGTGTTGCTCTCGCTACCCTTCAGTGTGCCGTCGCCGATGAGGCTCTGCGCGGTGCTGGGAGCTGCCATGGCGCTCATGTCGAGCGTACCCGCCAGCGCCACTTCGCCGGCGTCCATGGTGGCCCCGTCTTTCAGCTTCAGGATGCCGTTGCTCCCGAGTTGCACATTGAGGTCTCCCCCAATGGCAGCATTCGTACCATCGCCGCTGCCGAGCACGAGTCGGGCGCCATCCTCACCTTCCTCTCCGCCGATTTCGAGGGTTCCCGCGCCCCCGAACTTCGTGCTCGTGAGGGTCTCTTCCGGCGTCTCTGCCTCCTCATCTGCCTCTGCCATCTTTCCGGTGAAGGCAAAGATGCCGCCGTCCGCCAGAGTGACCTTGTTCTTGCTCGCGTCGATGGGTCGTTCCTTGCTGCCTGCCTCCTCCACAATGGCACCGACTTCGATCCTGCCGCCTTTCACCACAAAGCCATCGCCAACCGTGGCATCCTTGCCGTAGGCGAAAGTGAGTGAACCAAGCGTGCTGCTGTACTCACCTGCCCCACTGCGCACGACGAAATCACCGCCGCTGAGCTTCAGATCGCCGTCAATAGCGAGCGCTTTGAACGTCCCATCGCCCACGGTGAGGGTTCCCGCGCCCTTCTTATTGAAGTTTGCGCCGTTTTCCCCCACGATGCAGCCATAGAAGTCCGTGTTCTGTCCTTTCAGGCTCTCCAGGGTCTTGTCGTCAAAGCCCTCGTCACCCAGCCACTTCTTATCCTCATTGGGAACTCCATCATCCCATCGGGCATTATTCAGGTTCACGGTGCCGCGGCCTGTCGCCCGGAGAGTCGAACCTGACAACCCCACGAGGTTGTTGACATTCACTCCCTTCTTATCCTTATCGGTCAATCCACTCATGTCCAGCGTGAGTGTCGTGCCGCTGTCCAGCAGGGTCGCTTTCTTCCCCCCTAGAGTCTCCGCGTCTTCATCGCTTGCCACAGTCGCTTTGTCGCCCCGTGGATCATTATCATCCTTCAGGACGAGATAGACCTCTGCCGACGAACCGAGAAGGGTGAGATCCCCGCCGTCAACCCCAAGAGTCCAACCCAAATCGTGCAACAATCCGGTGTAGTTGCCGCTGCGCAGCAAGGTATTGAGTGCCTCATCCGACAAGTCCTTGAAGGAGATTTCGCCGCCGGTCACAGCGTGCAGGTAGGATGCAACTCCCTCGGCGCGATGTTCCGTAACCATGTCGATCAGAGCTTCTGCAGTCACGTCCAGAGAGAATGCATCATTGGCACGCGGATCCTCCTCGCTGCCCTCCTCATCCTCCTCCACGGTGTTGTGAACATTCAGGTCGCCCTCGTTCGTGCTGATGAGGTACTGCTCAGGAGTTCCCTTGCCTCCGCCGATGCTGTTCTCATCAAACGTCAGCGCCATCTTCGTCTCGCCCGAGCCAACCTCAATGTCTCCATTCACGTTGGTCAGGTGTCCCCCGGCGTTGATGTTGATTTCATCAAACCGGCTGCCGTCCGTTCCTCCGGCATCCACGGTCGCCCCGGCAGCCGCCGTGTCCACGACGAGCTTCACACTGCCCTTGTCCTCCCCGATCTCTCCCTTCAGCGCACCGCTCTTCAAACGGAAGACACCGTCCGTACCGGTAAGCGTCGTGCCGCTCCAGCTGCCGGCTGTTCCGTCGTCGTCACCCAGCCAAATTTCGTTGCCGTTGAAGACGAGGTCGCCGGTGGAAGTATTGTACGTCTTCCCGTCGTTCCCGTCGGCTATCGCGAGCGCTATGCCCGTCATCCTGTTCTCCAGAGCCACGCTGTCACCCTTCTCCGCATCACCAATAATTCCGGTGAGACGCACCACTTTCTGCTTCTCCTCGGCAGCCTTCGCGCCCTCCGGGGCCGATTCAACAACATCCTCATACGCCACGATGATCTTCCCCGTGCCGGCAAAGCCGGTCGTGACGTCACCCACTTGCGTTCCTGTAAGACTCCAAGTCGATTCCTCGCCGGCGCCACGGTCCTGGTAGCCCGCCACGATCATGCCGCCACCGCTCAGCGTTCCCTCCAGAGTGTGATTCACCCCGCCTCCGACGTTTGCCAGCACACCTTCAACAGCGATGCCGCCGTCCCCGGCTTCCAGGGTGATCGCCTTGTTCGGATCCGTCAGATTCTCGTAACCACCCAGGAAGTTGGTGGTGTCCTTTTCCACGGTGATGGTCTCCGCCGAGATGGTGGCGCCACTTCCACTAACCACAATGGCGCGTCCGGCGAGAGCCAGGGTGGATCCCGCAACCCCGTTCTCGGGATCTGCCTTCTTGCCGAGTGCCGCCACGTCTTGAACATCGACGGTGCTGTTTGCTCCATCGCCCGCCAATTTGACAGTTCCGGCGAAAGCGTCGTCTACCGGTGTGTTCAGAATGTAGCTGCCCTGATTCTCCGCCGTGGCAGACCCGATGGCGATGGTGCCCTCTCCTGTTGCCCCACGTCCGACGGTCAGGCTGCCGCCTTCCACTGCAATGAGTTCAACAGTCGCGCCTTTCGCCGCCGCCAGGGCTGCGTTCCCATTGATGGTAGCGGCCTGACTTCCGTTCACTTTCAGGGTGAGAACTCCGCCCTGCGCGTCCAGTGTTCCCCCAAAGGCGTTGGCGTCCTCTGTCGGTGTCCAATCCAGCGTGAAGTTCATGCGCCCGGACTTGATGATGCCATTGCTCACCGCCAGATCAATATCTTTGCTCCAAGTGACGCCTTTGTTCGGATCGGTCTCCACCGGCTTTTCTTCGCTGACTTCATCACCAACCTGGATACGCAAAGCCCCGCTGTAATTCTGCGCGAGTTTCGCCTGGCTCGAGTAATCCCCTGTTACAAGAAGATCACCGTGTTTGTCCTCCCCGTACGCCAGAGTTCCCCCGTCGAAGACAATCGTTGTCTCTTCCTGGATGGCACCCTCATCCGCCAGGGTGAGGCGGCCTCCTTCCAAGAGTTCCACGCTGTCCACTCTGCTCGTTTCCATGGCGAGGGTGAGATTGGCTGTTCCTACCGCTCCAATCTGAATCGTGTCAACACTAAGTCCCGTACCACCATTCCTCAGCTTGAAGGTGTAGTCACCGCTCTCAACGTGGATCTCTTTCGCCCGGATGCCGTCCTCCAGATAGACATCCCCGCTGTACGCCGCACCGGCGTCGAAGTAGTAGGTCAGGTCGTCGCTATAGTCGTCCGCCTTCTTATTCTCCCCGCCGTCCTTTGTCCAGTTGAGCGTGTTCCCTCCACTCTTCCAGACATTGTCTTTTGCCGCCCCCTCCCAACGCCACTCGTTTGTGTCATACTTGAAGATACGCAAGACGAGTTTATCACCATCGCGAACGACGAGCTCGTATTGAAGCCCCTCACCGAGGAGATGATCTTCTTCCTTCTGATCTTCTTCCTTCTGATCTTCTTCCTTCTGATCTTCTCCCTTCAGCCCGGACACGTGGAAGTATTCCTCCATATTCGCCTCCGCGTCCGGAATTTCCAACCCGTCAATGAGGTAGTACATCCCCGTGGAAAGCTTGAAGTCCTCGACTTTGTAAATCTGACCGTCTGCGCGCGGCGTAAACTCTCTCGCAACGAGTTCGAGCTCGATCTTCTTTTTCTTATCCAGTCCGGTGAAGACCGTGTCATCCACGCCTTTCAGGTACGCCTCGTCCACATTGCCGCCGACGCGCCCGTTCATGTTGATCATCAGTCCTCCCTCCAGGCTCTGCTCATACACCGTCTTCTCGTCTCCGGTGAGCGTGAGCGTGCCTCCGCCCAGGATGATCTTCCCGGTGTAGGCCGCCTCCCTGCCGCCGTACACCGCGTCTCCGGTCTCCTGCGCATGCCAGCTCCACAGCGTCCCGAGCGTCAGGTTGCCCTTTCCTCCCTTTGTGAAGACATCTTCCCCCTCAATAAGCTTTCCTGCTGCATCCTTGGTTACCTTGTGCATCACGCGCATGTGCGCGCCCTCCAGCTTCACGTCCAGTCCCTCGTTCACGTCGATGGTGTCGAGATCCTGCAAGTAGAGGTTCGATCCCAGCGCACGCAAGCTGGAGAAGTCATCGTTCTCGCCTTCGCTGCTGAACTCCAGCACCGCCGCATTCTCGTTCCAGCTCTTTTTCTCTTCGTCATACCCCACCGTGGAGTAGTCAGTCTGGTACCCGTCGGTGCCGCCCGCGCTGCTCTTCAGCGCGCGCTGGTAGCCGCCGGAGAGAGCGACCTGACTGCCGGCCTGGGCAAATGTGCTGTTCTTGATCTCCACATCGCCGGTGAGCTTGATCTTCGTGCTCGTGGTCCGCTCCCTCAGGTTAGCATTCTTCCCGACCAGCAGATGGTTGCCGGCGGCATACACCCCGCCCGCCACGCTGCCACTCAGCAGGTCGATCTCAATCACTCCCTGCGTCGGCGATCCCGCCGCTTCCGTCTGCGCGCGGCGATAGCTGCCGCCGAAGATGTAGCCCTCCAGATCCGTCCCTTCCAGGGTGATCGTCACCTTGCCCAGCGCCAGAGCGGAGGGCAGATGCGTGTTGTCAGAGTAGTGCCCGCCGATCAGGTTGCCGATGATCGTGCCTCCCTTCAGATCAATGTCGATCTCGCCGGCGAGGTTTACGGAGTTGCCTCCCTGTCCGTTGTCCGTGCTGCTGCTATAGCTGCCGCCCACCACGTAGCCGGTGATCGTACCGCCGTTGACGGTGAGGTTCGTGCTGCCGCCGATTTCCACGGCGTGCCCCCCGGATTCCCCGGTGTCCACAAGCATGCTGCCCGCCACAATCGCCAGACGGTCGCTGCCAAGGGTCGCCCCGGCATTCTTCGCCGTGATGGTTCCCCCGTTGATAGTGACGTTCGTGCCGCCCTCGATGCGGAGAGTTCCGCCTGCGCTCACATCCTCCATGTAACTGCCGCCCACGACGATGCCGCGGATGTCCGGCCCACTTGCCGCACCCCCCTCGTTCACTGTGCCGATGACGACCTGTGTGCTCTCTACCGTGTAGCTGGGGGCTCCGTCTCCCGTCTTCTTCGGCGCATCAGCCCCGTAGGTGACATAATCACCACCCACAACACTCACGGCCACGCTTGTCTTGCCCTCCTCATCCACTGCTCCGAAGACGCCGCCCTCGATGGTCAGCTCGCTCGCCCCGCTCTGGGTGTACGTGCCCAGGCTGTTGTTGTAGAAGCTCGCGCCTGCCACAAACCCGGGCAGAGGAGCAGATCCTGCCGTGCCTCCGACGACGTTGAATCGTCCACCCTTGATGGTGAGCGAGGTGCTCCCCGTGTGCTCTCCCGTTGATCCCTCCAACGCAGAAAGGGTAACACTCCCGCCCGCCACGCGCCAGAACGACCCATCCTCGATCTCGACCAGCGTGTCGCCGTTCAGGTGGCTGTCCTGCTTGATTTGCGCGTTGTTGACTTCGTGCGTTTCCTCGTTGGAGTAATTCATGCCGCCGAACCAGAAGCCGCCTGCCACGTAATTGGTAAAGATTCCGCCATCCAGAGTCACGTGGGTCTTCCCGGTGTACGTGGTGATTTCGGTGCCGCTGGTGTCCCGTCGGCTCGCCCCGTTGATGCCTCCGCGGAAGGTGATGTCCTGCCCCGTGACATCGCTGTGTCCGTCAATGATAATTTCCGAACCGTACTCAGTATGCTTCCCGGCTTGATCTCGCCTGAACTCAAATGAGCTTTCCCTGCTTCCCGCGCCCAACTCGCCCGCGGTGTAGTTGCCGCCCACGATAGCCTTGCCGAAGAGATAGGCATTCGCCGGATCTTCCCCGAAGAAGTGCGCCTGGTACCCGCTGAAATCCAGCTGGATGGTGCTGCTGCCGACGAAATCCATCTTCTCTTCCCCGCTCCCATCAGCGAAGAGCCATACGTTCCCGCCCACGATGTGCGAGAAGCGCGTCCCATCCCCAATGGTGGACATCCCATTATCCGTCTGCAAAACGGTGTACACGTAGATATGGCTATGCCCGCTGAATTCGGAATCCCCTCCCGTGCCGGTGATGGTGCTGCCGCCCACAATGCCGCCGCGCACCACGCTCCTGTAGTTGCCCTCCGCCAGCACGACGTCCCCGTTTTCATCCAGCACCACATCGCCGGTCTCCTCGTCCAGCTGCGGACGCCCCTCGTACACGGAGATGTATGTGTCCCCGTCAAAGGTTCCCCCTCCCCACGTCATGTGGTTGCCGCCGATAAGGAAATCCACGATGCCGCCCTGCACCTGAATGTGCGTGTTGCCGCTGAAGCTCCCTGCTGTGCTGTTCTGCACAAAGGAGCTGCCTCCCACCATGGAGTGGAAGTGGTCATCCGTGCTCGCCGTGAGGGATAAGTACACCCCTCGCCCTGCGGTAGTCTCTTTCCCCGCCGCATCCGGGTCATTGCTGAGTTCTCCGCCGATGAGGGTGAGCAAGGTGTTCGGTCTCCCACTGCCTTTCCCGAAGCGCATGGAGTACTGTCCATTGTTGTTCGATACGGCTCCCCCCTCCGATCCCAGTGCAAAGGTCATCTCCATGAAGGTCTTCGCCGTTGCATCCTTCCCTTCGTAGTTCCTCGTCCATTCTCCGCTTCCTTCAGCCGCATTGTACCAGAAATTCCCGTGATCGGTCATGCGTTTGTTGTGCGGTCCGTTCTCTTTGGATCCATCATCCCAATTGGCATCCCAGTACCTCTGCGTATCGAGTGTCCCGAGCTGAGTCATCACGAGCTGATTCCCCACCCATGAGAGCGTGAAATCATCTTCCAAAGCGTCTTTTTCCTCAAAGTATTTCCACAACACACTCTCGGCGTAATCGCCCTCGTGGGAGTCCCCGGTAATGCCCAGGTAAATCTTCGTCGTACTATCACGGTCCGTAATGGCGGTAGTATCCAAAATAATCTTGTAATTGTAGTTCCCACTGCCTCCATTAATTTCTTTGAGGCTCTCTACAATATCTTCAATCTTCAGACCCACAAAATTCGCGGCCCCATTATTAACTGCATCCGTCGTGTACACGAGCGTAATGGGATGGTCAAAGCTGAGTTTCCCGATGATCAATTTTCCGCTCCCTCCGCTGATCATCTGAATGCTCTGGCCCCCCGTGAGTTTGAGGTTCGAGATGGTGAAGTCCCCTTCCCCGTCCGTCTTCGTCAGTATGCCGGCAAAACCGGCAAGCTCAACACTTCCCCCCGTGAGATCGATGCTTCCACTCGTACCGGAACCGGTTGTGATGTTTCCGCTGATGTACAGGTGGTTCTGCCCACTCACAGCCCCGGTGATGCTCCCCGTGTAGCCTGCGATATCGCCGAGATTCAGTGTGCGCCCCGTCGCTCCGCCGGTAAGCGCCTCCCCGAGATTCATGTTCCCCCCACCGCTCAACTGGGTAAAGATGTAGCGTTGATTCGTCCCCGCTGTCGAATATTCAATGCTCCCGTTGCCCTCCCCCAAAACAAGTCCTCCGAATACGTAATCGCCATCCCCCGCGCTGTCGCTCAGCGTTCCTCCGTTGCTCAGCGTAATGTTCGTGCCTGATGCTGTTAATCCGCTAACGGCGATGTCGAGCTTGGCGTTCTCTCCTTCCACAACCAGATTGCCGACAGACAGCGTCGCCCCACCCTGACTGGGTGCCACGATCTGCAAGGTACCTTCTGTGATGTCCACCTCGGCACCCTCCCCCGATGTGCTCAGGCGCGAGAGTTTCTGGATGCCTGCCCCACTCTTCTTCAGGGTGGTGGAACCTTCAAGCAGGATATTCATCCCTGCCCCGTTGACCCCTTCGTCACCATTCTCCGCCACGTTGAGCTCCAACGTGCCATTGCCGGTGATGGTTTGCCGCCCCGTCTGATGCGTCTCATTTTGCAACCCTGCCACGGTGAGGTATCCTGCCGCGTCGGATCCGTGACCGAGGGTAAGCACAACACCGTTGCTCATCTCAAGCATGCCGGCAAAATCATCATTCGTATTCCCCCCGTAAATCGTAAGTCCGCCTCTCACCAACTGAATCTTGCCCGTTGTAACGCCGTCTCCATCCGCCGTGCCGCTAATGCCGCCATGAACATAAAGTTTAGCGAGACTATTATCGATAACGATGTCCCCGGCGGAGTTGTGGACGAGATTGCCCTCGACGGTGAGGGTACTTGCGCCTTTGACACTGAGATTCCCCTCTTTGGTGTCCTTCAGTTCGCCGTGAACAGTGAGGTTCGCATTAGTGTCATCCGTTCCTCCATCTTTCAACTGAACAGATCCGGCATTGATGACCGATCCAATATGATTGACTCTACTGTTCTCATCCTCGGTATCTCTTCTAAAGACGGCCGTTGCGCCGGCGGCAAGTTCTAGTTTGCTCTGGGTAGCGGCAGAGTTCTTGTTAAGCTCGATGAATTTCTGCGTGACACCTTCTCCCAACTTCAGGGTGACTTTATCATCCAACGACAGTCCCCTGACGGTGTGTGGCGTAACTGCCCCATCCGCTCCCTTGTTCCCCGTGAGAGTGAGCGTGGCGGCTTCCGCCTCCGTGGTAATGCTGCCGCCGGAACTGACACCATCACTTGCTCCCGATGCTCCCAGGAACGCGAGACTCCAGTCATCTCCTATCTTGAGGGTTGCACTATTGTACAGGTACAGTCCTCCCGTCATGTTCTTCGTCTCGGCTTCGCTGACGTCGAGCGTAGCGCCCTGTACGCGCAGGTTGAGGTCACCCGTGACGGCGTCCGTGACCTTCAAGGTGCCGCCCACTCCGGTGATGCGCCCGTTTTTCTCGAGATTGAGCGTGCCAACGCTGAGTGTGGGCACTGCCCCATTTACCGAAACAAGGTCGACGTACATGGTCGGCATGATGTTGTCCCCGCTCCCATCATGCCCTGCGCTACTATTGAAGCTGATCGTCCCAACGGTGTAGTTCGCCTCTCCTCCGAGTTTGAAATGCGTATTTTCGGCGGAAAGTTTGACTTCTGTCGCCATGGGGGAAGGAGTGCCCGCTTCCGGGCTTTGCGCTGCCAATCCGTTGATTTGCAACGTCCCCCCCTGAATATCAAGGATGCCCGCGTGATTCTCTCCTGTCACCACATGCTGTAAAGTAAGGCTACCCGTACCCGTTTTAATCAATGTGCCTTCAACGGCATCAAAGTCACCGCTCACAGTAACAGGGCAATTGGTATAGACAGTCGCCCCTGTACTTCCATCCAACTTTTGTCCGAGTTTTAATGCACCGGGCAGCATCCACGAACCACTTCCAAACCGGAACGAAAGAGCAGCCTTTTCCTCTAAATTCGAGCTGGTCGCGCTTCCGTCACCGGCAATGGTATAGGTATGTTCAGTCCACTGGGACCACACATTCGTGTTGATCCAAGCGGCTCCCTTGATCAGAAAACTCGACCCCTCTTCCACCACAATATTCTTGATATGCCCCCACACGCTGCCGCCTCTGTTGCCGGTGCCGCCGTTAGTGTCATGCCCACTCCAACCCGACGCATCGTCAACCAAATTGGTGTTGTTACTAATTCTCAGCGTATCAAGGAGACTCGACGCTGCAGCCTCCGCACTGGGCTCTATATAATTGCGAACGAGATGCCACAGGAGTCCATTGTCATCGTTCCCTTGTGTAAATGTCCCTCCTACTGCTAGATCCAAGACTCCCTGACCATAGATATAGCCGCCACTCCAAGCCAGGCCGCTTCCTGATCCGAGACCGGTTATCTTTAATGTTGTATTTGCCCCCAATTCAACAGCTCCCTGCGCATCTGCCTGCCCGAGTCCTTGTGTGCCGATGACCACACCCCGTAAGTTACTGAGCTCCACCACAAGCTCTCCACTCTCCCCGCTCCCCTGAAGCACCAGCTTGGTGCCCGTGAGTGCGCCAGCGAATTTTATTGTTCCCGCCCCCGTGATACCGGTGTTCTCCCCCGTTAGGCTCACCGGCAAGTTGAAGGTGGCTGCGGGTGTCGTACCGGTTAACTCAATGCCCTCACCACCAACAGAAACAGATCCCCCCTCACCTGCAAACGTCCACTCCCCTCCACACTCCCCTCCATCAATGGTGATTTTCCCGGGCGCCACAGAACCGACAACAGTAACATTTTTGGAGGCGGCACTCTCTTCCGTAGTAAATCTGACCTTGTCGCCGTCAATAAAGCGGTCGTCCGTCTTTTCTCCGTTCTTCCAATTGGTTTCTCCACCCCTCTGCCATGTTCCATCCGTGCTCGTCCAGACAAGTTCTACCTCATCTATTCGCTGAACGACGAGTTGACCCTGGTCATTGAGGTTGAGCTGGAGGTTTTGTCTGCTGAGTGATTCTTGAGTCGAGTCTGCCAAGCTGACATTTTCGAGAAGATCAGATGTCATGCCGGTGAAAAGATTGTAGGGATCCGACTGAATACCGAGGCTGCTAACCCAATTCCCACCAAGACTGATTTCAAGATCCTGCAGCACAACGCCTTCCCCAAGGGCGATCTGTCCGCCGGTAGCAGCCGAATCGCCGTCACCGTTGTTGATGGTAACCGTCAGTTTGCCGCTGTATTGCCCGCTATTGAGTGATAGGATGCTACCTTCACCCACATTGGCTCCGCCACTGTCGTTGCCAAAGGTGACGTTGCCCGTGTCTGTGCCGTCAAAGGTGAGAGTCTTTCCGCTTGCTATCGCCAGATCCTCGACTTTCCACTTGCCGGTGACCTTTACTGCACTGGCTGTAGCGTCTGCGTCATTAAACGTGATTTTCTTGAGAACTTTGTCTGTGCCCGTGTCGCCTGAGAGAACGAGCTGGTAAGGTTGCTCAGCCCCACCCCAGGCTTCTACGTTCCATGCTCCGGAAAGAATAATGCCGCCTTCCAGGCTGCTGGCATCCGAGGTAATCTCGATACGACCATATTTGGTGCCTATATCCGCACCAGTTATCTTTCGGATCTTGATGGAACCACTGTGGTTAATCGTGCCACCAAGCTTCAATGTGCCGCCACCAATGAGGATGAGGTTGCCGCTGCCCTCTAAACCACCCTGCAAATCCAATTCTGATACCAGGTGATTGAGGTTGAATTTTCCTCCATCGTTCATGGTCAGAGTACCTTCAACAGTCATGGAACCAAGAAAAACTCTGTTTCCTCCTACATCGCGATTCTGCACTTCAATCTCGCTGTAGCCGGCAATATTTCCTCCCACCGTCAGACTTCCTCCTTTGACGGTAAGCTTTGTATGTCCATCTGCGCCATTGAGACCTCCGAGGAATCTGACAATACCGTCCCCATTATTGAGGCTGACAGTACTCACATTGGTCACGCCGTCGAGTTCCAGTACGGTGCCAGCTCCGACTGCCTGGAAGAGGTTGAGGTCTCCCCAGCTAGCGTCAATCTGGCTCGTCCACTTTACAGTACCGGAGCTGGCAACCAACGCCGGTCCCGGAGTACCTTGTGAAGTCGCCGGTTCACTCGGAAGCGTCACCTTGCTGGCGTCCAATCTCAGCTCTTGACCGTCACCGGGGTTAAAGATGACCGTTGCTCCACTCGCCACCTGTACCCTCCCGAGGAAGGAACTCAAATAATCTCCCCCTATCTGAACGCTGCCCTCCCGAATATCGATGACGCCTGCAGCAGTATTCGCCCCCTCCTCAGCCGTGATAGCGTTGATGTTTAAGCGGCCTGTGCCCTTCTTGATTATGCTTCCCGTATTACCGGAAGCCACAGTCAATGAGGTAATAGTTGAACCGGAGCCGGTCGTCTTGGAATTAATGACAGCAGCATTCTCTCCGGCAAGAGTAAGGGCTCGCACCGAAAAAGCCGCGTCAGCGTACGTTCCGTACGTTCTGAGAGAATCGTTGGTTCCATCACCGTAGAGCACAACTTCCGGTGCAGAGGAGGCACTCAGCGGGGCGGCAGCACCCAGCCATAGCGTGCTGCCAGCTTCCACGACGATCTTGTTGACAACACCCAGGACGTCCTGAAACTCCATTCCGTAAATCGAAAAAACCGTTGAGTCCCGCAGAACAAGCGATCCCACACTTTTCGTGACTGAGCCGGTCGTTCCCCTTGCGTGAAGGAGCTTCTGGAGCAAACTGTACAGATGAACCGTCGCACTCTCATCTCCATGTGCAGTATCATAATCTCCGTCGATTCCACTGAGTATCAACGATCCACTTGTGCTATCACTGAGCATGCATCCACTCCACAAGTCCGGGTTAATGTTGTGTTCTGCATCGCCCACCACCACAAGTTCCGCGCCTTCTCCTCCGAGAGTAACCCTCCCGTTATCGCCTACGGTCATCCCCCCCGTAAGGGTCACACTCACTCCGGCGCCCACATCCAATCCGCTCCTTTCACCGAGGGTGAAAGAGTTCACCTGGAAAATGGAATTCCCTTCTTCCGCGCCGACGGAAGTCAGGTTCAATGTTTTCCCGTCAGCTACGGCAAAAACCGCATCAAACTGCATCTTTTTCCCTTTCGCAATGCGGATGTTCGCACCACTGGACAGAGTGACCCCTACATAAGCGTCGATACCACCACCGCTGTCGTTGGGATTAAGTGTCTCCCTTATATTGGTAAATGTTATACTTGAAAGTACGAGAGCTTCAAACGTGTTATGTCCCGTCCCAGCTCCCAAAAACAATGCGAATTGTCTGGCGGAATTAGTAGTGGAATTGAGAGAAATCGTGTATCCTGAGTCATTTCCACTTTCCACAATCAAGCCTCCTAAGCCCATCGCGCTATTACCCTGGGTTGTCATGCCGCTTGTCGTGAGCATCTCCGAGGTACTTCCAGTGATACGCAAAGTGTCGTACGTGAGACCCCCATGGTCTCTTCCAGCGATGAATTTCGCCCACAGCGCGTCTTGGTTGGTGCTTTTGAGCTCTCCATCCTGCATTCCGGTGCCATCTTCGTTAGCTGTCCATTCTGAGAAGTTGGGCGTCGATGTATAGTACGTGCTACTCAGATCCGCATGCCACGTCCAGATATCCCCACTGTACGTTACCTCGTCGGTTGTTAATTCCCTATGAGAAGCGTCTTTATCGACTGTCGAATCGCTGGTCACCGCTGCTTCCGCTTGTTGGTGGACAAGAGCGAGAGCGGCGAGGGCGCCGGCGCCGAGGGAAGCGGAAGAGAGAGTGGTAGGCAGGGCAAAAGCTACCGCAGCAAGGCAAGCCATGAGAGCCTTGCGAAGACCCGAAGGAAGATGCAATTTCATCGCTGTAAAACAGGGACTGGATTAAGAAAAAGAGAGAGAGAAACCACCACCATTGCCGCGCGGGAATGCGCTGCGGGGTGATTATCTCGCACTCTACCATTCCCGCAGTGACAAAGCAAGAGAAAAAAGCGAAAAGAAGAGAAAAATTTGAGAGACAGATCGTGCACGGATTCCAGGGAGCGCGCCCGCGGGAAGGCAAGGCAAACGCAGGCATTCGCCCGCATTGGGCAGATTTTTCGAATCCCCAAAATGGGATTGCCGGAGAAAATGCGGTTGCCAAGGGGGGAGAAAGGTGGTATAAGGATGGGGTACAGATATGGAGCAGGAATATTTCTCAGCGTTGGTGCAGTTGCTGGCGGGCTTCGGCTTTGCGGGCATGATATTGGTGCTCAGTGTGATCTTTGGGCGGAGGGCAAAGCTGCGCAAGGCGCAGGAGATGCCGTACGAATGCGGGAATGAGCCGGAGGGAGCGGGAGCGCCGGGATTTTTCTCCATCAAGTACTATCTGGTGGCGGTGCTGTTTCTGGTGTTTGATCTGGAGGTGATTTTCCTGTACCCGTGGGCGCTGAGCTTCAAGGGGAGCGTGCTGCAAAACCCGGCGGCGCTCATCGGCATGGGCATCTTCATCGTCGCACTGATGGGAGCGTATTTCTACGCGGTGGGCAAAGGAATCATCACCTGGCACCACAACCCCACGCCCGGGCAGCGGAAGGGCTGAGGAAGATTTCGGTTCCCGGCGTGCCGGGAGGCGTGCTGACCGGCGCCACGAGAATGTAGGCTATGTCCCGCACACAAACGCTTCAACAACTGCTCGGCGAGCGCATCGTCATCCTCGATGGGGCGATGGGAACCATGGTGCAGAAGCGCCATCTCACCGAGGAGGATTATCGCGGGGAAATCTTTGCAGATCGCACGAAGTACCCGCACGACGTCCTCAACAACAACGATCTGCTCGTCCTCACGCAGCCGGACGTCATCGGCGACATCCACCGCGCATACCTGGACGCGGGGGCGGACATCATCACCACCTGCACCTTCTCCTCCACCTGCATCGGGCAGCATGAGTTCTTCCACACGGCGCCGCCGGGACCGCGCGACCGGGATTATTACGAGGGCGTGCTGGCGGATGAGCCGCTGAGGGAGCTCGTGCGGCAGTTGAACACGGCGGGCGTGCAAATCGCGCGCGCGGAGGCGGATGCCGCGGAGAAACGGGACGGGCGCCCCCGCTTTGTGGCGGGCTCCATCGGTCCCCTGGCGGTGACGGCATCCCTCTCGCCGGATGTAAACAACCCCGGCTACCGCGCGGTGAACTTTGACCAGTTGCGGCGGGCGTACCGCGAGCAGATCCGCACGCTGTGCGAGGCCGGGGTGGACCTCCTGCTGCTGGAAACGATCTTTGACACGCTGAATGCGAAAGCCGCCCTCTTCGCCATCGATGAGCTGCGCGAGGAGTGGGGACGCGCGCTGCCGCCGGTGGTCATCAGCTTCACGGTGACGGATCGCGCGGGACGCACTCTCTCCGGGCAGACGGTGGAGGCATTCTGGAACTCTGTGCGGCATGCAAAACCGCTGGCGGTGGGGATCAACTGCGCCCTGGGGGCAGACCTCATGCTGCCGTTTGCGCGGGAGATTTCCGCCCTGGCCGATTGCGCGGTGAGCATGTACCCCAACGCCGGCATGCCCGATCCGCTGAGCCCCGGCGGCTACGAACACACGGCGGAGCACATGGCGGGCATCCTCCGCGAGTACGCGAGTGAGGGACTGCTGAACATCGTGGGCGGCTGCTGCGGCACCACGCCGGAGTACATCCGCGCCATCCGTGAAGCCGTGCAGGATTTTCCGCCACGGCTGCCCGCCCCTGCCCCGGCGGCGGGGCAAATGCGGCTCTCCGGGCTGGAAAGCTACAACCACGACCGCACGAGCAACACCTTGTTCATCGGCGAACGCTGCAATGTGGCGGGGTCCCCGAAGTTCGCCCGTCTCATCCGCGAAGGGCAGTACGAGGAAGCGCTGGAGATCGCGCGCAAGCAGGTGGAGAACGGCGCCCTGGTGCTGGATTTCTGCTTCGATGACGGCATGATTGACGGCCCGGCGGCCATGACAAAGTTCCTCAATCTCGTGGCGGCAGAGCCGGATATCGCACGCGTGCCCTGCATGATCGATTCATCGAAGTGGGAGGTGATTGAAGCCGGTCTGCGCTGCCTGCAGGGCAAGGGCATCGTGAATTCCATCTCCCTGAAAAACGGCGAGGAGGAATTCCTGCACCACGCGCGGCTGATCCGCCGCTACGGCGCGGCAGTGGTGGTGATGGGCTTCGATGAAAACGGACAGGCCACGAACGCCGACGATCGCATCCGCATCGCAAAGCGCGCCCACGATTTGCTCACGCGCGTGGTCGGTTTCCCGGAGGAGGATATCATCTTCGACCCGAACGTGCTCACCGTCGGCACCGGCATCGCCGAGCACGCCGACTACGCCAGAGATTTCTTCACTGCCGCGGCGGAGATTCATCGCCTTTTCCCGTCCTGCCACATCTCCGGCGGCATCTCGAATGTATCCTTTGCCTTCCGCGGCATCAACCCCGTGCGCGAAGCAATGCACTCCGCCTTCCTCTACCATGCGCAGGAGGCGGGTCTGGATGTCTGCATCGTGAATGCCGGTATGCTGGATGTGTACGACGACATCCCGAAGGAACGCCTGGAGCTGGTGGAGGACGTGCTGCTCAACCGCCGTCCGGACGCCACCGAACGCCTCACGTCTTACGCCCAGAAGCTCGCCGAGCAGAAACAGAAAACGGCGGCGGGAAGCGCGCCTGCCCACGCCGACGCCTGGCGCAGCGAACCCATACAGGAGCGCCTGGCCCACGCCCTAGTGAAGGGCATCACCGAGTTCATTGAACCCGACACGGAGGAAGCTATCGCCGCCTGCGGCAGCGCGCTGAAGGTGATCGAGGGTCCGTTGATGGACGGCATGCGGCGCGTGGGCGAGCTTTTCGGCGCGGGCAAGATGTTCCTGCCGCAAGTGGTGAAGAGTGCTCGCGTGATGAAGAAGAGTGTGGCGGTGCTCACGCCGTACATCGAGCAGGGAAGAGAGGGCGCCTCCGCCGTCGGCACCGTGGTGCTCGCGACGGTGAAGGGCGACGTGCACGACATCGGCAAGAATATCGTCGGCGTGGTGCTGGCCTGCAATGGCTTCCGCGTGGTGGATCTGGGAGTGATGGTGCCGTGCGAGGATATCGTTTCCGCCGCCCGGCGCGAGAAGGCGGATCTGGTCGCGCTCTCCGGGCTCATCACGCCGTCGCTGGAAGAGATGGCACACGTGGCGACGGAGATGCAGCGGGCGGGGCTGACTCTGCCCCTGCTCGTGGGAGGAGCGACGACGAGTGCCCTGCACACGGCCCTCAAGATTGCGCCGCACTACCCGTCCGGCGTGGTAGTGCATACGACGGATGCCTCCACCGTGGCGCCCATCGCCGCCGAACTCACCGGAAGCGAGCGGCAGCGGAAGATTCAATCCCTCCTGAACGAGCAGGAAAACCTGCGCCGGAATTACGAAGAAAAGCAACAACCGACGATGCCGCTGGAGCAGGCGCGCAAACAGGCCCTGAAGACCGACTGGGAACACGAGAGCATCCCCGCGCCGCTGAGGACGGGTGTGTTCAATGTGGGCGTCCCCTGCGGCTGCTCCTGCTGCCACCCGGCGCCGGATTTTCCCCTCACCGGGGAGGAGCTGGAAGACGCGGCGGATTGGAGCATCCTGCTGCGCGTTTTCGGAATGCAGGACGCCTGGAACCCCGCGCACAACGCGCCTCATGAGAACGCGAGTCCGGAACAGAAGGAGCAGATCGCAAGCCTCATTGCCGATGCCCGTGCCATGCTCCGCTCCGCCATCCGCGAGCAGAAGCTGCACATCCGCGCCTGCTTCGGCATTTGGGCAGCCCACGCGGCGGGGGACGACATCTGCATTGACGGCTCCGACTACGTGCTGCACACGCTGCGATGCCAGAAGCCGAGCGATAAGCCGCGCCTCGCGCTGGCGGATTTCGTGCCGCAGGGAACGTGCAGCGGCTATGTGGGCGCGCTGCAAGCGAGCATCGGCGGCGCGGAAGAATGGAGCGTAGAGTTCGAGAAAGAGCACGACACCTACAACGCCCTGCTCTGCCGCGCGCTGGCCAACACCCTGGCGGAGGCTCTCGCCGAACTCACCCATCGCCGGGCGGACGACATTTGGCCCACGGATGCAGGGCGCCTCTGCTCCATCCGCCCCGCCTGCGGCTATCCCACCCAGCCCGACCACGCCGAAAAACGCACCATTTTTGAGCTGCTGGACGCCCCGAGCCGCACCGGCGCCGCCCTCACGGAGAATTGCATGATGCAGCCGGTCGCCTCCGTATGCGCCCTGATTTTCCACCATCCCCGGGCACGCTATTTCGCCGTGGGAACCATCGGGGAGGATCAGCGGGAGGATTACGAAAAGCGCGCCGGCCGCCCCTTGCTCATCGGAGGATGAAAGGCGGCGACATGATCGGCGGAGCATTCGGTTCGGAACCGGAGGCAACGAGCGACGGCTTTCCCCTGCCGGAGGGCGTGAACTGCGCCTGGCTCAACAGCGGACGCGCCGCGCTGGAGTGCATCCTGCTCAGCATGCCACACCGACCGCAGCGCGCTTTCGTGCCTCGCTTCACCTGCGATACTCTGCTGCAGCCCTTCCGGCGCCTCGGCATCCCCACGCTGCGCTACGAAATTGAAACGGATGATCTGCTGCGGCTGAACAGTCTGCAATTGCCGGCGGCGGGAGAACAGGACCTCCTGCTGCTCACGAACTATTTTGGATTCACGCCCCCGGATGCTCTGCGTGCAGCGGCGGAGAGCCACCCGGGACCGAGTGTCGTCGATGCAGCCACGGCGCTGTTTGCTGAGCCTGTTCCTGAACTGCCGACCTTCTACAGCCTGCGGAAATTCGCCGGGGTGCCGGACGGCGGCGTGGCGACGGCTCCCTTTTCTCTCCGCCTGCCGGAAGAACAGGACGACAGCCGCCACCGTCTCATCGCCCTGCGCCGGCGCGACCTGGACGGCGCAATCGCCTCCCTGCCCGCCTTCGAAGAAATCGAACGGGAACTCTCCCTTTCCCCGCCTCTCCGCATGAGTCCCCAGACCCGCAGCATGATCGACCGCATCGGCTGGAGCCGCATTGCTCAAAAACGCTGCGAGAATTATCGGCTGCTGCACGCCAAACTCCGCTGCCTCAACCGCCTGCCCCTCCCCTCCGATCCCCCGAGCGTGCCTTTCTGCTACCCCCTGCTCAGCGGCATCCCGAACCTGCGCGACGAACTGATCGACGCCGGTCTCGCCCTGCCCCTCTACTGGCCGGAAGTAATTGAGGCAACGGATGCCGCCGCCCCCAGCAACACCCTGGCGCGCACCCTGCTCCCCATTCCACTCGACCAACGCTACGACGCACAGGACATCCTCACACGCCTCGGAAAAATCCTGTGAGACACCTTCTGGATTTTCCGGGACCGATATGGTGTTTATTCTTCCGTTCTCTTCTTCCTTCGTTTGCCCTCATTCCGGGTCTTTGAAGACAAATCTTCCCAATACCGTGTGATATCGAACCACTGCTGCAGCTCAAGCGTTTCTCCCCCCTCCTCCACCCGGATGTCATGCACATCATAATGTCTGTCATTCTCTGTCAACATCCTTTGCCTGCTCCGTCTGGGCAGGTGCAGAGCGCGCATCACCTTGTACTCCAACGCTACCGTCTCTTCTCCCACCCCGAGCAGCTCCCACGCCGTCTCCATTGTCAACCCGGGACCGCCCCTTAACTTGCCTGCGTGCATCATCTGAACGATCCGCCACCTGAACCTGATTGCTCTCTCCCATTGCGATTTCTCCGCCCCTGCCTCTCCCTTTGCCGATTCATCTTCTTCTTTTCTTCTCATCATCGTTCTTTCACTTGTCACTTCTATCCTTATCATACCCTCTTCCCCCTAATCAAGCGAAAATTTTTGTCTCCGTTAACTCGTCCAATTAGATGGTCATAGACTGCTTCTCTAATACCTTAATTTTTAAGCCTTTTATGGCTCGAATTCTTTAATATCATTCACCGAAAGCACCGCAAAAAGAACCATACAAGCTCCCCCCAAAAAAAGGCTCAGAAACCACGGGTTAAGCATGCTCGCTTCCGTAATAACCTCTTCATTCATCTCCCGTTGGCTCCTGGCTACAACGTTTACCACTCCGTCCGTAATCTGTTGACGGTGCTTCTCAAACTCTTTACGAAAAAAATTATCGTACCTGGCATTGTTCCTCAAATTCTCCAGATGTTTTTCCACCTGCCCCAGCAACTCGCTTGAAATAGAGACCTTATCTATGTTCGCCTTCAAAGAGAATCCCCCCCTGATCCTTTCCTCGTACACCCTTTTACACAGTTCAACGAAAACATCTTGATCCTTTTTGACTTGATTGAGTGAATCCATCACCCTATATGCTGTTATTCCTCGTTTTATTCTAACCTCTATAGCCTTTCTCAACAATTTGGCATCCTCGTCTTTTCGCAGTTCAATGGCAACATTCTTCACAATACCCGTCGCAGCATAAAGTAACGCCAGCAGTACTCCCCATCCCACGGTGGTCGGTAGATTCTTCTTCCACCATACCTTATTCCAACCTCTTTGCCACACTATAAATATAAGGACCGCACCCAAAAACACAGCGATTCCCAACCCTATCCAATGCAGCAATATCGAGGAATCGGCACAAAGCAGCAAGCGAACGTATTCAATTAAATTTCCCATGACTTCACGGCAATATGCGTCATTACTTTACTTTCGCACCGCTGCAGGTATGAACCGTATATCAATGCGGCGACAGCGCTCGTTATACTGCTCCTCACTTTCTGATTCTCCTGGTTCCAATAAATTGTGACTACCGAACCCCGCATATCCTATAATCATTTTCCCATCCGAATTCTTATATTTCTCAAAATTGTGGTGTTTGTTGAGTAGAATCCATGTTCCTATCGCGCGCTGGATGCTCACCAACTCGTTGGCCCACTCGCTCCCCTTCCTGACGTCTTTACTAGCGTGTCCCTCTATGACGATCGTATCCACCCAATGCCTTTTCTGATCCTCTTCCATAAATGCGTAAAGAGCATCGGCTATCTTCCTCATATTTGCCTCATTTTGCGGGTTCGCACGGTTGTCCAAAACCTGATCTTCCTGCTTCTGCTGCCCTCCCTTGAACGTAAGTGTTTTCGAAGGTATGCGCATAAAGCCTTCGTCCTCCTCAATCTGCACCATCCCGGCTCGCTCGAGTTCCGTAAACTTACTCGCCACCTCTTTCATGATAACGGGGCGTATGTCCTTCCCAAGTTCCTTTTCCAACTCACTTTTCTTTCTTTCTAATTCCTCCTTTTCAAGTTGCGTACTCTTTTTTGCTTCCTGCAGGTTTTGTATATTCCTCTGTTTGGCTGCAATGAGCTTGAATGTTACCTCTTGATGAACCTCTCTTACCAAACGCAGATCACCAATATCCTCAGGGGGTTCCTTCACTCCTTTTACGTATTTGTATAAATATTCGAAAGCGTCTCTATGTTCTTTTCCTATATTTCCCGCGCCGTCAGGTACATTTTTCCCAAAGACTTCCTGAACTTCAAGCGTCCTGGGAATTCTATCAATCGCCCGACACAGAGAACAATTCCTTTTCTCGCACGATTTCCCCTCCTCATGCTCGTTTGATATTTCCTGCTGTAGTTTATCAAAGCCCTTACCGGGGAAGGCCTCATGAAGCTCCTTGAACATGACGATGGTTTCCTGAACCTGTTGATCTTCTACCATCAGATCACCTGAACCCATTTTTCCTTTCGTTGCGTAAAGAGTGAGGGCGATGATGAAGAGAGCAAGGAACATGTCACTGACGCAAGGCCAGAAGTTCTCTTCTTGTTGAGAAAAATGTCTACTCATATTCAAAATTAGTGTTTATCCGATGAATTGGAGCTTCGCCCCTACACACTCTTCAATCGCTTATTGATTTCCACACTGAGATCAGACTTCAATCCTTCCAGAACCTCAAAATGGGCTTCAATGTCTTTCTTCTGGGAAGAATGAACGCTCTTGTGTTCCTCCCATGCACTATTGTAATTCTCATACTCTCTTCCATAATTCTCCAAACTCTCTCCCACTTCAACACTCCTTGCGAGTGCCTGCTCCTTGATGACGGTCAGACTTTTCTCAGCCTCATCCACATACTTGCTGAGTTTATCAAATAAATCAGTGGCCTTTTCGATTTCTTTACGCCTATCATCAATCTGCCGCAAGTCACCCTCGAATTTTCTCATATCTTCTACCAAGCTCGGTAGGCTGCTGCTCACCTCAGCAAGTTCGCGCAAATTCTCCACCCCGCCGCACATGTTGTTTGCCGCTTCATCTACCTCTGAGGCAAGTTGATGATACCTCTCCAGATCATCGCGCGTTTTTTCCTCCGTCTCGCGGATGCGGGAGATCGTAGCTTTCAGCTGCTCACTTCTCCGTCCTCCTTCTACCCAGTTAGCAATCACGCGTTGCCTCTCTTTTAAATCACGTGCAAAATCGGATCTGTTTCGTTCCATCTGATCAAGCATCCGTTGAATGCGCACTGATGCAGCATCGATATCCGCACCACTCTTTGATTTTAAATTCGCTGTCGCCTCATGTAACTTTTTGTTTAGATCGTTCTGCTTTTCTATATGCTTCTTAAATTTCCCCATCATTTTCTTAAAGTCTTCTATCTCCTTATCTAGGATCGTTGACGTCAGGTTCTGAGGTTGTAGCATGGAAAGCAACTTCCCCGTAAAAAGATTCAGGTCCTTTAAGTATTTTCTAAAGAAGTATTCGTAGAATCCTCTCAACCATATCAACAAAACGGTGCCGCCAACCGCCCACATACTCGGTTCTAGCACGAGCGGCAAATTCTTCATGATGTTTTCCTCCCGTAGATTCTCCACACGAAATAATGTTCCACATATCCCTAAAATGAGCAGGACAGATACAAAAATCCGGAGTCCGGAAGATGACCAACGTCCGAACTCCTCCTGTAATGTCAGCTCATTGAGGTCATGCAGGCTCGGTAAACGGCATGCACCATTCTCATCATCCAATGCACTTATCAAAGAAAAACAGCGCCTATCCAAAGGATCGTTACTCTCCTTCAACTTCTCCTCCTGCAGTAGCAAGTTCTGAGCTGCTTTTGGCTCAAGATGTCCCGATCCATGAGTCTTGTATTTTTCCTTGAGACCTTTCAATCTTCGACTATATCTCCCTATTCGTATGATAGACCACAACCACCCCAGAACTCCAAGGCAAAAGCACAGCTTAATAATGAATTCCATATCTGTTTATTCTAAGCACTCAATAACAAAGATAGACGATATCAATCAGATTTTTTGTTTAATGAGAAAGTATGTCCGCCGCCTCGCACGTAATTCTTCGCTCACGTTTTCCAAATTTTGATTCCATCTCTGCACACAATCCCTGGTTTTCTCAAAGCACCCAAGCAGAGCTTCCATTTCTTGACCTCGCTCAAAAAGATGATCATGCGTTTTTTTGGTAATGTTTTCTATTACCTGCTTCCTCTCATCGAGCAACTTGAGAGAATTGCCCAATTCGCAAGCAAAAGCCTGAACAAGAGTATTGAAACCACCTAGCTTATCATTACTTCCTGTGACAGCGCCAAGTAGCGACTCCCCATCCTGTATCAGCTGCTGCAACCCGGAACATGTCTTCTTCCACTGCTCCCGTACGCTTTCGAGCACTTTAACATCGTTTACTCGAGTAAACAGCCCCATAAGCTTCTCCTGCTCACTCGCCATACGACCGAGATTCTCATTATGCTGCACCAATTTGTCCCCAAATTTGCATCCGTCGTCTGCTACGCGCCTCAGGATTTTATCGATCTCCTCCATCGCTTTCCACACCTTTAAGTTTTTCACTTGTTGCATATGTTTCGCGCCGTCCGACATGCTATGCTCCATCTCAGCGATTAATCGAACTATTCTCGAACTCGCGTCGCAAAATCTGTCTATGGCTCGACTCAGACAGTCCTTATATCCCTCGACAGCTTCAAAATACGGCTTATAATCCTCGTTGTATTTCCGGATAATTAAATCCATGCTGTCTTTGAGCAGTTCTTTCGAATCTTCCATTTCCTTTTCTCTCTGTTCTTCAAACGTCTGCATTTGAAAACAGGGGACGAGTACATTGAGCGTGTACCTGTCCATGCGTTCTTCGAGTCGCTCAAACAGCATTTCATAGACACCTCTGAGCACCATCAGGAAGAACGTCCCTCCTGTGGCGAACAAGCTCGGACTGAGCGCTATCGCTATCTTAGAGAAGATTTTTCCGTTAGAACCGCCTTCCAGAAGTTCCAGCGGATCTATACCCAACAAGACTCCATGCAAACTCAAAAGCGTTCCCACAATTCCCATGATAAGCATCGATGAAGTCATCGTATAAAATAGGCAAATGTCTATCCATGTACGCTCGTCCATCTCGTCACACTCATGCCAATCATCAACAGACGGAAGTTGATTATTAACGAAACATTTCTCATTATTCAGGACGATATCAATACTGTCCCTAACACGCCGAGCGAGGTAATTCTTCTCCGGAAGCTTTTTCAATGCTTCACTATTTTGAAGTTCTCTTGCAATTTTTACAGGTGAATCCTTATTCCCCAATGGTAGCTGGTCTATCTCTTTAAACTCTTTCTTGAGCTGGCGCCGCAATCGTAAAATGCTCTTAATCCCTGCCAGGACTGCCAGCAGGATCAGTATCGTCAATACCACGCAAATGATCACAGGCACCACTTTCATCATTTAATCACAAATAAGTTTGTGTCGAAGGAAACTATGCTGGATACGAGCCATGTTTATGTCCATCATTCATTTGGTGGAGCACATCCGGCTGGCGAGTCTCCCCTGTCCGGGAACTATCGTTGATTCCCCATTCATCCATCCTGATCTCGGGCACTTCAAAAGCAAAGTTCGCCCATGAGGGCGTTGGCTTAGACCTACGTAGGCCATCAAGAGTCAACCTTAAATGGTCCAGATCGCATTTTCTGGTAAAATCATCAATTTGCCCATGTATGTCCTTCATGTCGTTCGCTCTATCTCTGTAATATTTGTCCTTTTCTTCCCCTATACTTTTCTTTTCCTTGCTCGGCAGGAGTTCGCAAATGGTGTAAGAATCCAATTTTACCATACAACTTTCAACCTCTCTCGCGTACAGTTGCTTTAATATCAAGGTAATAAACGCACAAATAACCGCAGTCTTTGCCGGTTCCAACACAGATAATATATCCTCCAACCTCATGTGCGATCCGTCGTCCACATCCAACGCTCCATGCACCCCCAGCATTGTGCCGCATATTCCCATGATCAACAACACCGACACAACTGCGTGGAGCCATGTTGTGCTGCTGCGATGCGACTCCCGATGCAGAGAGAGCTCATGAAAATCGCTCATTTCCGGCAATACCGGCAGCAAAGTCTCACCATCCTTCTCGCTTTTCTTATCGCCTAGCTCATCGATGACTTTCCTACGTCTCTTCAAGTGCTTCGGCTGCCATTCAAAGTCTAATATCCACAGACCTTTGTTGTTTGCATTTTTTCCCTCTTCTTTAGACTCAAACTCCTTTTCTTCCCCTCTTTCTATCCCTATTTCCTCCCTCATGATCCCCACATAACTGAACAGGAACGCCAGCCCACCCAAAAAAGCCGCTCCTATTATGAGGAATACTGCCACATCTCTGACTATCTCTTCTTCCATAATCAGTTCCTACAGTATGATCTTTACCAACCCGTGATTATCACAATCATCACGATAGACGTCCGTACTACGTGTCGACAAAGACTATCCATCACTTTCATGTACACACCTTTCATCCCCGAAGGATAAAGGTCTGTCGGTATTCGATTCAGGCAATCCTCCTTTTGCTTATGTAGTCGTTCCTCGTACGCCAAAAGCTTCTCGTTGCCCTCCTCCAAAAAAGCGAGTGACTCATCATCCACCCTGAGAATTTCAGCGTTCGTTCTACGGAAATGCTGCAAAATCTCCTCGTCGGATCCTTGCCCCCTCCCGAACGGCAGGCATTGGAGCATCGTTTTTGCGAGATCCACCATACTTTCGATTTTTTCTCCGCTCAACATTCCTTCCTGTGGCACGCCTTTCAGCCAGGCAGACAATTCATGGCATAACCGTCCCATCTCTTCCCAATCTTTCCTCCTCTCGTCCAATTCATCGCGCCTCCCCATCACTGCCTCTACCTCTCGGGAACGTTCACGACATTCTAAAGCACTTTTCACTTGCGCCTCACGTATACTCTGTAGCTTCTCCAGCATTTGCAGCATCTCACCGGAGTTTGCCCTCGTCGACACCTCCTCTTCAAATCTCCTGCGCTTCTCAAATTCATTCTGAAGGACGCTGAGCTCCTGCCGAATAAGATCCGCCTGAGCCTTTTCCTGTTCCTGAGTACGAATGATGCCCTGGCGCAAAAAAACGATACGATCAGCCTGCTTATCCAGCTCGTCCAAGCTCTTTCCAACTTCTTCTTTCCATTTCTTGGCTGAGTCACAAAAAGCAGCCATCATTTCATGCATGTTACCTCCATCACTCTTATCACTGACCGTTCTCAATTCTTTGATAAATTGACTGAGCGATCGAAAATGGGTCTCCGACTCCTGAAAATATGGGAGGAGAATGTCCAGCGTTAAGTCATCCAATCCCACTATCAGTTCCGACAACTTCCTGTTGTATATTCCACGGCAAATAAACAGAACAATGGTGAACAACACGGAAAAAGCCCCGGGCAACAACGCCCTTCCCAGCGGCGCCATATCCGGATCACACTCACTTTGCACGTATTGAGGAAGAGTTTCATGTACGCCGAAGAGAGTACACCCTATCCCCAGGACAAGAATACTTGGGATCAACGCGCGAAACATACATGAGTGAAAACAGCTCTGCTCCCTCTGGAGAGAGAGGCCTCTAAGTTCACTTAACGGGGGAATCTTTCGTACTAAATGCCGGGGATCCACATTTCTGCAGATAATTTCAATTCGCTCCCATACGTATCCATTTTTCCTCAATCCTTCATCTTCCAGCGATTCTTTCCACTTCTTTAGTTCGCCTTCGATTCCTTTTTCCTTCCGGTATTTTTTCCCTTCCTTCTCAAGGTTCTTAAAAAATTTTTTCCACGACTTCTCCGCCCCGCCTTCTGAATGGTACGTCCCCCCGCGTTTGACGTATCGACCAAATCCCTCTTTCTTAATATCCCAATAAGCCATCCAAATCGCCACCAGTGCCGCAACAGCAAACGTCAAAACAAGCAAGATCAGAAAGACGTACGTTTCCATCTCAGTGTGTTCGCGTCAATCTTCCGTCTCCTCCGTCAGCGGGAACACCACGAACACCTCCACGCGTCGGCAGCGACTAAGAGCGCCTTCTTGCAATTCAATGCCTCGTTCCAGGTTGATGTCACAAGCCGGGCGAGACCATGAACAACCAAGTGTGACGTGTTTCAGTGCAAAATTATCCGGGAACGCCTTCGCAAAGAGGGCTCCGTATATGGATTCGGCACGCTGGCGAGAAAGCTTGTCGTTGAATTTCCATGAGCTTTCACCGGCATCCAACTTCCCACCGTACTGTGGATCGGCGTGCCCTACAATCACCAAGCAAGCCTGCCGCCCCTTTGTGATGGTGCGAATAAGTTCCACCGCCTGCTTCTCCGTATAGTACGCTGAGTCCGGGTCGATCGCCACGCTCTTCTCATCCGCCACGGCCGATCCCACTGCGTAGTAGAGCGGCACCGATATGCGAACGCCATTGACCCACGTGCTCACCCCTTTCGTGTAACCGAAGTGATACGGCTCAAGCGCATTGATTAACGCGTTGAGTGGCAGATCAGCCTCCGTCAATTGCCCATTCGCTCGCGGCTTCTCTATGCTCACCGGTACAAAACCACGGTTTTTCACCACGCTCTCAACCCTCGCATTCGTCATATCTCCTGCCCACGCCAACAAGTCCGCTGCTGCGGCAGCCTCCGGCTTGGGTGTCGTTGCGCGGTAGAAGGTGATGTTATACGCGAAGGCGTATTGCCCGGAATTGATGCTCGCCTCGGCGGGAGCGCATCCTCTGTTCATGGCGTTAGCCACGTACTGCTTATACGAAGTCGACACCTTTTTGCCGCCTGTGCTCAATCCTGCAGCATAACTCAGAGTGGGCCCGCCCGTTGTAGTCATGGCACTGTTGCGACTCTGGCTGTCCTTGTGCCAACAACCAAGCACCAATCGCCCCCGGTTTCGCGTGCACAACGACCGTATGCTCTTGCCGCGTGTATCCCCGTCTTGCGCATCCGCCCCTGCAGGCATCAGTCCGAATATGGCAGCGGCCTCCATGCGCCCGGCATCGTCTTTGCTGAATTGCTTCGGGGTCGCCCGCAGCAATTCAGCATTCAGACACGTTTCACCGATTCCCTCCCCTCGGAAGAAAAGCAATGCATCGGAGCACACTCGCGTGCGGTAGGCTCGTCCGTGGCCGGCGGGGTCCAAACTCGCCGGCGTCTGCCCCACCGGCAACCATTCTTTCTCTTGCAGACCGTTCATCTTGCGCCCCGTGAACACAAGTTCCGCCTTTTCCTTTCCGGACTTAATGGAATCAAATATGCGGTCGCTGTTCGATTCCGTAACGATTCGAATGCGAAGCCTCCCCTGATCCTTCCCCTGCAAATCGTGCGGAACCTTCACCTCAATTTCCTTGGTTACCTCATCCGGGGTGTTCCACACAAAGCTATCCCCCTTCAGGGAGCTAGCTCCTCTCTCTGTCAACCACTCTTCCACCAGCGGCACCAGTAGCTCTTCCGCCAGATCCCCCGTGGTCACTATCCTCACATCCGGCTCAAATGGCGGCGGCGGCGGTGCTGGCAAAACCGTCGGTTCTGCCAGCCCCTCTATATCATAACTCATTGTCCGGCATATACACTCCAGCATTGCCTCCAACTCCTGTATGGGTTTCGCTTCATGGTTCACCTTTGCATCCTCGCCCATAATCGCCGAGCGTTCCTTCTCTATCGACTCCCTCTCCGCCCGCTGCCTCGAGTTCATCTCCTCTAGGCTCTTCCGGTGCCTGTTGAGTTTGCGCATATCCATTGCGTAACCATTGTAGGCCGCCTCTTCCGGCTCCACCTCCTCCATCCTCTTCCGAGCCTCTTTGCGCAGCCCCTCTATGCGTTTGATCAACTCCTCCGCCGTTCCCTGCTCGCCCCCGGCCTTGGCCGCAGCATCTCTCTGCGCATTACTTTCCCATTCTTCCACCTGCCGTGCGTATACCTCTTTTGCCTCTTCTCCGGCTCTCGCCCAATTCTCCTGCAGTTCCTTGAGTCTTTTCGCCCTCGCACGCCACTCCCTGCATACCGCCTCGGGCTGCTCGCTGCCTGATCTCTCCTTCAGGTACGTGTACAGCTCCCGACTCTCTTCCTCCTCCTGTTCCTTCCGTTTCACCTCATTTTCCAGCCTCTCCTTGATTGCCTGCGTGCTGTATCCGCACCCTCCTTCCTCTTTCTTCAACCCCGCTTCATTAACCTCTTTGAGCAGAGGACGCACCTTCTTTTTCTCAAACTGAACCTGCGCCTCATTCTCTTCCTCAATGCGCACATTTTTATTGTGGCAACTCACTATCCACGACACTATCAGCACCCCTATGACTCCCCATAGGATGTACATCTTATGCCTCGAATCTATGTGCAGGTTCATAATGCTCTTTTTTCTCGCCCCTCTGCAACGAGTGAAGTTTATATCACTACCTCTCACAAAAAGATTCCTCAAGAATCTGACCTAGGAGAATGTTCGGGAAGAAGCGAAGGCCTCGCACTCGATTTCAACCCTATATCATTGTCGTCAATGTTAGCAAAGTAGATTTTGAAAGCTTCGTTTGGCTTCTTTGCGGTATTTTCATATTTGGCATAAATATCCCTAACAACCGTTGCAAAACGGGCTGGGAACCAATACTGTAAATAAAGCACCCGAATTTCTCCAGCAGTCTCATGTTTATAGATATCACTACGATCTGTGTCATAATTCGTACCCAATTTATCACGCAGTTTTTTCTCTAACCATTCCTTAAACTGCGGGTTATTTTCGATTTCTTCTGGAAAACCAATGGCAATTGCCTTAATGGGCGAGTTGTTACCGCCTTCCGTGAGCCCAGTGCCAGAAAGTCCGACGCTTGAGCGGAATGTCCTAAGAAAGTCAGTTATGATTTTATCAAGCTCTTTATTCCTTTCCCAATCCTCACAATCAGACTCTGGAGCATCGCCTCCTGCAGCAATTTGTAGCAACCGCTCAACGATAGAATTCAGCAAGACGCTTTTCAACGAACTATCTTCACGCCTAGCCATTTCGTGTATCCGGTTCGAATAATCGTCCAATCTTTCTTTCACTTTCTCTTCGAGTTTTTGAGTTGCTCCAGAATGGAAGTCACGAAGGGAATTTATGCTTATTTTCCATACTCCGTCGAATATAGAGGTCATGCACTCATGATGGGTCTTGTCCAATTTTGCGATTTTTTTACGAACTTCATCAAGATTGTTATAGTCAATCACATATTGATCTCCTCCCATACTCGACGAGGTAGAGTTTGTTGACAACCCGCTGACAATGTTCTTGATCCTGTCGCTAATGTCTGCAATCTTATTCTTATTTTCCTGGAGAGCAACCTCTACTTTACTACGGTAAGGACTAACTATTTCATTCAAATCTTCTTTGAGCATATCCATTGCCTTACTTCTAAATTGCCGAAATTCAAATTCCAGCAGAGAGCAACAATCATCGTAGTGATTCTTGATCATGCGTTCATCTTTTTCCGTTAAATGAATCGTTAGGAAACCGAGCTTTCGCCACTCTTCTTCACGCTGATCCATATTTTTCCCCAAATTATTTTTTTCGTTCTTGATTTTCTCAGGCTCGATAAATGGTGCTATTGAAGAAGTATACGTATCGATCCACTTTAGGTATTCAGTACTAATGAATTCGGATACATCCTTAAGTCCCCATACTTCCTTGTCGCTTTCGATACGAATCCACCTCATGCGTTGGTCCAGCATTTCCTGCAGTGACTGTAGGGTATCCCTAGCATCCTCTCTGACTATCTTCCTCATCGCAACCTTTATACTAGAATTTTTCATCAATTCACTCGCAGCCTCCTTCACTTGCCAGGCTTTTTCCCTCAGATCTTTAAGCGTACTCGCATCACGTCTTCCCTGCTTCACAATGGCTTCATAATATTTCGTCACTTCATCTTTTAGTGCAGCTTCCTCGGACTCAATCCATTTCTTTGTCCGACTTGGATAAGAAATATCATGCTTGGCCGATTCCCAATCTCGCGAAATTTCTAAATTCATGGGTGAACCGTCACGCCACGACTCAAAAACTCGTTTAGCACAATCCTGCCGGAGCAATTCCTTTATCTCTTCCGTTGGTATGCACAGTCGTTTGATGCCAAGGGAGGCAAATCTATAACTACGGCGACTTCCACTAATGACTTTTGTTCCACCACTATCATCAACACCATCATCCTCACCGTTACTGAGGACATCCTCACCGTCTAGTGCTTTCTTGAAATGCCCCTCTACGTAACGTTCATAGCACACCATAGTGTCAAAGCAAGCCTTTGCCATAAACTCAATCTGATCATTGAGATCAGGAGTGCCTAACGATTCCTCGGATGAAAGATAAATTCTTCTAATGGGAACTTCATGTTTGTTATGATCAAAATAACAATCATCGCTTCCCGGATCTTCCCCTGCCGCAATGAAGGGAGAAAAATTTTTACACACCATGAGGGCATTTAAATCACGAAGGGTTGCGTACTCGTTCTGATAAAAAGAACCGGTATCTTGGGTATCACGAAGTTTGCCTGCAACGAAAGTATAAATATAGGTTTGATAATTGTGACCACCCACCGCCAAATCTTGTATAAGGGTCACCATATCAACGATGCTGCCGCTTCCCGTACCACCACCCAAAGTGCAGAATATGTGTACATTCACGCCCCCTTCAGCTCCCTCTGTAAGCTTCTTTAACTTTTTCCGTAGGACATTGCGTATAATATCAGTGTTGATGGCAAACAGGGCACGTCCATATCGACGCAACTGTCCGGCTCCAGCCATATTAAAGCCTGTCGAGTCTACAATATCAGTCTTGCCTGTACGTTTACTATACGCACTTCTGAGATCTCCAATCCATGGGCGGACTCTCGGATGTTTTGAGATGACACTTATGGGGATATCTTGTTCACCGCTCCGTTTCAACATGACTACATCAGCCTCATTCAATTTTACACTCCGACCATAAACTTCCCAACGTGAATCGTTCAAACGGTCATCGTTTGAGTCTATATAAAGGTACTCAAATCTGTAGCCTTCATCGACAAGTTTGGTATAGTCCCGTTTGTGAAGTTCGATATTTCTTTTAAATGCCGCAATGGAGCTGCCTCCCACGCCGCCGAGACCGATGATAAGTTGACTTTTAAACATAATATTGCGATGTTAATGTGGAGTAAAGGTATTGATTAGGACAAAGATTTATTTATTTTTTATCAATAGGAAGAGGGTGAGTCTCACGAATATCCGCGTAACTCACCCATGGAACGATAATGACAATCAGCAGGAGAAAAACAGCCGGTATCCATCTGAGAAGAGAAAGAGCCGTGGAATAAGATCGTGCAGATGGCGATGTGATAGCATACTTTGTCTCCTCGGAATCCGTTTGCTCGTCATCAAGATTCTTCGGCATGATGTGAAGATTTTTTACGAGATTGGTTACAATCTTGTACGCGGTCGGGGAATCTTCCTGGCTGATAGCTTCGTCATTGAAGGCCGGAGTAACCTCACCGGCAACTTTCGAGAAAACACTGAACCCACCGTTGCATAAACTGTCGGCTGCAGCAAGACAGACAGCACTAATAAGCGCACCGGAGGCAACCATCAGGAGACCGCGTTTGAAAATGCTCCAATCCTTATTCCAGCATTTTCCCCATAGATGCGCGACTCCCACGTAGAGGACGACAGTTGCGATGATGATAATAATCGCCGACAGTATAAAGTCCGTTATGGAAACAAAAGCGTATTGCAGCCAGCGCTCCAGCGGTATATCCAGGGAATTGATTATAGCCAGTGTGTTCATAGTCGTCATTTAACGTTGCGTCTTGAGAAGTCGGAGAAAACTAAGAGTCCCCGCCGCGACGAGCACGCGAGACTCATGTTTTTTTCGTGAACTACTCGTTTATTTGTAATACTTAAAGATGAGAGATATAGATTCCGTAATTCGCTCCTGCCACCTGGCAGGGGGAACCAGCAAGGAGAGTCTATCTCTTTTTAAATGCGATACACAGGATTGATTTTGCTAAATGTTTTCTTTCAGAGGGTTAAAAGGATTCTTCTATTATATTTCATCCGTCTGTCCCTGATATTTCTCCAGCACTGAGCCTCCCCAAATCACACATTTTTTTTAAGTTAGCCGATTTTATGCTGGACATCTCTTTTAAAAAGAGATGAGCACCTTCACTTGAAAAGTCTGGTAATCAGAGAACAAGATCAAAGCCAACAGAATGACGGAACACATCCACTCGCACGAAGTGTAGCACAGAGAACGCAAGTCATGGGAACAGACGGAAACAAATAAATTTCATGGGAGGTGCAGAGGCAATGATTTTTTCTCTTTCCCCGGCATCAGCCTCAAGATTAAGAAACCGGTCAGCACAGTGTGTAGAATCTCATCGACACGACAAGGAACAACGAAATACGTTTCTGTCCTTCGGGGGTTAGAGACTCCCCGATCAATCGAGATTCAGCTCTCGGCGCATAAAGGGGGCAGTCACGCTTTTGGAAGAGCGAGCGACTTGGCGAACTGAACCCTGAGCAATGATTTTTCCGCCGTCACTTCCGGCTCCGGGACCGATGTCAATCACATAATCCGCTTCGCAGATGAGCTCAAGATTGTGCTCGATAACAACCACCGTGTTGCCGAGTTCGACGAGGCGACGCAGCACCTGCACCAAGAGACGCACATCCTGAGGATGCAGACCGATGGTTGGCTCTTCGATGAGGTAGAGATCCTGAGGCATGGGACGCCCGCGGCGAATGGCAGTGAGGGCAGCACGCCGCCCTTTGATGAGTTCCGAAATAAGTTTGACGCGTTGCGCTTCACCTCCGGAGAGCGTGTTGCTGGCTTGACCAAGGGTGAGGTAACCCAGACCGGTATCGCAAAGCAAGCGCAGTGGATCCGCCAGGCGCGGCTGATTCCCGAAGAAATCTGCCGCCTGCTCCATATTCATTTCCAACACTTCAGCAATGGTCTTGCCGTGAAACCTCACTTGCAAGGTACGGGAATTGTAACGTGAACCACGGCAAGTTTCGCATGGCACAGCGCAGGGCGGGAGAAAATCCATTTCACGCCGGACAAACCCGGTTCCTTTGCAGTCCGGGCAATTGCCGGAAGATGTATTGAAGGAAAAACGACTCGCATCAAAACCAAGCCGTCTTGCATCTGCCGACTCTGCGAATAACCTGCGTATTTCATCAAAAATGCCGATGTATGTGGTAGGCGTGGAACGAGGAGTCTTCCCAAGGGGAGACTGATCCACCATGTAGAGCGCGCGAATTGAATTAAGCCCCTTGTATGATTTCCAGCATTTCTGCACATCGCGAGCACCGGCGGCATGCCGTACGGCTGCGCTGAGAGTCTCTATCGCTAACGATGTTTTTCCGGCGCCGGATGGACCGGTCACTACCGTGAAGCGCGCCCGCGGAATTCGCAGATTCACGCCGCGAAGGTTGTGCAGGGTGCAGCCTGAGACCTCCAACCACTCGGCATCCTTCACCGACAGCCATTTACCGCAGAATGGGTGAGATTCCGGATGTGCAAGTGCATGTGCTGTGACAGAGGCGGGATTCTTCATCACCTGCTCGAACGTGCCCTGCGCCACGATGCTTCCTCCACGCACACCGGCGCCGGGGCCGAGGTCAATGAGGTGATCAGCACAGCGCATGGTATCCTCATCATGCTCCACAACGAGCAGCGTATTGCCACGATTTTTCAGCTCCTTCAATGTGACGAGAAGTCGCTCGTTATCACGCGGGTGCAAGCCAATAGTCGGCTCATCCAGCACGTACAATACGCCGCGCAGATTTGAACCAAGCTGCGCCGCCAGACGAATTCGCTGAATCTCCCCACCGGAGAGTGTAGTAGCAGAGCGATTCATGGAAAGATAACCAAGACCTACTCCCTGGAGAAACCGAAGACGCGGCTCAATTTCAGCCATCACGTTGCGTGCAATCTCTGCCGAACGCCCGGTGAAGCGCCAATCCTGCACCGTGCGCAGCGCCTCAGAGGCATCCATTTCTCCCATTTCTGCGATATTACGACCAAACAAAGTGACCTTGAGGGCAAAGGGATTCAACCGCAACCCACCACAGGTCGGGCATACGCAGGAGGATTCTCCCTTATCTGCCGCCTGCTCAGCTTCCAAATCGTAGCGCAACTCCTTTTCCAACTCGCTGACGCGGGCATCGTCATCGCGATGAGAACGGGTACGCTGCTGCACAAACCCATTGCCCATACACGTGGGGCACCAACCGTGAGGCGAATTGAACGAAAATGTCGAGGGCTCGGGATCAGCATAGCTCTCCCCGCACCTGGGACACGTGAGGCGTGTACCGAGCAGGGTGGCATCTTTGAGCTTACCATTAGTGATGAGTCGCAGGAACCCGTCACCCATCTCCAGCGAACGATCTACGCACTCAATCAGAGTGGAGGAGTCACAGTCTTCACCATTCATGGTGATGCGACTCTTCTTCACGGCAAGAACGGCGGTTACCACATCCACATCGTGGTTGCTGTAACGATCCAGCGGGGTGAAGGCATCCGGCGTCATCAACTTACCATCTGCGATGAGATAGGGATATTTCTTTTTAGCAGCCCAGCGTGCCAGATCAGCGTAATGCCCCTTGCGGTTGCGCACTACGGGGACGGCAATCATGAGCTCGCGCGGACGCTTCTCCAGTTCCTGCATCACGACGGCATGAATCTCCGCAGGAGAACGGCGTCCCACCTCCACACCGCAGCGGGGACAATGAGGCTTGCCGAGTTTCGCGTATAGCAGGCGCAAGAATTGCCAGATCTCCGTCACTGTACCCACTGTGGACTTGCACCCGCCACGAGAGCGGTTTTGCTCAATAGCCACTGTCGGAGGCAAGCCCGTGAGAGCGTCGATATCCGGCGTCTCCATCTGCTCGGTGAATTGCCGCGCATACGGACTCATCACATCCAGGAACCTCTTTTGTCCTTCGGCAAAAATGATATCAAACGCCAGTGTACTCTTCCCACTGCCGGAAAGCCCGGTCACCACGGTCATCTCATGCAGAGGGATGTCCACATCTATGTTCTTGAGCAAGTGGTGCCGCGCGCCACGCAAAGAGATCGCGCGCGCAGTCGTATTCGGATCTTCTCTACGAAGCTCCATTGAGTCTTTATCTCTACGCATTTTCTTTCCGAGAAGAGGGGCAAGATAAGAAGCGGTGTATCCTTTGCCGGAAGCAACCAACTGCTCAGGCGTTCCGGAAGCCACAATAGTGCCCCCGCCCTTCCCTCCTTCCGGGCCGAGATCAATCACATAGTCCGCGCATTTAATGAGTTCAAGGTTGTGCTCAATGACCAGCAAAGAATGCCCCTGATCCACCAGACGTGAGAATACGCGCAACAACACCTCCAAATCTGCAAAATGCAGCCCGGTTCCGGATTCATCAAGGATCAGGAGGTTCCCCTTCTCTGCCTTGTCGGCAGAGGATGTTTCGGAGAGGATTCGCGCCAGTTTGAGACGCTGATTCTCGCCACCGGAAAGTGTGTGCAATGGTTGCCCGAGCGCGAGGTGCCCCAGTCCGACCTCCTGCAACAGGGAGAGTCCCTCAACAATGCGACGTGCAGGTGCACTCTGCTCTTCTCCAAAAAAGCTCAATGCACTCTTCACATCCATTGCCAGCACCTGCGCCATATTCAATCCTCGATGGGTAATGCTGAGCGCCTGCTGCGTGTAACGCGTGCCGTGGCAGAGAGCGCATGGCACAAAAATGTCCGAGAGAAATTGCATCTCTACTTTTTCCATGCCGAGTCCGGCACAACGCGGGCAGCGACCTTCCCCGCTATTGAAGGAGAAATAGCCTGGCTTAAGTCCGCGCGCCATGGCTGCGGGTTCCTGCACAAAGAGAGCTCGAATATCCTCGAAAAACTTCATGTAAAGCGCGGGCGAGGAACGCGGCGTGCGCACGATAGGACTCTGATCCACCAGCACCACATCCTGGAGTTTCTTTTGTCCTTGCAGGGATTTCACATGCACTTTCTCCTCGTCATCAAGACTCTCCGGATGCAACGTGCCATAGAGCACCTGACAAGCCAGGGTGCTCTTGCCACTGCCGGATACCCCTGTAAGGCAGGCATACACCCCGAGCGGCAAATCAACATCCATCCCATGAAGATTGTGGCACTCGGCTCCGCGAATACGTATCCAGTTTTTGGGTTTGCGACGACGTTTCGGAATGGAGATACTGCGAGAGCCGCTAAGGTATTGACCGGTGAGAGAATCCTTGTCCCTTTCGATGCCCGCAGGCGCCCCGGCGTACACCAGTTCACCTCCTGCACTGCCACTGCCGGGGCCGAGATCCACCAGATAATCCGCCGCGCGCATCACCGCTTCTTCATGCTCCACGACAACCAGTGTATTGCCTCGATCAGCAAGCCGTCGCATGGAAGCAACAAGCCGTGCCGTATCCCGCGAATGGAGTCCCACAGTAGGCTCATCCAGCACAAAAAGAGTTTCTGTGAGCGCCGCACCAAGACAAGCTGTGAGACTCACACGCTCCACTTCTCCGCCCGAAAGTGAACGAGTGAGTCGCGAGGCGCTCAAATACGGCAGCCCGACCTCGCAAAGATACGCCACGCGACAGCGAAGCTCGCGCGCAGCCTGCGCCAGAGAACGATCTTCACCCACCGCTGGCAACACGTACGCATCCACCCACTGTAACATCTCATCCATCGGCAGAGCCTGAACTTGCGGCACGGTGAGTTCCCCGAGGGTAAACGCCAGCGCCTCCGGTCGCAAACGACCGCCCCCGCACTCCGGGCAAACGCTGTACACGCGGTAGTAGGAGAGAAACACGCGCACGGACAGCTTGTGCGCGTGTTTCTCCATGTCCTCGAAAATACCCTTGTAGCCGTACCAATAGCCATTATCGTACGCCTGCCACACATCCATGTCCCCGCAATTGCCGTAGAGGACCCAATCGCGTTCTTTTTTTGTGAGCTTCTTCCACGGCACATCGAGCCTCACCGCCTTTTCCCTGCGGTTCACACGCAACAAGTCTTTGTAGCACGCCGAAAGCGTGGGAGAGGAGAGCATTTTCAGGGCTCCATCGCGCAGACTCAGCTCGGGATCGATCCCCTTGTTGTAGTCGTACGAAATAGCGCGCCCATACCCCTTGCAAGCAGGGCAGGCTCCGAGCGGCGAATTCCCGCTGAATAGCCCGGGCTGCGGCTCGAGAAGCGGATACCAATCACTGCGTCGCTCGACGGGTTTACTCCACGTGTCACCCTCCTCTTTCAGGCTGATGAGCACTATATTTTGCCCATGCTGAAAGGCATTTTCCGCAGACTCAATGAGGCGTTGTTTACTCTCCGGACGTATACGGAGGCGATCCTGCACCACCACCCATTTCTTCATGCCGAGAGCGCGTTTCTCTGCCTCCTCCAATCGTAACACCTTCCCCTTCACGAGCACGCGCAAAAATCCCTGCCCTATCAACGCTTCACGCATCTCGTCGAACGTACCCACCGGTTCGATTCCAAAACATACCAGCGCCTCATTCCCGTCGTGTTCTCGCAACAGCTCCTCAGCCACCCCGGCAGGCGTCATTGGTCGCACCACTCTTCCGTGCTCATCCCTACCCTCTGCAAGGCGGGAAAACACGAGTTTGAGGTACTCATTGATTCCGGTCATGGTGCCCACGGTGGAACGTGAATTCTTCACGGAGTTACGCTGCCCGAGAGCAATAGCGGGCGGCACATGATCCACACTCTCCACCGCCGGCTTGTCCATGCGATCCATGAATTGCCGCACGTACGGGGAGAAGGTTTCCATATAGCGCCGTTGTCCCTCTGCATATAGTGTACTGATCGCCAACGAGGTCTTACCGCTGCCACTCGGTCCGGTCACCACTGTCAACTTTCCCAGAGGAATATCCACATCCACTCCTTTGAGATTATGCTCTGCCGCCCCGCGGATTCGTATAAAATCAGCCTCATGCTCATCCATACTTTCATTCTACTCCTAATTCATCCCCACGAAAAGCCCCAAGATCTACCGTCCTGAAAATTAATGAATCCCGCAAACTTTCTCAATATCCTCTCAGGGCAACCGTATTTGAGGCAAGTCAATCAACAGAGGAAATACCCTTATTTGACTGATATTGTTGTCTATACGTATCAAAAATCATGACAGCCAGCGGTCATCATGCCGATGCCTCTAAAGGGATCTCAGCATCCATTAATGATCCGAAAAAATCTGCGCAACGCGCACATTATTAATAAATCGTACATCGTACCTCGTAAATCGTACATAGGCAGACGCATTTTCTAATGCGTTTGCCCCGGTTTACTTCATCTCCTTGACATATAGGCACCGTACCTGTAGAATGGGCGCAAAGCGTGAATCTGAAAAACACCTTCCTCCTGCTGTCCGGTTTACTGATTCTTGCAGCGCAGATAAGAGCTCAGGAATCGGGAAGGAGTGTTGCTGTGTCGCAACCTCGGCAGGAAACGAGCGAGACGTCGCTCAAAAAGCTCTGCGAAACACTGATAAGCGAGGGGCAGCAGGTAGAAACTTTGCTTGGTTCTGTGGCGGATAAAGCAAGTGCCGATGTGGCCGCGGAACGACTGGATCAACTCCTCGCGTCTATGAGTCATCAACTCCGACAGTTGCAGAGTCGTCCTATCACCGGAGACGACGATGTCCGCACCATCAAGACCCATATGACGTCGCTCACGCATATCTCGCAGATGTACCTGACGACCATGAAGCGACTTTACGAAGTCGAGGCGTACGGCAGCGAAAAGCTTATGGAGGTATTCCGGCGCTATGGAGTAAGCGTCTCAGTGAACTCCGGCGTGTTGCAAGCTGATGATTTGCCCCACACGGAACTCTACAACAAGCTAAGTGACCAGCTTGAAAATGTACTCTTCGTTCTGCGTAAAACCAAGGACGACGCCACAGCCGCGGAAGCGATGCAGATTCTTCAGGAGCAAGCTACGCAGATGGAGCGTACGAGACACATGCTCACGTTGCTGGATCCTCCGCGCACTGATGAACAAAGAGAAGCTGTTCTTCCATCCAGGGAACGCCTGATGCACCTGCGCAAGGAGCTACTCACCCTGCGTTCTGAATTGCAGGCCTCCGGAAATTCGACCATGGCGCAGCTGATGAATTTGTTGGAACGTATCCTCGTCGCCTCAGCCGGATGAAGATGACACTGATGCCGTGTCTCCTCCCCATGGTAAACGCATTTGAGGGAAGTCAATCAACAGAGCAAATTCCCTTATTGACTGATATCCTCGTTTATACGCATCAAAAATCATGACAACCAGCGGTCATCATGATGATGGTGCTAGAGGGATCTCAGCATCCATTAATGATCCGAAAAATCTGCGCAACGCGCACATTATCGAAAATCGTACATAGGGCAAACGCATTCCTGGAACGAGGGAAAGATTCCGCGTCACGGGCGTGCCGATATCTGATTCCGTACACCGGGACGGGAATTTAGTGCTGATCCGTCTCGAGACCGCATGAAGGAGAATCCGGCTCGTTCGGCATACCGTATTCCAGCACGAGAGCAGCCTCTGATTCAATTGCTTTTCCCTCCTGATTCAGCAACTCAACCTGCAGAGAATACAGCTTCCCCGCCTGCTCAATGAAATCCTCGGCATGAAACGTGTCCGCAGACTTCAGGAAATCGATCTGCTTAGACATAAAGCTGTGCCACGCCGTGTACTCACGCATACTCTGCCGCAACTGGTAGATCCGATTCCGGTGGTCACGTAATTCGTCAGCCACCTTGATTTTTTCCCGTTCATAGCGCGCCTTACTCTGCTGGTAGGAATTCCACGTGCTGAGCCTGGTATCCAGGGAATAGCTGATGCTCAAGTTCAAGCGCGTATCGTCCTCGTCCAGGAAAGTGCCGGAATATGTGCCACCTGTCGACGAAAAAAGAGACGGACTGTAGAGACTCGTGTTGATAGTCGGCAGGTAATTGAGAGCCACGCCATATTGAGCCATACGAGCCTGCTCGAGGCGCATGGCGAAATTACAGACAACCAGGTTGCCGAGACGATTAAGCCGCGGCTCATAATCCTCCCACTTTACGTGCGGCATGCTCGTGGGAGTAATTTGCCAACGCACATTACGCACTCCGATGAGTTGTGCGAGTTCCTGCCAGTACTTCTCGTTCCTCAGTTTCTGCTCCTGTTCCTTTTGAGCAGAGAATTCTCTTCCCTGCGTTGGATCGTTCTTCTCAAGGGCATCTCGCGCCATCTCAACTTCTCGTTCGCGCACGGCTCGGTACAACTTTGAAACAAGTTCGCGATAGCGCCCCTCCTTCGCCTTCATGGCTGCAAAGAGTCGCGCCTTCGAGGAATAAACCCGATAGGGCACCTGCGTAAGCGCGGGGATGGAGAAAGTCACGTTGACCGAACTACTCAGATCATCCGACGAGACAGAGTCAGATAATTGAGCGATGGAGCGCGTCATATAGCCGTAGTACGATACGCCGGGGATAAGGTCCGTATAGATACTTAGCGCCTGCCGTTTTGCATTCTCTATTTCATCATCCGCATCCTTGAGTTCCAAACTATTCTTCCGGGCTAGAGAAAGGGCCTGTTCCCACGTAATGGTTCGTATAGGCATCCTCTCCCATTCAACCGTATCGGCATACATCTTTTCAACCCGCGTTGACGTACGCGCAAGGTGCTTGCTGAGACTGCATCCGCACAAGCACATTGCGACAAAAACCAAGCTGGGCACCACTCGCTCCATCAATCGATGTTATCCTACCATACACCCCCGACCTGAGCAAGCCTGATTCCAACGCACGGCAAACGCATTTGAGGAGAAGTTAATCAACAGAGGAATGCCCTTATCGAATGGTATTATTGCTCATACGCATCAAAAATCATGACAACCAGCGGTCATCATGATGGTGGCTCTAGAGGGATCTCAGCATCCATTAATGATCCGAAAAAATCTGCGCAACGCACACATTATTAATAAATCGTACATAGGCAAACGCATTTTCTAATGCGTTTGCCCTGGATTCCGACGAAGATTGAGCGTACCTGCGCGTCGATTTCAATCCAAAACCGTCATTGGGAAGAATGAGCAAGAAGCTCGGACGTGGAATCGTGCGAAAACCATGCAGATCAAATCGTGGCAGATCAAGCGCGTTTTCCGATGACTGTTTTTCCTCTTCAAAAACAAAAGGGAATGTGATACAAGAGATTCGTTCCAAAATACACCTATTCTACTACCATGTCTCGTTTCATCTCTCTGCTCTGCACGGCCCTCGTATGTATCGCCCCGATCTCATCCTCTGCCGCCCCGGATCCCACGCCTTCTGACACACGTACAGCCTCGACTGAGGAGCCGCGCTACTGGATCACCGCGTCTTCCGGCAAAACGCATAACCGCTCCTGTCGCTACTACAAAAAGAGCAAAGGCCACGGCTCCGATACTCCATCCGGCAATAACTGCAAGATTTGCGGCGGCGCCGATCGCGGGTGATACTTCTCTGCTCTTTACCGCCGCTTACGTTCCACCCTCAGTGATGTTACCTGCATTGTGCATGTCCTTCACGGATCGTAAGACCGTGTAGAGGTATCCATTTCCCTCGCATCGTGAGGCGATCTCACTTTGGGGGTCACCCCTCCGTGGGTCATGCAACGTTGCGTGCACTACCATGCGAACTGAACCGCCCGCCAGGTTTCCCCGACGAGCGGCACTTCATTTACCTGTTGTATTGTTCCTTTTGAGAAGAACTCGTTGAATCCTCCTCAGAAGCCCATTCGGACGCCCAGTGCAGCGTTCCATGCATTCGCGTGCTCACGCAACTCGCCGCCCGCGTTCACGTAGATCTGCGAGTTCGGCGTCATCGGTACATTCACTCCCGCTCCGAATTGGAACGCCGTGCTGCCTGCCTTCGAGCCGTACACATTCTGAGTGTAGCTCGGATCTGCCAGCAATGCCACGTTTGCTACACTTCGGCGGTCGCCCATGTCCTGCGCCACATTCGCATGCACCTCCGTACTCACCGTGCGGTTGAGAGCTTTCGCGGAGTTGATCGCCGCCAGCCACCGCAGTCCAAGACCCAGTGTTACCGTGTCGCGCGTCTGCTTCTCCGTCGTAAGGCCTACGTTCCCCGCATTCTTCTCGCTGAACCCGTCCATGCTCGTGTGCATCACTGCCACGTTGAACAGCGGCTGGAGGATGTTACTCTTGTTGTCCTTCACCGGGTGGAGGTCATAAGTAACTTCCCACATCGCCCCCAGGCTGCTGCCGCTCGTGTTGCTCGTGGCGGTGTAGCTGCCCGCTCCGTAGTTCACCGTACGTTTGAGATCTGCCTCATTCGTGCCGAGAGTGAAGAGCAGGGTGTTGCCCCAGCGGCCGTTCTTCGCCTGGCTCCAGAAGCTCACGGTGTACGTATCCAAATCTCCCTTGGCATAATCCGCCGCACGTGCCTCCAGATCGCCATAGCTCGCCGAGAGGCTTACGCCGACGCTCCAGTGGGCATCCACCTGCGCATCGATGCCCAGAGTGCCGCCCCAGGAGTTGAGGCGATAGCCGCTCTCATCGCCGACGCTGTGCTGCTCGGAGAAGAAGCTTGTACCCTCCACCCAGACGTGGGAGTTCTTGCAGGGGCGCTGCTGGGCAGTTGCCTCGTCGACATTACCGGCGCAGCGCAGGCGAGCGGCCTGCAGGGCATGGTCACGCACGCGGCCCATTTGGTTGCGCAGGGCAGCGCTCTGCGCCGCGGAGAGGGAGGTCAATGTGCTTCCCGCCACAGCCGCCAGTGCACGCCGAGCTTCGGCGGGATTGCTCTTAACGAGTCTGTCGATCCCATCAATCAGCGCCACAACGTCCTGATCGGCTTCCATCACGCCGTTCTGATGAAGGTCGCGATAGAGCAAGCCCAATCCGGCGCGACTGTTGGATGTGGTCACATACTGCTCCCACGGGCTTTCCGTCCGCTGCGGGATGTACGTGAGAAGCTGTCCATCTTTTGTCCAGAATGTGGTTTTGCCGACGTCATAGAGCTGATTCATGACGGCTTCGTTGACGCCTTCTCCCGGTTTCACCACTGCTGCGGCTTCAACCTTTGTCCATCCTTCTTCTACCTGGGGTTCCGCCATGAATCGAACAGTCTTCATCTTATAGTTCGCTGTTTGTTCGTTGTACTCCTCGTGATTCTCAATTCCCCCGGTGGCTTCCATGATCACGACATTCAGGTCTCCCTTCGCATCCAGGATGTTGCCGGTCAGTGTAACGTCAAGCTCCGTCTCATGTTCGATGATGATCTTCCCGGCTGTCGACTTGTAGTTGATTTCTTCACCGCTCTGCGACAACTCCGGATCGCTCAGGTCGATCCTCACGGGTGAATGCGCACCATTGCGGAAGATGATGTTCCCTTCTGCCGTGATGCAGACATCCCCGGTTTCTTCCGAGGTCGAGGTTGACAGTCTTCCTTGGTTGTCGATGGACTTGTACGTCGATCCTGCCGCCAGAGTTGCCTCGCTGTCAGATCCCACTACGAGAGCGCAACCGGCATTATCCGGATTCGTCAGGTTGTATTTGCCCCCCTCCAGAGAAAGAGAACCCTCTACCGTACCTTCGAATACTTGCTCTTCTCCCGAGCCATCTCCATTTACGAGGAAGCTACTGCCGGTGTAATGACCGTTTCCTGTCAAATCAGATAGTTCAAGTCCAGCAGAGCCGGTGTAATTGAGTGTTCCGCCGTCAACAGCTTTGAACTTCAGCTCTGATTCGTCTGCCATTGTCTCGTCACCAAACGTCAAGGAGCCATCTTCACCGGATACCTCAATCGTTCCACTCCCGGAGAGCTTGTCGCTATCCTTGGACAGATCACTTGTACCGGAAAGGGTAAGTTTACCGTCCACCTGCAGGGCGCCTTTGTCGCCGAGCGTCAGCTCGCCGCCGATGGAACTCTCGCTGTTCTCGCCAAATGTGAGCGTACCGTTCTGCACATTCACATCCTGAGCATTCAGGTTGCCCTGTACATCCAGCGTGCCTCTTGTCTCCTCACCACCCACGGTGAGAGTACCGCCTACGGTATTTCCTTGCCCTTTTAGTGTCAGTCCTCCCTCATTCACTTCCAAGTCGTTGCTGGCTTGCAGATTGCCTTCCACAACCATCAAGGCATCGCCCGTCTTCTTCAGATTTACATTTGGTCCTGCGCTAATGGCTCCTTCAAAAATTGTATCGCCGGAATGATCCGATGGCGATTCTGTTTTATTCTTGTTGTAGAAAGTAATCTGTCGCTCTACTTCGCTATCATTGGTAATCTCAAGATTAGCACCTTCGTCTCCCTGGAGCTGTTTGAGCGTTGCATCGGCATCGGCATTGAGTGTGGTATTCTCATCGATGACAACCTTGTCATAACCCTCAAGCTCACTAGCCACACCTTCAGCATGACCGGTTTCGCTAGGATCACCATCATTCTTAGCATCCCACACATTCAGCTTGCCAGTCAGAATCAGCTTACCACTGTCAGCATCGTATTGCTCTACTCTCATCCCCCAACCTTCTCCAACTTCAAAATCATTCGCTTCTAATTCATTCAAAGTTCCGTTCGTAATCCAAACTTCCACCGTAATACCGTCATCGGAGGCAGAGGAGAAGTCCAGATCTCCCGCTTTGAGATCCAAATAGAATTTGCCACCTTCCCCATCAGTATCAACCTCTACACTTCCGCTACCACTGGTAAATTGGAAAAGCGCATGCCTTTGCCCGTCGCCTTGGACGGAATCCTTCACCCATGCACTCTCCTTACCCAGCTTAATCCTGTCGCCACCACTCAACCTCAGCGTGCCGCTACCAAGATCCTCCAACCGTACTTCCTGTCCATTCGCTTTGAACGATGTCACTTTACCAGCGCTCAATTTTCCCATCTTCATAGCACCGGAAAAAGCCTCATCTACATCGATGACTACGGAAGTTCCCCTGTAATTTGTCGCATTCGCCAGATTACCACCATGCATCGTGATAGCACCATCGCCCGCATTTCCAGATCCCACCGTGTAAGTCCCCTTTTCAAAGATGTCGACACTAGCGTAGAGGGCAGTTGTCATCGAACGGGTGAAACTTGATTCACCTCTCAGTGTGATATCAGCACTAGAACCAAGTTCGTCAGTTCCAATACTCCCACTAGTCCAGCTCATCTTAGCCTTGTCTCGGAGTTCTATGGTCAGATTCGACTCGTTTATTTCAGCAGTCTGGATGTATCCCAGTTTTCCTCCGGATATAGTGAGACTGCCGCTGTCTTTAAGTACCATCTTCGTCGTAGCAGTCGAACATGGCTTTTCGGTGGCCCCTGAAAAAGTACCGATGGCAGCACCTATAGCTCCCTCCTTCAATGTGAGATTACTCGTTCCTTCTATCGTAATGTCAACAGTCGTCATCGCTTTCTGAGCCGTTTTTGACACCTGTGCCACGCCAATCCCGTTTCCAATCCCAGATGCCGACGTTGACTTTTTTCCATTAATTGTCATCTTTCCGTTATCCTTCAGGCGGATACTGACACCAGTTTCAGCTTCTATACCCTCGCCTTCAGTAATGCCAAGGTTAGCGTATCCAACGTATGTGCCCTGATTCATTATCATTTGTCCTGATAGGGTCTCATCCGTTTTATCTTTTCCAACCTCTATGTCCACAAGTATCTTGCCTCCTCGGGCATGACCAATGTTGACTCCGCCCGCCAATTCTTCACTAGTGTCACCAAGTTGAAAACTGCCGCCATTAAGCTTCAAATAAACTTCAGCAACACTCCCCTGAGCCCCACAATAACCAATTGTCGAACGACCTCCGTGGCTTTCCTTCTTCGCCATTTTAAATACGCCTTGATCCTCGACAGAAATAGTAGTTGTAGTTGTAGCTTTGTTTTGATCACCGTTGCCGAAAGAAACACTTCCAATTTCGCACGGGTTGCTGGACGCTGGCTGCATCAGGAATACGCTATCCTTCCCGCTTATATTGATAGTTGTTGTTGCCGCACAATTAAGCCCTGACGCAAATCCCAGCTGTGCATCGGATGACACCCCACTATCAGTGGTGAGAATATATTGTCCCCCCTGAACCACATCAATCTTAGTTGTCACAGATTGTTTACTAGAAACATTGGATTGATAGCATGAACCAACATCAGATGAATTTTGTTCGAATAGACTCCCTGAACCTTTGATTTCAATCGTTGTATTGGTTGTTCCTGCTTTACTACTAGAAGAAATACATCCGATAGAACCCGTGTATCCGGCACCCCCTTCGAGTATCCTAGAATAAAACTTTCCTGCAGCGTCCACCCTGATTGTTGAAGTTGCGGTCCCCCCATCCGATTGTCCTAAATGGGCATCTCCAAGATTGAATGTTCCTCCGGTCACAGCGATGGTAAGCTCTGCAGATGTGGTAGCTTTCCCAAGAGTGGGAGAGTTGGAGCGAGAGTCCATTGTGAATGTTCCGCCTTCATTGACATAAACATTCGTGATTCCATTAGTTGTACCCCCTTTTGCATCAAGTTTAAGCTCGTGCTCCTCTCCCTCTCCATCTACAGTATATTCTACCGTTGAGTTTGAGAAAGTCTTTGCGCTGTAGTCACTTTGTTCTTTCCCATTCTGGGTGACAGTGACATTTCCATAGGTCGGCAGGGTGGTCATCACCGCCATGAGGGCGGTGAGCAATATGATTGGCAAATGGAGTTTCATGATTATCTTTGAAATAGTGTATGTTTGTCTTTGCGAGCCATCTACCTGATAGCCGCGCTTTAGTCGTGAAGAATGTACGTATTTGGAATACGTACATGATATTACATAAGTATTTGACATAAAGCTGTTTGAAAAACACAAGCAAATCAATTTCTCTCATCAAAAGAGGTAACATTTTCCAGTGGAGTACTGGAATAAACGCACAAAAAACTCAAAAAAAAGGCTTGACGTACGTATTCCAAATACGGTCTTCAAAAGGGATGCAGATGATCCGGAGACTCTCAGGAAAATTATCAGGCGGCAGTCTAAATTTTAGATTTGTGCGTCACATGGGGACTTGACAGCGCAAGGAAGCGTGCCTATAATGCCGCCACTTTATTCATTCCAACATAAGAGGCAACGATATGTCAGAACAATTGGTCTATCATTTCGGCGGCGGCACGGCAGACGGGAACGGCAAGATGAAAGAGCTGCTGGGAGGCAAGGGAGCGAATCTGGCGGAGATGGCACGCATTGGACTTCCGGTGCCCCCGGGATTTACAATAACGACGGGGGTATGTACATACTACTACGACAACGACCAGACTTATCCGAAAGAGCTATCGGAGCTTGTGCAGGAGGGAATCGCGCGCATGGAAGAGCTGGTGGGTTACCGTTTCGGCGCGCAGGATGCAATGCCCCTTCTTGTTTCTGTGCGTTCGGGCGCGCGAGAGAGCATGCCGGGCATGATGGACACTATCCTCAACCTGGGACTGAACGACAAGACGGTACAAGCTATGGCAGCCGCCACGGGGAATGAACGTTTTGCATGGGACTGCTATCGTCGCTTCGTACAGATGTACGGGGATGTGGTGATGGGGGTGCAGAAAGATGTAAGCGAAGATTTGGAACCTTTTGAAATGGTCATTCACGAGCTGAAGCAAGAACGCTACGGCTCGAATGTGAGCGATGCTGACCTGAGTGCGGAGGACAACCGTGAACTTGTGAGCCGCTTCAAGTCTCTCGTAAAACGTCGCACGGGGCATACGTTCCCCTCCGATGTATGGGAGCAACTCTGGGGAGCTATCGGTGCAGTATTTGGCTCGTGGAACAATGAGCGCGCCATCACATACCGCCAGAAGTACAATATCCCAAGTGATTGGGGCACAGCGGTAAATGTGCAATGCATGGTCTTCGGCAATACGTCCGACCGCTCTGGTTCCGGCGTGGCCTTCACCCGCAATCCTGCTGTGGGGGTGAATGAATTCTACGGGGAATTTCTCATGAACGCACAGGGGGAAGATGTTGTGGCCGGCGTTCGCACCCCCGCCCCCGTGCAACACCTTGAGCAGGTCATGCCGGAGGCATACGAGGAACTCTGCCGTATTCGCAAAACGCTGGAGAATCATTTCCGCGACATGCAGGACTTCGAATTCACCATCCAGGATGGCAAAGTGTACATGCTGCAAACTCGCAACGGCAAACGCACCGGTATTGCAGCCTTCCGCATTGCCTGCGAGATGGAACACGAAGGACTTATCGACTGGCAAACGGCCGTGCGCCGCATCCCTGCAGACCAGGTGGATCAAGTACTCGCGCCCATCTTTGACCATGTCGCGGTGCAGAAAGCCAGGGCTATCGCAAAGGGGTTGAATGCCGGCCCCGGCGCAGCTTCCGGGCGTTTCTATCTGAATGCTGCCCGCTGCATCGAGGCAACAAAACGAGGAGAAAAAGTTCTGCTCGTGCGTTTGGAAACTTCTCCCGAAGATCTTCGAGGCATGATTGCGGCAGAAGGCATCCTCACCGCGCGCGGTGGACTTTCCAGCCATGCAGCTCTCGTGGCTCGTCAGATGGGCAAGGTATGTGTCTGCGGCGTGAGCGACATGGAAATTGATTATGCGGCTCGTTCCATCTGCATCGGTGGCGTAACCTACAAGGAAGGTGAGTATCTTTCACTGGATGGAACTGCCGGCCTGGTGTATGCCGGAGAGCTGCCGACGGCACCTTCAGAAATCATCCAAGTGCTGCTCAAAAAAACTCTTAAGCCGGAAAAGAGCGGCATCTACCGTGATTTTGCACGAGTAATGGAGTGGTGCAACCGAGCCGCCAGACTGAAGGTGCGCACCAATGCCGACTCGCCGGATCAGGCAGAAGTCGCTCTTGCCTTCGGTGCTGCGGGAATCGGTCTCTGCCGAACAGAGCACATGTTCTTCTCCGGCAATCGCATTGACTTCATGCGCCGCATGATTCTCTCCGAAAGATTGGATGACCGCAAACAAGCCGTGGCAAAGCTGCTTCCCTTCCAAAAGAGCGATTTCAAGGGCATCTTTAAAACCCTGGCGGGAAAACCAGCTACCATTCGTCTGCTTGACCCTCCGCTGCACGAATTCCTGCCGCAAACTAAGGAACAACAACTGGATATCGCCCAGAAGTTTCACCTGCCCGTGGAACTCGTCATGCGTCGCGTGATGGAACTGCGGGAGTTCAATCCCATGCTCGGTCACCGCGGCTGCCGCCTGGGCATCGCGTACCCGGAGATCACAGAAATGCAGACACGTGCTATTTTGGAGGCTGCCATTGAAGTGGAGGAGGAGGAAGGGATTGAGGCACGCCCGGAAATCATGGTGCCTCTTGTGGCATTCAAACGCGAATTGGATCTACAAAAAGAGGTCATTGATCGCGTTGCTGCCCAAGTCTTTGCTGAGAAGGGACACACAATCTCCTACAAAGTTGGTACCATGATGGAGATTCCTCGCGCCTGCCTCACAGCGGACGATATTGCTCAAACCGCTGAATTCTTCTCCTTTGGCACCAACGACCTCACCCAGACGGGGCTCGGTATGAGCCGCGATGATTCCGGCTCCTTCATGGGTGTTTACCGCAACCTGGAAATCGTCAGCAATAATGTCTTCGCCAGCATCGACCAGGGGGGCGTCGGCAAACTCATGAAGATGGCTATCACGCTGGGTCGTGAAACACGACCAAAGATGAAAATGGGCATCTGCGGCGAGCATGGTGGCGATCCTGCATCCGTGCGTTTCTGCCACATGATCGGACTGGACTATGTTTCCTGCTCCCCGTACCGCGTGCCAACGGCACGTATAGCTGCTGCTCAGGCAGCGCTGGACGCCCCGGCAATATCGTAAAACCTTGCCAATGGATTTGGTGCGTGATATGCTCCTCTCTGCTGAGTCATGACTCCTCCTGTCCGAACATACACCGGTGGCGATCTCCAGTGCAACGGCTATCTTGTGGTCGGTGTGGGTGGAGAGTGCGTCGCTATCGATGCCCCGGAAGGTTTTGCGGAATGGATACAACGTTCTCTGCCGCCAGGGGAACGTCTTACACACTTGCTTCTCACGCATCAGCACTTTGACCATACGGCGGACGCCGCGCTCCTGCAGCGCACCACAGGCTGTGCGATACATGCCGCATTTGACTGCGATTCCTCACTTTCACTGGCAGAGCACGCGGCGATGTGGAGCATCCCGCGACCGGAGGCGTTCAGCGTGGAAAGACCGCTTGGAAAAACCAATAGCGTGGCAAACTGGGCGGGATTAGACTGGCGCGTTCTCCCACTGCCGGGACACTCCACCGACGGCATGGCGTACTACCTGCCGGAACAGGGAATTCTTTTCAGCGGGGATTCACTCTTTGCAGGCAGTATCGGACGCACAGATCTGCCCGGGGGGAATCTCGATGAACTCCTGAAACAGCTGCGAGAAAAACTCTTTTCTTCCCTTCCGCCGAAAACACGGGTATACCCCGGCCATGGATCTTACACTACCCTCGGCGAAGAACTCATCAACAACCCGTACATCGCCTGATCAACCCACCTTCTACCCACCCTGATAGCCATGACATTTGAAGAACTAGGACTCTCTGAGGCCGTCCTGCAAGCAGTGAAGGACTGCGGTTATGAGGCGCCCACTCCCATCCAAGAGCAAGCCATTCCACGCGTGCTGGAAGGACGCGACGTTATCGGAGCCTCCCAGACCGGCACAGGAAAATCTGCCGCTTTCGCCCTGCCTATTCTCACGAAGCTGCAACACACGGGCAAGCCGCAGGCACTGATTCTGGAACCGACCCGCGAACTTGCGGATCAACTTGCCGAAGCCTTTCGCACCTACGCTGCCCACACAGATATCACCATCGGCCTGCTCTATGGCGGGGTGGGCTACGGCCAGCAGGCGGACGCTCTCAAAAAGGGCGTGGATGTCGTAGTGGCGACTCCCGGACGACTCGTGGATCATTTCTACCGGGGCAACATGAAATTCAAAGAAATCAAGACTCTCGTACTTGATGAGGTGGACCGCATGACGGATATGGGCTTCCTGCCAATCGTACGCAAGATCGTGAACCTCTGCCCCTGGGAAGGTCGTCAAACGCTTTTCTTCTCCGCCACGATGCCGCAGGTGCTGCAAGGCTTTGCTAAATGGTGCCTCACGGATCCATACGAAGTAGCAATTGCACGCGGAGAAGTCGCGGACACCATTTCGCACGCCTTTTACCCGGTTGGGCTGGATCAGCGGGATGAGCTTCTGCTGGCTCTCGTGAAACAGACGCCTTTCCAAAATCTCATGATCTTCACGCGCACGCGCAAGGAGGCCGACATGGTGACCAATATGCTGGCTCAAGCTGGCTGGGGGCGCGATGTGATTGCGATGCACTCCGATATCCCTCAGAAAGAGCGCATGGCTGCCCTGCGCGGTTTCAAGGAGGAAAAGTATCGCATTCTCGTGGCCACGGATGTCGCCGCGCGTGGCATCGACATCAGCGGTGTGACCCATGTCATCAACTACCGAGTGCCGGAAAACCCGGAGGATTACGTGCACCGCATCGGCCGCACCGGTCGCGCTGAAACGCAGGGAGACGCCTTCACCCTACTGACAGCCGATGAAGTGGACTTTGCAAAGAGCGTGGAAATCTTTCTCAATCAAAAAGTGGAGCGGCGCAGGCTGGAAAACTTCCCATACGCATACACAGCCCTCCTGGATGGGGATGCGCCGCCTCTGCGCAAGCCTCGGCCTGCGGTCAAAAACGGTCGCCGGCGTTGATCGACTCCATTTTTCTCCACGATCATGCGTGTGCTCTCCATCGATCCTGCCATCCGCAACACGGGATACGCTGTTCTCGAGGGGGATCATAATCGCGCGCGTGCTCTGGAATACGGCACGCTTTCGCTGAAGGCATCGCTCCCGCAGAGCGCCTGCTTGCTGGCTATCCACCGCAAGGTGCAGGAACTCATCGAAAAATGGCAACCGGATGAACTTGCCATCGAAGGTATCATCTACGTACAATCGCACCGAACTGCCATCAGCATGGGCTCTGCACGTGCCGCCACTGTGCTGGCTGCCGCGTGCCACAATCTCCCTATCATGGAATACCCGCCTCGTTGCATAAAACTGGCAGCCGTGGGTGGAGGGGGAGCGGCAAAAACGCAGGTCGCCTTCATGATGCGTGTCATGTTGCAGCTGGATGAGACCCCTGCTCCGGATGCGGCGGATGCTCTCGCCATTGGTTTCACTCATCTCTCTGCCTCGGATCCTATGCGCGCCCATCTCTTCTCGGAACGCAAGTACATTTGACAAGGATTTTGTTCCGTCTCAGAAATAAACGCTTGTGCGCTCGATGCGCCGTGAAACCACCGGGCAGATTGTAACTATGCAGCGCGGCATTCGGTGTAAGAAGTGAGCATACCCCTGCCACACACCGTTCGCTGAGCTCCGGTACGCCGCAAAGTTTCAGGTAGAAATGCACGGCAGCGCGACGAAACGCCTCTCCTTTTCCTTCCAGAAACGGCAGATAAAGCCGCCCTTGTGGATCCATGATCGGTAATGCAGCAAGAGCTTCCTCCAATGCTCCTGCCACTTCTCTCTGCAGTCCGGCACTGCGGGCAATGGCAGGAACGACGTCCCTTCCCATTGCTTTAGAAAGTTCCGGCAGAATGTGCAGTCGTAACTTATTGCGAGTAGCTTCATCCGGCGAGACATTAGTCTCATCTTCTCGCCAATCCTGCCCTAGTTCACGTAGCCACGCTGTGATCTTCTCCCGGCGGCACTCCAGAAGAGGACGCCACCAGGTGATACCATCCTTCCCTCGGTACACAACTTGCATTCCAAGAGCCCCCGCTGCCCCGCGGCTGAGGTTGAACAGAGCCGTCTCTGCCTGATCATCTGCATGGTGCGCCAGTGCAATAGTACGCACTCCAACTTTACATGCATGCTCCTCAAGGATACGTCGACGCTGTAAACGAGCTTCTGTCTCCAGTGAATTGCCGTTCCTTCTTGCGAGTTGCGGCACATTCACCCGATATTCCGCGTAAGGCACGCCGAATTTTTCGCAAAGCACACGACAAAACTTCGCATCCTCATCCGCTGCTGTTCCACGAATACCGTGGTGCACGTGGCAGGCGAACACTGGTACTCCGTGCAGTAAGAGCAACCTCAACAACGCCACAGAATCCCGACCCCCGCTCAATCCCAATACTACACCCTCCCTCGGCAATCCGGATCTATTGCCGCACAGCAACACGAACTCGTCGTTTCCGGCTTCCACTCAATCTCTCTTGGAGGAACCTCCCCTTCCCTTTGTTCCCATGGGAATCAACTTATCCGGATTGATCCTATTGAACAATTCTTTGGCATCCTGCTCCCCTTCGTTATCTACCTTGTGCTGCTGCACCACTCCGCTGGCGTATGCCACGAGTATAGCATTGCTATGGCGTTCCAACGCGGGCATCACCATCTTGCGGAAAGAAGCAAAATCCACCACACTTTTGCGCTTTACCGGCTCGCCGTCACTCAACCACGGCAAATTATCCAAGTGCTTCTTGCCCACCGTACGAATCTGCGAATGCGGGTTGCTTGGATCCTCTGAGCCATCACTCCACGAGACGTAGGAAACATTTTTCGTCGTCGCCTTCATGAGTACTCCATCTACCACTTCAGCGCGCTTATCACCCGGACAGTGAAAAATCGTCGCTACCTTCATTGCATCCTTTTTCGTATTTGGCAAAACTGTGGAATCCAACTCCTGAGCCACTAAAATCCACCACCCATCACCTTCATTCACTCTCTGCGTATCTTCATCATCATCCATTCCACTCGTGGGCAATAAATTCCGATGCCCCATATCAGATGCGTACTTCAGTCCGAGCTTGGCAAGCTGCTCAATATTGGCACGACATTTCACCACATCTCCCGCATTCAAATGGCTAAATATCGTCGGCGCAGATATCCCAAGCAACACCCCGAGAATAGCGATCACCACTATGAGCTCCACTAAAGTAAACCCCTTCAATTTACGACTCACCTTCATGCTTGTCACTCTACCACAGTCCTCAATCTCATGTCAAGCACACGCGAAAGAGCGCCACGGCAAACGCATTAGGAAATGCGTTTGCCTATGTACGAAGTCAACCATAATTAAGGGGGGAAGTAAATTTTTTTTGTGCGGTGGTGAGAATACT
>CANQJI010000004.1 GCA_947624205.1 uncultured Akkermansia sp. | reverse complement strand
TGAGCCGAAGGGAAGCTGGAATCAAGGAACAGAGAAAGGAAGAAGCGGCGGAGATGAATCCCCACCTCCGCCGCCTTTGAGATGTATTTTACCGATTAAGAAACTCAGCGGATGAATTCGATGACATCAGCAGTAACCGTCGTCTTGGGACGTGAGAAAATAAGATAATTTGTACCCCCTGTCTGTTCGCGAAGATTAATCAGAGCGGTCGGACGGTTCCGCAGATCCCCGCAATTTTTGTACAAATTCTCTATCGCTTTCACCTTAGTAGCATCTTTAATCGTAATGCCGCCGTCCGGAGACAGTTTAGCTATTTTTCCCAAATCTGATAAATTCGAGGGAATGCTGGTTGGTATGGCACTCAGAATATGGAAACCGGTGCTTTCTCCTTTAACTTGTGTGGCAATGACTCGGTAATTTGCTTGTTCAAGTCGTATCTTCGTCGATGAGACATTCTCGCCTTCCATATTGTGAGAGACACAGCTGCTCAGTGCCAGTGTTGCGAAGAGAGCTGAAACTAGGATTGTATTTTTCATGGTGTATGTTATTGGGTTTTAATTTGTGTTTGGGTCATCCCCCGGTACCGTACCGGAGGATAAAGATTTCGTTCGATTGAATTCTCATCAACTCCTTCTTGATTTATTTCGGCTTCGTCCTGCCGCATTACCGGTTTTTCTTGTCCTATATCTACGAGGTTTCAAATGAGGCTTCCCTGAATACTTCCTCAAACCATTCAAATAATCCGGCATCTCCAAATCGATAGGAAGCACGACGCTCCCCTTGAATTCCTCCGCGTGTTCCTCCAGGTATTTCTTGGTTACGTCTTTCCAGTCACGCGAGGCTTCCACGTTTTCTTTGTTGTATTGCACGATCCCGTACTGCCAGTAGGTGAATTCTCTGTAATTTTCTTCCTGACATTCATCTTCGAAAAATTCTACCATAGCCCTTACCTGGTCCTTATTGAGCCTAAACTCAGGCAACCCATCTTCTCCTCCCTCGATATAGCCAACCCTTGTAAACGATATCCTTGCCACATGCTCGGATGCCTCCAGCTCATCTGAATCATAAAACTTAAAATACGGCTCCTTCCCCTCCAATATCTTGTCTGCGCGGATAAGATAGAGTTCATAGGCTTCTATTGTACCTATGAGAACTTCGTGCTCGGTATTTTCTTCTTTACTCATATTCCGTCTCATATTATATCTGAGTTCCGTGATTCATTTTGGAAATCCTTCGTCTTCATGAATTGGAGACGCAATACATTGAATATTCATGTGTTTAGTTTGAATCACCGCCTAATCTAGTAGGGATTTGAACCACCAGATCAATCTTTTGCTTATCGTGACCTCCTCCTTAGCTTTAACGAGGGCGTTTATGATTTGGTCGTAGGATTCCTCATCTTCGTCCCTATGCGCAGTAGCAAGATCCAGTGCGGTATCTCCATCCTTATCCTTGGCGTTAATGTTCGCCCCTGCCTTCAATAGGATCTTGACAATCTCCACGTATCCCTTCTGCGCCGCAATCGTAAGTGCTGTACTTCCATGCTTGTTCTTGGCATTGACATTTGCCTCATATATAATAACAAATATCTCAACAATCTCCGTATGTCCATCCCTCGCCGCAAACATAAGCGCAGTCCATCCATCCTTCGTCTTGGCGTTTATGTTCGCCCCGGCTTCCAACAGGATCTTGACAATCTCCACGTATCCCTTCTGCGCCGCCAACGTGAGCGCAGTCCATCCTTCCTTCGTCTTGGCGTTTATGTTCGCCCCGGCTTCCAACAGGAGCTTGACAATCTCCACGTATCCCTTCTGCGCCGCCAACGTGAGCGCAGTCCATCCTTCCTCCTCCTTGGCATCGACATTCGCCCCAGCTTTCAGCAGGAGCTTGACAATCTCCACGTGCCCCATCCACGCCGCCAACGTGAGCGCAGTTTCTCCTTTCTTGTTCCCGGCATTGACATCCGCCCCGGCTTCCAACAGGAGTTTGACAATCTCCACGTGTCCATTCCTCGCCGCCAACGTAAGTGCAGACTTTCCATTTTTGTTCTCGGCATTGACTTTTGCCCCTGCCTCCAACAGGAGCTTGCTGATCTCCACGTATCCCTCCCGTGCGGCCACTGAAAGAGACGCATTTCCGCCATTCTTCGAGGAATTGACATCCGCCCCTGCCTTCAGCAGGAGCTTGACAATCTCTACTTTCCCGAGGTGCACCGCTGCTCTGAGCGTTGAGGTGCATGTGGAGTCCTCAATCTGTGCCTCTACATCCTCCACATTCACATCGGCCCCGGCATCGATGAGCGATCGTACTTTTTCCAGGGATGTCTCGGAAGCCACGACTTCTTGGAAAAGGGCTTTCCCCAATTTCTTTTTTTCGGGCATCATGAAGCGCTGATTCAACTTTTCTTTGTTCATCATAATACGGATGTTGGTTAGGTGGTTTGTATTGTTACAGGCATCTTTCCGCTAAAGACCATAATGTCCGCCATGTTTTTGGAGAAGTTTTTTGATACGGGCTGCATTGTCGTCCCCCAGGCAATCCATCGGCGTTGCTCCGCGATGGGTTTTTGCATTTACATTTGCCCCATGTTCAACGAGCCATTGGGTAATACTCCAACTTCCCAGTGCGCAAGCAAAGTGTAAAGCCGTGTTTCCTTTTGTCTCCGGCAGGGTCACATCCACATCAGCGCCGTTGCGAATGAGCGGCAACAACGCAAGAAGCCGCTTTTGGTGCAAAGCGGAGTCTGCACTCTTGCATTTTAGCGCGCGCAGTCGATCTATCATGGCATCGAGCTGCTCCATGTCTGACTTGGGTATAATCCGCCGTGAAGAGCTCTTTGCCTTCTGTGCAACCCGCGCGGCACCACTGTTTCTTTCCTGCATTTCCATAGGCAGTTCGACTGATTGGAGAAGTATTTGATTCTTCTCATCGAGTAATTTCGCTGTCTGCTCTGTCTCTTGGGAAATCCTCTTTGTCATCGCTTCCGCGTAGTATTTTTCCGCGAAGAGGACGATCTCATTGTATTGTTTCTTTAACTCCTCATTCCGCGTCTCCACTTCTTTCAACTGTCCCTCCACCTGCTCTTTTACATCACGATAAACATACCCATGTTCGCTTAGTTCCATCAGGTGTTCTCGCACAACTTGGCACTTCTGCAATCCTCGATTGTACCTGCGACGTATTTGATCCGCCCTTTCTCTGAGAGAGGCTATTTGGAACCGTTGGACGTATTCAGAGGCCGTTAGCGGTTCGTCGTCATCTATGGTTTGCTCATCCAGCAAGGAACACTCTTGGATGGTGGATTGAATGGAACGAATTTCATGATATTTCCAAGCATTATATCCCAGAGAGAGAACTCCCCCCCAAAGAAGAATGATTATACAAGTTAACCTCATACCTTTCGTTTACGAGTTAAACACATTCTGCCCTCATCAACTTTACCCTTCATTGACCAACTGTTCACAGGCCGCTTGCACCTCCTGCAGCTCCCGTTCCACATCCCTATCAGCAGATAGGTGTCCCATGCGGGCTAGAAACTTTGAAAAATATAACCGCTGCGCAAGTTTCTTAATTCTACATTTCATGTTTTCCAACTCCCTCTTTCTGTATTCTTGACGCGCTGTCTGTGTTCCATAGATTTTTTTTGCCTCTGACGTTGTCGCATTGTCTCTCTCCGTATTGAGCTTTTGAATCTGTTCATTTGTATGCGAAAGTGATCTTTCGAGCGCTAAAAAATAGTTATGCAGCAGGGGAGCCTCCTTTGCTAAAATAATGACCGGTCCTCGGTTTTCTTCCCATACGAGCACATATCTTACTTTATCGATAAAACACCTGCTCAAGGAGAAAAAGACGACAGCCACAATGATACCCCCGATGACTGCGTCTTTTTTATCGCTTTCTGAGGAAAATAAGGATACTACAGCATACACAGCAGAAAGAATGGACACAGTTAGTATAACACTAATAACTGTTCCCCACAGCATATTCCACCAGAACTCGGATGTCAGGAAATACTCCATCTCAATTTTCCATATTCAGAACATCAATTTCCGCACTTAGCTTGTTGCAGTGACTTTGTAAATTTCGCACGTTTTCACTTGCTTTCTCAAGCATCTCCTCTTGCCCGGAATCATCAAGCGCGTCCTTTGTCGCTTTCAGCATGGCAATGCGCTCCCGAGCGAGTCGCACGTCTTCACGCGCGCGCTCACGAATCGTGCGTAGCTCCTGTAATTTTTTCGTACGAGACTCAATCGACTTTTCGTAGCCAACAAGCTGTTTCTCGTAGAAAGATGCTTGTTCATCATTGCGTAGCGCAAGTTCCTCCTTGCCCTGATTACGATAATCCGTGGCCTTCTCCTGCGCACGTCGCAGACACAGCTTGGCATCTAATTGAAGATGTTTGAGTGCTACAAGTTTCTGTTCCGCCTTGACATATTCCGTGTCGAAGCGTTGCAAAGCAAGTGTTCCCTGATCAAGTTTGTCCTCCAAAGCGGCAACGGATTGCCCTGTTGCAACCTTAAAAACGATTCCTAACTCGGTTCGCGCCTCCGGCGAACATGCCAGAACTACGAGTACGATCACACAGACAACAACCACAATCTTTCCGAATAGTTTCACCATAATCTTTATCATCAATTATTTTCATCCATCGCCTGCACATCCAGCTCCGCCTCCAGGCGATTGCACGAACTGCGCACCTCCTCTTCCAGTTGGCGGGCTTTTTGAATCGCAAAGCCAGCATCGCTTCCTCCCGCTGCTCGAAGCTCAGCGCCGAGGCTCTGCATCTTTGCTTTCAACGTGTCCAGCTCGATCTTCTTCTGTTTAAGTACAAGCTGGAATCGCTTGTACCCGTTTTCCGCTTTCTCTGCGGACGCCGTGAGCGAGGGGAGTCGACCCTCCAGCATCTTGAGCTCAGCCTGTTTGGCAGAGACGTCGCCCCCACGACCCTCCGCTTCCGCCACGGCCGCCTTGCAATTTTGGATCTGCCGCTCACAACCGGCCTTCAGCGTCTTGAGCTGGATAAGGGATTCACGCTTCGCCTGCAGTGCCGTCTTGTAATGCTCCAAGGCTACATCTGCTTTCCCCACACGCTCCTCCAAGGCAGATATCGTCTTCTGCACGGCTACTGCCCCCGCCGCCTCCAGTGATTGCTTCGCCTCCGCGCTCTTCTCCGGGTAAAAGATGAACGCCAGCCCTACAAGCACTGCTGCGATAAATACTATCAGTATGATCTTTTTCATGTGATTTTATTGATTTTGTTTGCCCTCAGGCCATTTAACAAGGTATTTCGCCATTTGTTTCTTCAATTTCTCCGGAAGTTTTTTGACATGGTAGAAACCTTCGCCCCAAGACTTCGTCTCTAACCAATTTGGGGGAACAATATGAGAGATTGTATCATCGTGGGGGAAAATGTACCATCCCTCTTCTACAGGAAACGCGATGTGAAGTTTTTTATCCTGATAAGCTTTTTTTATAGTCATTCTCCCCTTGACTTGAATCAAGAATACATTTTCATTTGTTTCAGGGTTCGTCTTGGCGCCTTTTACACTGCGATACGCAATAATATCTGGTCCTTCCGAATCATTGACCAGTCTCTGGCATTCGAATCCATATTCTGCCAAAAGAGAACATAGTTTTTGAATATTGTAGATTTCTTTGCCTTTATTGCTCAATTCTTTATATTTAACAAGATTAATTTCCTGAACTTTAAAGTAAGAAGGTTCTTCACTTACGACGTCACCTTTATCTACCTGTATGCGATCCTCTTCTACCTTTAGCTTTATGACGACATCCTTGTCATTTCGAGATACCTTTGCAAACACTTCTCCTGTCCCGTAATCCAAGTAGAAGGAATATTTAGTCTGTTTCTGTTTGTTTCCCATAATAACAACATTGTATTCCTCAAATGCATCCTTCAATTCGGTCGCTACGGCAGAGTACACGCACGTATTGCCCTCAATACTACATACAAACCAATACTTTTCTTTACTCTCGGCGGCCTTTTTAAGTTTGCTCTTTCCTATATTCATCCAGCATCGTTCATTGTTCATGGACGATGCGGTTTTGGAACAAACTACATACTGATATTTTTTCTTAGTCGTCATAATTAGGTGTAAGTTGTGTGTTATAGTTAAGCTTTTTTCACGGGTATTCCCAATTTGGCGCAATGTTCCTCGTAGCAAACGCGGTTCAGGTGCGCGACCTGGCAGAAGTGTTTGCTCACCTTGAACATATCGCCGCCGCTTTCGTTGAAGTTGCGTACGAGACAGGCATTGCAAAAATCGCGATCAGCGCACTTCAGGCAAGCCGGGAAGCTTCTCTTGCGAATCTTGCGAAGCATCTGAAGCTGCGGAGAATTCTCCCAAACGTCCTTGAGACGCTGTTGGATGGTACCCACCGGCAGCCCCTGCCACCCCGAGCAGGGATAATACGTGCCGTCAGCCGCTAAGCAGATATTGTCGATAGCCACGCCGCAGACGAAGTCATCCTTGATCTCGTCCGGATTGCTGGGCTTGTACTCCTCCAACATGCCTTTATACGTCACATCTTCATCCATAATGTCGCGGATGAGCTGTCCCGTTTCTTCCAGAGTCAGGCGTTCATCGAGATTATCCGTAGAGAAGTCCGTACGCGCCATCATGATGTAATCCGTCTGAGCCTTGCAGTTTAATTCCGCTGCCCAGCGCAGGACGTCCTTGTACGACCGGTAGTTGGTGCGCATACAGGGGCAGGATATCTGCACCGGAACCTCTGCGGCGACCAATCGCTCAATCGCGGCCTTTGTTTTGACTTGCGAGCCGGGAAGCTTCGTAATGTGGTCATGCTCTTCCGGAACCATGCTGTAGAGGGAGGTCTGCACCATGGACACGTTGCACTCTTTGAACGCAGCCAGAATGGCGTCATCCATCCTGGTCAGGTTGGTGAGTACGTTGATGGAGAAATCCAGTTCTCGTGCCTTGCGAAGCACGGCAATGAAATCGGGGTGCAGCAGCGGCTCACCGCCGGAAAGGGTGAGAGACAGCGTTCCCATCTCGTGCAGCTGCTCGAGCACGTCGAACAGCTGTTCCTTGCTCAGGCGCTTGCTTTTGAACTGATGCGGGATGTAGCAATGGATGCAGCGTTCATTGCAGAGGTTGTTGATTTCGATCTGGCACGCATGAACACGCGGTGTTTCGCGATGAGTCTTTGCAAAAAACTGGGCGGAGTCTTCAGAGAACGTCGTAGTCTCCCAATCCTTCAGGAAAATGTCCGTTGACGTTTTGGCGTTTTCTGCGGCATAACTGAACTGTGCCTCGTTACGATCGCATTCCTCAGGGGTCTCTCCGGATGTCAGGTAATTGAACTTCACGAGCTTGTCCAGCAGTTGCCGGAGATCATGCTCTACTTGTTCCACGGGTGGGTCGATAAAGGCCTTCAGGACTTCCTTCAATAAGGCTTCGAACGATTGAGCATTGCGAGAGAGTGCACTCAAAAAGACGCAGCCTGCTTCATCCGTTACAAGATCATGCTTTGTTAGTTGGGAATAGAGATACCCGTGCTTATCTATTGCTCGGAAAAATGTGTTTTTATTGAGTCGATAATACATAAGAGTGTGTTTTGTGAAGGGAAAGGAGGCTCCCCAAAAAATGGGGAGCCTCCAAACGCACATTACTGAGTACGTTCGCAGGTACGGCAAAAGCCCATCCCAGTGCCTTTCAAGGGGCATCCGGCTGCGTAATTGCCGTGAGGCTCGTTCTGAGCCAGTATAGTCGGTGTACTATATTTCATGTTGTACTTTATTGCTTGTTGTTGAGTCAGGCAAAAGCCTGCTTGCAACACGGTTGCAAGGGGTTAAGAATCATAACATGTCCCATGTATCTTCATCATCTTCTGTATCCTCTGAACTTTTATTCCTCTCAAACAATTTCATCATTTCCTCCCGCTTCACTTCGGGATGACGCTCGCAATAGTCATCGATATAGTCGAAAGCATTGGTCTTACTATCACTTTCGCCGAAGCTGGGATCAGCACCGGCGTAGATAAGCGCTTTTATACAATCGAAGTCGGCACCCGGGTTACGTTGAAAAATTGACACGAGGGGAGTGCAGCCATAATTATCCCTGGCGTTCACGTCTGCCCCGTGCAAGATGAGGGCTTCAATGACTCCTCTCGTACAGGCCCCATGCAGGGGAACAGTTTTCTGATCATCGCTGTGCAAGTTTGGATCCGCGCCCGCCTCACACAGAGCGGCGACGATGGCAGGCGCTTCGTCGTCTTTCCTCCAGGCTGCGCATTCCAGCGGCGTATGCATAGCATCATACGGAGGCTCATTCCAGTCTTCCTCGCTCAGGTCATCCCAACAAACACAGGCATTCACATCCGCCCCGGCATCGATCAAGGCTTTAATGGCAGACAAGCCTGCACCTCTGTCTATAGCAAACTGCAGAGGAGACATACGGTATTCGGCGTCGTACCTCTCATTAACCTCCGCGCCGTTGGCAATGAGCTCCTGTATCTGTTTGGCAGTGACAGCTTTGTTTTTCAAAGCCTCGAATAGTTTTTCTGTCGCAGTGTTCATAAGCGTACTTAATGGAGTTTTCTATTATAACCTAGTTCTGTGTCGCCGATAATCAATCCTTGATGCTTGTCTCTCTAGCGATCTCGGCTCCACATGTTCCAAGTTTCGTAAAGCAGTCTATCGGATTTAGAATTCGTGCCATTTTAGATTCATTTTATTGATTATGAGTTAGTTCAAATTTTGCAGATTAGATGTTATATTGTTCTGGGCGTAACTTTTCCCTAATGGAAGGACTTGTCTTAAATGTACGTCTAGCAAAATTTTTTATCCTGCCATACTTTTTACTTGCACACGAATTCTAAATACGTACTACTATGAAAACAAAATCCAATAGAACGACGGAGCTGGCAGCGGTAGAGGTGCTGCGGCAGACGGGTGTGGATGTGCTGGAAGCAGCATTGGTGGCGAAAGCCGCGCTGGAAGCAGGAAGGGGACGCGTGAAGCGCGCTATGGCGTGCATCGCGGCAGGGGAGGAAGAACTGCGACGGCGCGAAAAGACGGTCACCTTTGCCCGAGCCGTGAAGGAAGCGCTGGAAGCGAGAAAAGATCGACGGAAACGAACGTTGAGCGACTTCCGTTGCATCACGAAGCGGTTCATGAAGCGCTGCACAAAACTGGCAAATCGCCGCATGCGCAGCATCTCCGCCGAGGAATGCCGCGACTACATCCGAGAAGCATTCGACACACCGCGCCAGCGGAACAATGCAAGACTCATCCTCAGTGGAGTCTTCTCCACGGCGTGCAAGCGGGGCTGGTGCGCAGAGAACCCGGTGCGGAAGGTGGAGCCGGAACGCATTGAAGAAAAGCGCATCAGCATCCTGAACAAAGAGGAAATAGGACGACTCTTGCACACCGCCGAGATCTTCGAGGGCGGCGCCTGCCTCGCCGCGACAGCCATCATGCTCTACGCGGGCGTGCGCCCGAATGAGGTGGAACGCCTGAGCTGGAGCGATGTACGACTCGACGCCGGCGTCATCTGCATCGCCCCGCGCCACAGCAAGACTGGCGGCGCCCGACACGTCACCATCTTCCCGCCGCTGGCACGCATCCTGCAGCGCATCCGGCGCATCGAGGACGAGCGGATTTGTCCGTCGAACTGGCGGCGTCTCTGGGCTCGCCTGCACCGGGAAGCCGGCTTCACCGACTGGCAGCCGGATGTTCTGCGGCACACCTTTGCCACGCACCACCTGGCCACCTTCCGCAATTACGCCGAGCTTCAGCTGGAAATGGGCCACCGCTCGGCGGAGCTCCTGCGCACGCGCTACATCGCCATGGAACGAGTGTGCTGCTGCGAGGAATCTCTACTGATTGGTTAAGAAGTATTTCCTCCGTCCGGCAGCTTCTCACCCTGCCGGAGAAAGCAAAGAGATCACACAACCGCCCGGGGCAAACGCATTAGGAAATGCGTTTGCCTATGTACGAAGTACGATTTTCGATGTACAACACGCACGACGGCCCCGTTGAGGGCGCACGCGCAGCGGGCGGTAAGTGCGGATGGACAAAGGCGCAGCCTTTGCCCCGGCAGGGGCGAACCGGCAGTGTGGTGCCGGTGAGTCAATTTGGAGAGTTCGCGCGCCGTACGGCGCGAATTTTGCAGAGCAGATGCGAAGCGGAATTGAGGAACGACGCACGGACATAGTTAGAAAGCGGGGGCGGCGGAGGCGCCTGACGGCGCCTATGTACGAAGTACGATTTTCGATGTACGATTTACGATTTGGGGAGCGAGTGCGCTTGCGCGCGAATTTTGCGGAGGGCGCTTGTCGTCATGATTTATGATGTGTATAGACAAATAATATCAGTCAATAAAGGCATTTTCTCTGTTGATTAATCTTTTCCCAAATGCGTTTACCGTGGAACAAGAGGTGAACGATTTGCGGGGCATTCGTTCCCGCGGTCTAATCTAAGGTCGGCAGGCAGAGGGTAATCAATGGGATTCTTCCGCTGAGCAACTGTTCACGCAGTTCCAGTCAATTCTTTTGTCCTTGAAATAGAATTCTTTGTCGCGATCTGTGATCGGGCGTAGGATGCGGCAGGGATTGCCAACAGCCACGGTGCGCTCCGGAATATCTTTCGTGACGACACTGCCGGCGCCGATGACAGAATAATCACCAATAGTGACGCCGGGAAGGATGCAGGCGCCTGCACCGATCCAACAGTTACGGCCTATACGTACCGGCATATTGTACTGGTAAGGGCGGGGGCCGCGTAACTCCGGGAGAATGGGGTGACCCGCTGTGCAGATCATCACATTGGGGCCAAGCTTTGTGCAATCCCCGATATAGATGTGCGTATCATCCACGAGCGAGAGATTATGATTGATGTACACGTGATGTCCAAGGTGGAGAAAACACCCACCCCAGTTAGCGAAGAGAGGAGGTTCAATGAAACTGGCTTCGCCGATTCCCGCCAGCATCCTATTCAGAAGCTCTGTGCGCTTTTGCGTTTCACCAGGTCGCGTTTGGTTGAAATCGAAGAGGAGCTCCATATGTGCTTTCTGTACACTGAGGAGCTCTTCATCCAGGCATTGGTAGAGCGAGCCATCGTGCAATTGAGGATGCGTGTTCATGACGTGGTAATGGTGGCGCAATCATAAAAAATAACCTCCTTAACGATTGATTGTTAAAGAGGTGAATGAAATAGGGCCGGAGGGGTTCGAACCCTCGACCAAAGGATTATGAGTCCTCTGCTCTAACCGCTGAGCTACAGCCCCACGCGAATGGTACAGGAAAGAAGCACGGTACGCAAGCGCAAAATCTCGATCAGTGCAAGAAAGCCAACTCAGGCACGGGGCAAACGCATTAGGAAATGCGTTTGCCTATGTACGATTTACGAGGTACGATGTACGATTTGAGGAGTTCCCGCGCTTGCGCGCGAGTGTGGCGGCTGACGCCGCCTATGTACGAAGTACGATTTACGATTTGGGGAGCGAGTGTGCTTGCGCGCGAATTTTGCGAAGAGCGCTTGTCGTCATGATTTATGATGCGTATAGACGATAATATCAGTCAATGGAGGCATTTTCTCTGTTGATTAATCTCTTCCCAAATGCGTTTACCGTGGAGGGGGAACACGGAAGATTGCGGGAACCTTCATGATGTGATCCGCGGCAGGGACGAGGCGGGTCAGAATCTCAGCCGTGGGGTGTTGCCGCTCTCCGCATAGAGATGTCCGGAGAATCTATCAGGGGAGGAGGAAGTATCGTTCCATTCATCAGTCAGGGAGATGGAGTCTTCTTCTTCAGCGAGAGGAGTAAAGAAAGTCGTGGAACGCTTACGTGAACCGACACGTCGCACGGTTGTACCGGCGACGCCCTGGGCATCACCGGGCCGGAGGAAACGGGCGCTTTCTTCAAGAGCGCAGGGAGATGTAGTAGCCAGAGCGCGGGCAGGAGCAGCGCTTTGCTGCCAAACCCACATACCCGCACAGAGGGCGCCGAGACTGAAGGTGGAGGCACCGAGTACAATGCGACGAATGCCGATGCTGTCCGCGAGCATCATGAGCTGCTCCCATATCAGAGAATGAGTACTCCGACAGACGGCTTCGCGGACGACGCGATCGCGGAAATCGTATAGGAATCTCTCTTCAAAACTGGCTTCGGGGGTAGCCTCTATGAGCATGATCTTCAGAAGGGAGCGAAGTTCATACGGATCGTTTTCCTGCCCGGCCTGTGAAAGATGTTTCTTCATGGGAAGAAGGTTGCCTGTTGATGATACAGCTGCCGTATAGACTCCGTCCTGTTAGCCTCCGTTGAAAGAAATTGTGCTTTTTTTTGTTCTGCCCGGATTTTTTGATTCCAAGACGGGACAAGCAGACCTTTTCGTTCAGAGTTTTGCGAGCAGAAATCGGTGGCGTGCCGGCGCAGCAGTTTGGGTCCTTCCTCTGCAATCCAGGCAGTGATGAGAGTCTCGGCTTGTTGCACAACATTCCTTCTGTTTTGCAGGGCGGTTTCCGTCATGTTGTGCATAGCGTCGATATCATACAGAACGACCCCGTCAATAGCACTGACGGCGGGATCGATATTTCGCGGCACGGAAAGATCTATGAGGAAGAGTTTTTTGCCCCGGCGAACAGAGCAAGCCTGCCGAATCACCGGGGCGCTGACAACATATACCGGAGCAGCGGTGGAGACAATGACGATATCAATGTTCTCAAGATAGGGAATCCACTCCGAGAAACGGATGACACTGCCTCCGACACGTTCGGCCAGATCTACAGCGCGGTCGTATGAACGATTGGCGACGAAGATGCTTTTTGCCCCACGGGAAACGAGGCTTTGAGCCGTGGAACGTGCCACCTCTCCTGCGCCTACGACAAGCACGCTGGAGCCGGAGAGATCTCCGAGAACTTGCTGAGCCAGATAAACAGCGGCTGCACCGACAGAAGTGGGGCCGATGGTGAGAGGGATATTGCTACGAACTTTCTTTGCGATGGAAAAGGAGCGCTGGAAGATACGGTGAAGGGAGCTTGAGGCGGTATTGCACGCCCGTGCCGCGCGGTAGGCATCCTTGATTTGGCCGAAAATCTCCGTTTCTCCGATGACCATGGAATCCAGACCGGAGGCAACGAGAGCAAGGTGCAGCAGAGCATCTTCATCGGCGTGCGTGTAAAAATTGTTGCGGTAAATCTCAGCTGAGTCGCCTGCAATGATAGAGAGAATGTTGTCCGCAACTGTTTTTGGCTGTCGGCTCTCGAAGTAGATTTCCGTGCGGTTGCAGGTGGAAAGCAGCACACAACCATCCATGCCCGGGATGCGACTGAGGCGCCCCAGGACATCAGTCAGAAAACGTTGTGGAACGACGAACTGCTCTCGCGCCGCCACAGGTGATGTGCGGTAGTTGATGCCCAAACAGCAGAATATCTGTTCTCCTGAGTCCATTATTTTTTCTCTGCGCGGCAGATTGTTTCTACCATATTTTCAATGGTATGCAGGGGGACCTCAAGATCGACGCGGATTCCGGCCTCCTGCAAGGCGCGTCCGGTTACGGGTCCCATACTGACTACCCGACAATTCTCCGGTAGATGGAGATTCATGGCTACGAAGTGCCGGACAGTGCTGGAACTGGTGAAGGTGATGAGATCTGCTCCGTTCTCCAGGATGCGCGTGGCGAGGGAGGAGTCGGCAGGCTTTACATCATAAGCAATACATTCATCCACGATTGCCTTGCGTTTGGTCAACTCATCGAAGATAATTCGACGAGCCTGCTGCGCATGTACCCAGAGGACAGAACAGTGCTCCAGCCCACCAAAATCGTCCTCCCTGCGGTCGAACTCTTCAATGAGTTTTTCTGCAATAGCTTCCTTTGGCATGACGTCCACCATGAGACCGTGTTTGCGTAACTCTGCAGCAGTTCCGGGACCCAGAGCCGCAATGCGTGAACCGCCCAGTTCCCTCAAATCTTCGTACACGGAAAAGAAGGCGTCAAAGAATTTCTGAACACCATTCGGGCTGGAGAACACGATCCAATCGTGGTGTCGCGCGTTGACCACTGCCTCGGCGAATGCGCGTTTATCTGCCGGCGGAACAATGCGCAACGTCGGCAGGGATATGACCTCAGCACCCAGCTCACTGAGCAGTTGCGAGAGGCGCCCGGCTTGTTCGCGGGAGCGAGTCACGATGATACGGCGTCCGGCCAATGGAAGGCGGTCGCGCCAACTGAGTTCTTCTGCCAAATCTACCACATCGCCGATGACGATGAGTGCAGGGGAGCCAATTCCAGCCTGGGCAACGGCGTCTGCGATAGTGGAGACGGTACCACGGACACAGCGCTGACGAGCCGTAGTTGCCCATTGGATGACGGCTGCCGGAGTTTCAGGAGCTTGACCTTCCTGCTGCAATTGGTTCATCAATTCGCGCAGATTTTCCATGCCCATGAGTATCACCTTGGTGCCCGGAGCAGAAGCCAGTGCATCCATTTGCACTGCTGCAGCATTTTTGCCATCCATCTCGTGACCTGTGACCAATGTCAGCTGGGAGGCTACCGATCGATGAGTCACCGGGATGCCTGCATAGGCAGGACCGGCCAATGCCGAGCTGACGCCCGGCACGATTTCAAAGGGGATTCCAGCTTTTTGCAAAGCTTGAGCTTCCTCTCCTCCACGACCAAATACGAAGGGATCTCCCCCTTTCAAGCGCACAACACATCGGTGTTCCCATGCTTTTTTTACGAGCAGTTCATTGATCTTCTCCTGAGAAAGAGTATGGTTTCCTCCGCGTTTCCCGGCATCCACCAAATCGCAGCCTTCTTTGCAGCAACTGAGGACTTGCAGCGGGCTGAGAGCATCGTACACAACGCAATCCGCGCGCTTGAGCAGCTCCATGCCGCGCACTGTCATGAGACCGGGATCACCCGGACCTGCACCCACGAGGTATACGCACCCTGCTGTTTTTTCCTTGCTCATATAGCCCGCTGCCCTTGAGGAGGAAGATTGTCTTGTTGATGAGCAGCGGCTTTTGTCATTTCAGGGGTAGCGGTTTGGGGTGAGGAAACCGTCGGCGTCCCCTGTTGCGGATCAGTAGTCAGTTGGGCGTTGTCTTTCATCGGCTCCGGTACCGGCGAGCATTCCGGAGCAGTCGGCTCCACGGGTGCAGTTACTACGCCGGTTTGTCCCTCCGGAGCAGCGGGAGATTCCGGTTGCGACGGTTCTGCAGGCTGAGGGGAAGGTGACTCCGGACGGACCGGTTGCGATGGTTCGGGTTCCGCGCCGCCATCCGTGGGAGGCGGCGTGTTTGCCATCATCGTTTCTGCCGGTGCGGAGGCTCCTGCCGCATCGCGTCCTAAGCGAACAAGCTCTGACACGGTCACGAGTTTGAACCCACGCGCTTGCAGACCTTTCACAACTCCTTCCACAGCTGCCAGGGTGCTGCCATGAATATCATGAAGCAGAATAATAGATCCATTGCGTGCACCATTTACCGCGCGATTAATCACAACACCCACTCCCGGGTGCTTCCAGTCTACCGTATCGACATCCCAGAGGATGGAGGGCATGCCGTACTGCTGCATCATAAAACTCGTTACGGCTTTGTTTGTGGCGCCGTATGGCGGACGCATGACACTCGGGCGTCGCCCCGTTGCCTGCTGCACCACATCGGAGGTACGATTCATTTCAGAGATGATCGTGTCGCGGCTTTTGCCGGTGAGCTTAATGTGACTCCACGTGTGCGAACCGATCTCGTGACCTTCTGCTGCGGCACGAGCCAGGATTCCTTTGTTGCGAGCAGCGTTTTCGCCCAAGACAAAGAAAGTGGCTTTGGCTCCATGCCTCCGTAGAATATCCAGCACTTTCGGCGTGTACGCTGCGCTCGGTCCATCGTCGAAGGTGAGCGCTACATACTTGCCCGGCACGCTCACACGCGCGATGCGGGCTCCCGGTACTTTCGGCACAAACGCCGGCTGGGGTGCCACTGTTGGCGGCTCATTCTGCTTTGTCGCGGCATCGTTCTTTTGAGGTTGCGCATTTGCTGCGGCCTGATGGGGAGGCGCTACCTGTTGGACAGGAGGTTGTTCATCTTTTGCCGGTATTTCCTGCCTGGTTCCCTTCCTCGCTTGCGTGCACGCCGCAAGCGCGACCATCATGAGCGGTATGAAAAATTGAGTACCCTTCATAACAAACACGGCTCATTATACTCTCCCGGTCACGCATTGACAAGAGCGAATTCCGCGACCATTTTCGCATGCCACGGCAAGGTTAGCGAGGTGTAGAGATCACTTCAGAAGGTGACGTCCGCGCAAGGCGTAGTGCACGCCACTGCCGACAGTGAGCAGCACGCTTCCCCATAAAAAAACACCGCGGCACCACTCGCCGCCGGTGCCGATGGAAAGCCAACGCAATGGTTGGGGAGCATTTCCACCGTACGCCAGATGAAACAGACATGCAATGCAGAAGCCGAGCTGCAGTCCGGTTTTCCACTTGCCAGAGCGATCAGCTGCCAACGCTTCTCCTCGTAGAGCTGCCAGTTGGCGCAGCCCCGTTACCCAGAATTCCCTGAATAGAATCAGAACCGTCACCCAGAATGGACACATTTCAACCGCACTCAAATACACGAAAGCAGCGCATACCAAGATTTTATCTGCAAGCGGATCGAGGAGTTTGCCGAGGTTGGTCACCAACCCGTATTTTCGAGCCAGATGTCCGTCAAAAAAATCACTGATTGCACCAATTACAAAAGCCCAGAGTGCAACGCATGCAGCAACAGAAAGAGGAGAGAACCAGGCACCCGGTTGCGCAGCTTCTATTTCCGCGCTTGCTGGCACGTCACCGACAGCGAGGGCGACGGTAAATACAAGCACTGTTCCCAAACGAGTTGCCGTGATCCTATTGGGCAGATTCATCTCCCTCTCTTATACCCTCGCTTACCAACCGGGGCAAGACAAAAAGGATTACCACAAGAAAAAGAGCGAGACGTCTGCGTCTCGCTCAGCTACGGGTGGCGGGAATCGAACCCGCGTTACATGCTTGGGAAGCACGTGTCCTGCCACTGAACGACACCCGCAGGACAGAATACGTGCCCGTAGTCTAATCGGCGAAAGCGAGATTGTCAAGCGAAAAGAAATATGAATTCGTGGCAAATCGCGCGGCGCATTGCCTCAAAAATACAGTTACCGGAAGGTCACTAAAGACGGCAAAATAGAGGAATGCTATCAAACATCTGTTACCAAAATGAGCGAACTATTAAGGAACAGGGTTTTTGTGGTGGGAGTATAGAACTGCATTCTCCATATCGGAAAGGCGAGGGCAAACGCGTTAGAAAATGCGTTTGCCTACGTACGATGTAGGACTTTCGATGTGCGATTTGAGGAATCCGCGCGCGCTGCGCGAGAGAGTCTCCGGAGTGATGCCATGCCGGGTTCACTGCCTTGCTGGATCGTCAATGGTTTGCCGTCTTACTGGCTTACCTCACTGACACCTCGTCACCACATTGACTTCGCTCCCTGCGGGTAGAGCATGTGCTTTGTCCGTATGACCTCACCGCCCACTGCGCGTGCGCCCTGAATGGGACCGTCAGGCGTGTTGTCCGTAGGAAACGCATGGGAAATGGGTTGAATAAGCCCGGAGAAAATTTTGTTGGGACACGTGTGGTACCGGGCTGGTGGATTCTCAGCGAGTCAACACCCAAGCACGGATACCTCTGTGCGGACACAGGGCCACATGGAGACGCAGAAAGGACTATGCATAGAGATTGAGCCCTATCGAACGGATTTGCATAATCGCGGGACCAAAAGCGGAGGTTCTCCTGTTGAGTTAGCAAAGGTATCAGCAGGTAAACGTACCAGTACTTGCCTCAATGGAATCATCAATCGCCTTCACCTCCACCTTAACTCGGCGCGCATGCAGTTGCCGCATACGGGAAGCAGGCGCACATGGGTTCGATATTGTGGACTATTTGGTGCCTGCTAGCTCATTCTCCAATTGCGCCAATTCTATTTGCGGTTCCGTTCATTCTTCCGGCAGCAAATTCAACAATAGATCCTTTTTTTTGTGATTTTGGTGCACTTTAGACTTGCAAGCCGTGCCGAGATGTGTTCCAATAGCACCCGCAGTTCTAACCACGCGCACGTGGCGGAATTGGTAGACGCGCTAGTTTCAGGTTCTAGTGGGTAACTCCGTGGAGGTTCGAGTCCTCTCGTGCGTAGCAGCAAGGCTGCCCCGAGGCTTGCGAATAGTTCGCAAGCCTTTTTTCATGCGGGGAACTTCCTAATTCGTACTTGTAGAGAGGTATGGGGTGTGGTAGGATGAGGGTATGGCAACACCACCATTTGTGTATCAAGAGATGTTTCCCATCAGGGAGGACAAGACGGTATATCGGCTTCTCACGAAAGACTACGTGAGTGTGGGTGAATTTGAGGGGAAGCCCATGCTCAAAGTGGAACCGGAAGGGCTGCGATTACTCGCGGAAACAGCGTGGCACGATGTGGCGTTTTACCTGCGCCCTGAACACCTGCAGCAAGTGCGAGCTATTCTGAGCGATCCGGAAGCATCGGAGAATGACAAGAGTGTGGCGCTCACCCTTCTGCGCAACGCGGAGGTGGCAGCGTTGGGAGTGCTTCCGCTCTGCCAGGACACCGGCACTGCCATCTGCGTGGGCAAGAAGGGGCAGCAGGTGTGGACCGGCTGCAATGATGCGGAATGGATCTCTCATGGTGCATACGATTGCTACACGAAAAACAACTTGCGCTATTCGCAGAATGTGGCCTTGGATATGTACCGCGAGGTGAACACCGGCACCAACCTGCCGGCTCAGATTGATTTGTTCGCTACAGATCATGGCATGGAGTACAGCTTCCTCTTTATCGCGAAGGGTGGTGGATCCGCGAACAAGACCTATCTGTACCAGGAGACCAAGGCTCTGCTGAATCCGACCTCGCTGAAAAAATTCATGGTGGAGAAGATGAGCACGCTGGGTACGGCTGCTTGCCCGCCATACCATGTGGCCTTCGTGGTGGGCGGCACGAGTGCGGAGCTGTGTCTCAAAACGGTGAAACTCGCCTCAACAAAGTACTACGACGAACTACCGACCAGCGGCAACGAGCACGGACAGGCTTTCCGCGATCTGGAGCTGGAAGCCGAACTGAAGGCTGAAGCGGAGAGACTGGGGCTTGGCGCCCAATTCGGCGGCAAGTGGTTTGCGTTGGACGTGCGCGTGGTGCGCCTGCCGCGACATGGGGCATCCTGTCCGGTGGCATTGGGCGTTTCCTGCTCAGCAGACCGCAATGTGAAGGCGAAAATTACCCCGGAGGGCATCTTTATTGAGCAGCTGGAGAATGATCCCGGCAAGTACATCCCCGCCGAGCTGCGCGAGACCAGGAGCGCCGGCGTACCCATCAACCTCGATCGCCCGATGAAGGAGGTGCTTGCCGAGCTCTCTCAATACCCGGTCAAGACGCGACTTTCACTCACCGGCACCATCATCGTGGGACGAGACATTGCACATGCCAAGCTCAAGGAGCGGCTGGACGCCGGACAGGACTTGCCGGATTATATCAAGAATCACCCCATCTACTACGCCGGACCAGCCAAGACTCCCGAGGGCTGTCCCTCCGGTTCGTTCGGACCCACTACGGCGGGGCGCATGGACTCCTACGTGGAGCTCTTCCAGAGCCACGGCGGCAGCCTCATCATGATTGCCAAGGGCAACCGCTCTCAGGCTGTCACGGACTCCTGTCAGAAGCACGGCGGCTTCTATCTCGGCTCTATCGGCGGCGTGGCGGCGGACCTGGCGAAAAATTGCATCACCTCCATCGAGTGCCTTGAGTACCCTGAGCTCGGCATGGAAGCTATCTGGAAGATCACAGTGAAGGATTTCCCTGCCTACATCCTCGTGGACGACAAGGGACACGACTTCTTCGCGGATATCCGTGCCGGCTGGGCATGTCCGGGATGTGCGCACTGATCCCACTTGGAGTCAGCCTCTTCACACGACGATGAGCGACAAGCTGAAAACTTTCCTCAAGCGCCTCTTCTCCACCATCATCAGTCTTGCTGTGGTAGCAGCGGCGTTGGGCGGGACGTACCATTTTGAAAACACATGGTACTGCGCGGCGCTCATCTGCGTGCTCTGCAACCTGGCCGCCGTTGAGTGGTTCCTGATGTTGCGGGAGAAGAAAACAGAGTGCAATCGTTGGCTCATCCTCATTGGAGGTATGGTGTACCCCTGGATCGCGGCTTTAGTTTATACCCAAACTCACCTCGCCGTCCTCGTGTTCCCGGTTGTGATTGCCTGTCTCGTCCTTTTTATCCTGACCGCTGTCATTTGTGAATTATTTCGCATGGATTACGGCAAACAGGGCGCTGAGGCGGCTCTCCGTAGCGTCGGCACCACTGTTTTCGCCTTTGTCTACCCGGGGTGGTTCCTTGCCTTTGCTCTCGGTTATATGGAGCCGCATTACGGCTTGCCCATTCTTTTGACGATTGTGGTCATCACCAAACTCAGCGACATCTGGGCCTACCTCTGCGGGGTTCTCGTCGGGCGTCGTTTCATCTCGCGTCCCTTCAGCCCCGTCGTCTCTCCCAAGAAATCGTGGGAGGGGATCATCGGCTCCTTGATTCTCACCACCCTCTGTGGCGTGTTTCTCATCAGGTTTGTTAAGCCGGCGTGCCCCATGTGGTTTGCCATCATAGGCGCTGTCGTTCTTTATTTCATCTCCGTGGCGGGAGATCTCGCCGGTTCGCTCGTTAAGCGAGGTATTGGCGTGAAAGACAGCAGCCACCTCCTCCCCGGCATCGGCGGGATCATCGACCTCATCGACTCTCCTGCCTTCACCATCGCGTTCGTCGTAGCACTTTCGATGTTTCAACGGTTTGCCGTTCTACTGCCCTTGCATTGATGTACAGAATTATGCTATGATGCCCGGCATGCAGGATGCACAAAATCTCCTGAGGGCGGTTTCTCGGTCTTTTTACCTTTCAATCGTATGGCTGCCGCACGAGATGCGAGCAGCTGTCAGTGTGGCGTATCTGCTGGCGAGAGCAACGGATAGTGCAGCAGATGCTTCGCAGGTGCCGATAGTGCGCAGACAGGAGGCTCTCAATCGTATGCGCAGAGCTATTGCAGGGGGCGAGTGGGAACCTCTTTCTTCGGAATTTTGTGCGGCAGCAAATACTTCGGCAGAAAGGGAACTGCTTATGCACTTCAGCCATGCATTGGGATCATTGAAGGATATACCTCCGGAACAGGCTGAACTTGTGCGCTGGGTTCTCGACATCATTACTGATGGGCAACTTTGGGATCTTTCTTTCTTTGAAGAGCACAATCAAGTGCTTTCCGATGAACAGACACGACTGTACCTTTACCGCGTAGCCGGGTGTGTGGGACGATTTTGGACGCGACTTGGATTTCTCACAATGGGGGAAAGATTCGCCCCTGAACAACAGAAGGACCTTCTGGAGGAAGCCGGAGTACGGTACGGCTGTGGGTTGCAGTTGGTGAATATCTTGCGCGATCAGGCAGAAGATGCTTTAACCGGACGTGATTATCTGTGCACCGCCCGGGAGATATGGATGGATCGTGCCGAGCGTTATTTGCTGGATGGACTGGATTATTCCGAGCGACTGCGGAGCTTTCGCGTGCGCTTTGCCAGCATGTTACCCGCTCTTTTGGGATTGCGTACACTACGCGATCTACGACGAGCCAAGCCGGGGAGACGCGTAAAAATCTCTCATGGTTCGGTGTATGCCGCTATGCTGCGGGCTTTCATTGCGAGTTTGTGAGAGAGGAAATGAAAAGGGAAAATCAATCTCACTCACTGAGAAGAAAGCAGTTTTTTGAGGCGTTTGGTCAGAGTTACCTTGGCCGCACTGGAGACGCGATCAGTGAAGAGCCTCCCTTCCAAATGGTCACATTCGTGCTGCAAGCAACGCGCTAGCAAGCCTCCACAGTCAATCTCCAGTACAGTGCCGTCCAGTTTGGTGAGTTTTGCGCGCACGCGCTCCGGGCGCATTACCTGCGAACGAATGCCTCTCACGCTCAGGCACCCTTCTGTGCAGAATTCTTGCTTGCCGTAAGGTTCCAATTCCGGATTGATGAAGACGAGTGGCATGATGCTGCGCATAGGCTTTTGCTCACCATTCACGGTAATTACACTTGCCTCTTCTTCTTCATCTTCAGGAATATCAATGACTACCATGCGGATACTTAATCCTACCTGCGGCGCAGCCAAACCGATGCCCTCTGCTGCATACATGGTCTCCAGCATATTAACTCCGAGAGTGTTAAGCTCTAAGTCAACATGCTCCACAGGCGCGCATGGCTCTCGCAAAATCGGATCTCCGTACTGTGTGATGGATAACAGCATGATGTTGCCCTCCATTCTGCCACAGGAACTCTGTTCTGTCAAGTACCCAGAAACATGCGGGGCAAACGCATTAGGAAATGCGTTTGCCTATGTACGATGTACGATTTTCGATGTACGATTTGGGGAATTCCGCGGCTACGCCGCGAATTTGGCGCCTGACGGCACCCGGTGGAGGCGAGAACGCCGCCTATGTACGATGTTGGATGTACGATGTACGATTTATTAATAATGTGCGCGTTGCGCAGATTTTTTCGGATCATTAATGTATGCTGATACCTCTAGAGCCATCATCATAATGACCGCTGTTTGTCATGATTTTTGATGTGTATAGGCGATGATATCAGTCAATAAGGGCATTTCCTCTGTCAATTGACTTCCCTCAAATGCGGTTGCTCCGCAGAAACATGCAAGCATATCAGAAAGCTTATTATCAAAATAATTGGAATCAAGTAATATAGTTTTTGCTGCAAATTCGTGACTGTGTATCCGCGTATTGCGAGCATGACGGCGTAATACCCCTTCCCGCGCAGAAAGTAACTCTAATCCTACCTATTTTCTCATTTTAGCGATATGTGATTGATGTTGTCCTTTCTATATTGAGGCACCAAGATTTCGAGGAAAACTCTCTATCTGTTTTGGCGATTGTTCAGCAACTTTATTTCCGAGATATCACGGTCGGGTAAAAAAAGAGCGGGAAAAAAGAAAATACGGTTGACAAATGAGGGAAATGAGAGTAGACTGCCTCCCCGTTCGCTGTTTGGGTGCAGTGTTTGTACTCTGTGGGCGCGAACGAACGAACGGAAAAAGATAATGCCTATTATGAAAACTTTCTCTGCCAAACCTCAGGACATTGAGCGCAAGTGGTACGTGATTGATGCAGCCGGTCAAGTTCTCGGTCAGGTGGCCGTGCGGGCTGCCAATCTGCTGCGTGGTAAGGATAAGACGATCTTCACTCCTCATGTGGATTGTGGAGACTACGTGATTATCGTGAATGCCAAGGATGTGCAGCTAACGGGGAACAAGGAGAAAGCTAAGATCTACACTCGTTACACAGGCTACGTGGGCAATCAGGTTGTTCTTACCCCTGCGAAAATCCGTCGGAAGAAACCGGAATATTTGCTGGAGCATGCTGTGCTCGGTATGGTTCCCCACACTCGGCAGGGTCACGCACAGGCTACTCGTCTGAAAGTCTATGCCGGAGCGGAACATCCGCACGCAGCGCAGAATCCTCATCCTGTTTCCCTTTCTTGATCTATCCCTCTTTTCCCTGAATCATCATGAGCACTACAACCCCCTACAACGCCACCGGACGTCGAAAGGAAGCCATTGCCCACGCGTGGCTTACCCCTGTGGCAGAAGATAAGTCTGGCAAGATTACCATTAATCGTTGCTCTTTTGAAGAGTATTTGCCGACAGATGCCCTCCAAAACACAGTTCTTCAGCCTTTTTATGCCACCAATACCATGAAGAAGTTTGACGTGTTGATTGTGGCAAAAGGTGGTGGGATTCATGGTCAGACTGGCGCTATGAGTCTGGCGATTGCTCGAGCTCTTGTGCTAGTGGATGAAGCGAACCGTGAGCTGCTTCGTAAGCAAAAACTACTTACGCGTGACTCACGCATGAAAGAACGCAAAAAGGCAGGTCGCCCGGGCGCTCGCAAGCGTTTTCAGTTCAGCAAGCGTTAAGCTTTACCTTACGTCGTATTTTGCGTTCGTACGCGCCGTACGAGGGGCTTTCTGGTGGTTATCTTCCGCTTCCTTCTCGACGGCGCGCATTTTTATTTAGTCCCTCGTTATGAGAAAGGTGTACGGGAGAGGGGCAGCTCCGGGTAGATGTTGGAATGGTTTACATACGCTTCTGTCTTGCCCCGGGGTATGAGGTTGTGGTAGGATGGGGACAAGAAGATGAAGATACTTTCCCACGCGCTCATGTTGGTCGCACCTCTGCTTTTATGGGCGTTGGGGGTAGTGGCGTCTCCTCATGCGGCTGCGGGGGAGGTCGAAGATGCAGACAGCCTTTACGCGCAGGCTTGCATGATGCTATCTGATCCAACGATACGAGATGTGTCGGCGGTGCCGGGAATGCTTGAGAAATGTGCGGAGCAGGGGCATCTTCTTGCGAGAATGCTTCTGTTGGATGTGTATGAAGGGACGCGTGTAGGAATAGAGCCGAGGGTAGAAAAAGCATTTGCCCTGGCCCTGGCATTGGCTGATGGAAAGATTGAAAACACGAGAGGGAAAGGCATCAACCGTGCAGATTACCTGAGTGCAAGAAACGAAGCATTGTACCGATTGGCTCTTTACTACGAGAAGGGAAGGGGATGCAAAGCGTCTCCGCGCGATGCATTATTGCGGATGAAGGCGGCAGCGGAAGCGGGGTTACCGAAGGCACGAGCTGAGCTTGCTCGTTACTTGATGAACGGCGTAGGTTGTAAACCAAATCCTAGTGAAGCCAGGAAGCTGCTCGTTGAGTTGGCTCATAGCGCGCCCTCCACTCCGAACATTTTTTTCTACATGGGGTATCTGTACATGAATGGGCTGGGAATGCATGGTCCGAAGCTGCGCATGGCGCGCAGGCTCTACGAAATAGGAGAACAGGCGGGGGATGCGCGTGCAATCAACAATCTGGCTGCTATGTATGAACGTGGACGCGCCGTGCCGCGTAGTTTTTCAAAAGCTTTGAAACTGTACAAGAAGGCGGCGGCGCTTGGTTGCAAGGAGGCATCTGCTAACGTGCAAAGACTGGCGTATAAAGCCGGAGTGAGATCTGATACCCCTTGGGGACTCCGAGTGCAGCGCGCGGTATGTCGAGTGGTGCAGGCGCTGCCGATTTCTCCGGTGATAGGGGAGTGGTTAATGAAGGTCTTGATCACGACATGAGGGGAAGAGGTATGAGGGAAGCGCGACAAGCTGTGGAGTACGCAGCGAGGGCTCTTGGGTTTTCCGCTCTCGGAGTCGCACGAGCTGACGCACCGCAGGGAAATGCATTGAAATACTGGATTAACCGAGGCTGCCATGCAGGTATGGATTGGCTGGAGCGACATCTGCCAGCGCGTTTGAATCCCCAGCTTGTTTTGCCAGGTGCCCGCAGTGTCATTATTTTGACTTATGAGTACCCACGCAGTGATGCCCGACAACAGAAAGGAATCATCGCACGCTACGCACAGGGAGAAGATTACCACAAACTACTCTCACCTAAGCTGGCAGATTTGGATGAGACTCTCTCATTTTACGGGGGAAAGCAAGTGTGCTTCAGTGATTCCGGTCCAATTAGTGAACGTTTTTTTGCCGCACAGGCTGGGCTTGGTTGGATCGGTCGCAATGGACTTCTGGTGCGGCTGCGTGGAGGATCGTTTTGCTTTCTGAGCAGTATCCTTACAACTCTCGATTTACCGGTGGATTCTCCCATACCGAATCATTGCGGAAAATGCCGGCGTTGTGAGGAATCCTGTCCAACCGGCGCTCTGCATGAGGGGAGCTGCGATGCACGTCTTTGCTTGTCATATTGGACTATTGAAGCGCGCAATGAGCAGGATAAGCTGCCACCAAAGGTGAGGGAAGCTCTCGGGGAGAGAATGTTTGGCTGCGATACTTGCCAAGAAGTTTGCCCATGGAACAGACTGCCACCTGCTCGTAAGGTGGATCCTCATCTTTTGATGCCGGTTCGTCTTGCGCGGATGCCTCTTGAAGAATTGGAACATTTAGAGGGCGAGCCGTGGCAGCATTTTTTTGCAGGTTCCTCCGTGCGACGTGCCGGAGAAAAGCTATTGCATCGCACGCTGCAGAGACTTCACTCTTCTTCAGAAGCGACGCCTTCATTGGAATTGAACAAAAGAGATCTTCGATGAATCTTACCTACCATGATACTGATTCCTCATCTGGCCTATTATAGTGACGGCCTAAGTTACGGTATGTCCGTAGATCAGGCTTCGATTATCGGTATTGGGCTCATTGTCCTCGCCGGCATAGTTGGGTTTGTCGTGCAGGTGGGTATGAGGAGACGCATGCAGGAGTACTCTGCGGAATCTGCCGGACTTACCGGTGAACAAATTGCTCGCGAAATGCTGGATGCTCATGGTCTCCACAACGTGCAAATCACTCATATTCCCGGACAACTTACCGACCATTACAACCCCGCTACGCTCACAGTTAATCTTTCAGACAGCGTATATTCTCAATCTTCGGTGGCAGCGGCGGCTGTGGCGGCTCATGAATGTGGTCACGCCGTGCAGCACGCGCAAGCTTATCCATGGCTTGGGATGCGAAGCAGCATGGTTCCCATTGTGAACATTGGCACACACATGGGGCAGTGGATTCTGTTTCTCGGACTCATCATTGCTGCTGTTGGCAGCGGTACATGGGTGGCATGGATCGGTCTTTCACTCTTCTCGTTGAGTACACTTTTCACTTTCGTTACCTTACCAGTGGAACTGGATGCATCACGGCGTGCGTTAGCATGGCTGAGAAATTCACGGCATATTTCCCCTGCCATGCACCAGCACGCCTCCTCCGCATTGCGCTGGGCGGCAATGACGTATGTTTCTGCGGCGTTATCCTCCATTGCGGTTTTAGTGTACTACATTCTGCGTCTTCTGGCCCTCAGTTCCCGCAACAACCGCTGATTTTTCTACTGCCTGCGTCATGTTCCTCATTGATCCGTCAAATCAGCGTGATTTCACTCAGACCGTGCAGGAGGCACTCGGAGGAACGGCTACTCCTGCCGCAGCGCAGGATGCCATTAAATGTGTATTTACGGCTATTCGCATGGGGCTGCTGGAGGATGGAGAAGTAAAAATCGCGCGTTTCGGTAGTTTTCGTCTCAAGACCGTTCGAGAGCGCAGTTTGTTGTTGCCCGGTACTCAACAAAAAATACGTTTACCCCGGCGACGCGTGGTGCGATTTCATGTATCACCGCTTCTTAGAGCTACCTGCGGGCAGAAAACTTTGTCGTAGGACGCAAAAACTGCTTTTCAGATATGGTAGATTGGGGGATGATATGGGATGTCATGAAGCGGTGGTGTTTCCCAGCGGGAGCCTTTATGCTCGGAGTCTTTCTATTGACTGCGTGTGATGATGATTCTTCACAGGAAGAAACTATGGATGAGAGAGAGACGCCCGCACAAGATATTCCCATCATATCGCCACGGCCGGCGCCCCATCCGGATCGCGATTCCCTCAGTGTTCGTGCGGATCTGAAATCTCAAGATACCCCTTCCTCTCTTCCTCTTGGCCCTCGCTATGAACTTTTCACCACGTACGATGGCTCCGACATCCGCCAGGTTGTCGGTGTGAGTGGTCGTTCACTTTGGCTGTGTTTCACTGCTTCCTGGTGCCCGCATAGTAAGCGCATGATTGAGGAACTCAAGACTGTCGCGCACGAGGAGAAGGGATGTGTACAAGTGGTGGAAGTTGATGCGGATACATATCCGGCGCTGGCGGAAGAGTTTCATATTACCAAGGTGCCCACCACAATTCTGTATGCAGAAGGGGTGAAGCTGCGTGTTATTGAGGGCGCTTACAATGCTGCCAGTCTTCGTCGTTACCTGCACAGCGTCCTTTCCCTGGATGGTGACACGACGGATACCGTTTCATCCTCTAACTCCCACTAATCCATTTAAAACTAATCTAATTATGCGTTACTTGACAGGATTACAACCAAGCGGGCAACTTCACATCGGCAACTACTTTGGAGCCATACTCCCGGCCGTGCGTTTGCAGGAGAAAGGGGAGGCTTTTTATTTCATCGCGAACTACCACGCGATGACGACGATGGAATCTCCTCAGGCTCTGCATGACAACACGCATAGACTGGCGGTGGACTTTCTGGCCTGTGGATTAGACCCCAAGAAAGCGGTTTTTTTTGCACAATCCGCCGTGCCGGAAGTGAATGAGTTGGCATGGATTCTTTCCACGGTGTGCCCGATGGGACTTCTGGAGCGCTGCCATTCGTACAAGGAAAAGATGGCTCGAGGCATCGCGGCTTCTCATGCACTTTTTGCCTATCCGGTTCTTATGGCGGCGGATATTCTGCTTTATAATTCTGACGCTGTGCCTGTGGGCAAAGACCAAAAACAGCATCTGGAGGTTACGCGTGACCTGGCGGGCAAGATCAATGAGATCTTCGGAGAACTTTTTAAACTTCCGGAGCCTGTTATCAGCGAATCAACAGCAGTAGTTCCCGGGCTCGATGGACAGAAAATGAGCAAGAGCTATGGCAATACCCTTCCAATTTTCGGGGAGGAGAAGGAGCTCCGTAAACTCATTAATAAAAAAATCGTCACAGACGCCACTCCTCTGGAAGCTCCAAAATCAACAGATGGCTCTATCATTTTAACCCTCTACAAACTTTTTGCCTCGCCGGAGAACTACGATCTCATGGTGCAGCAACACCTTGCCGGCGGTATCGGCTATGGACAGTTCAAGAAGGATCTCTTTGAAGCTTATTGGGAGTATTTCCGTTCCGCCCGAGAAAAGCGTGAGTGGCTGCTTGCCAATCCTGGATATGTGGACAACGTGCTCGCAGACGGTGCACACCGCGCTCGTGAGGAGGCGAATAAGACACTTACCCGTGTTCGTCAAGCTGTTGGACTTACCTGGAATTAACGTTTCTTTACACAAACGTAAAAGAGATTCTTTGACTCATTCATGAATTGAGCTCCTGGAGCCAGGCGTAGAGTTGGGCCGCCCATGGGCGCGAAATACCGGTAAGAGCAGTAAGGTCATCCAAGGAAGCAGCACGGAGGCGTGAGAGGCTGTGGAAATGCGAGAGAAGCAATTGTTTGCGTCGGGGTGTCATGCCAGGGCAGGCGTCCAAGCGGCTTTCCTGTACGCGTTTGCGCATGAGTAGCTCATTGTAGTTATGAGCAAATCGATGGGCTTCATCTCGAAGTCTTTGCAGCAATCGCAGCGCGCCGGAATCACGGGAGAGAACGAGGGGGGCATCACGATCAGGGAAGTATATCTCTTCATCCCGCTTAGCAAGTCCAACAGTCGGCATATCGCCCAAACCGATTTCGGAGAGCACCCGCACGGCCATGTTCAGTTGCCCTTTACCACCATCCACCACAACGAGATCAGGTACAGTGATGGGGGAACGTCCTTCCTCTCTGAGGTTCAAGAGCCATTTGTAGGTGCTGATGTCCTCTTGTTTTTGGTAAAGGGTGCTATTTTCACCGAGAATGCGAGAATAACGGCGACGAATAACCTCCAGCATAGACGCAAAATCATTAGGTAAATCCCCTACACTGCGGATACGGTAGCGGCGGTAAGCCGAATTGTCGGGGCGTCCATCCGTAAAACGAACCATGGAAGCGACGATAAAGTTACCGGATAGATTGGAGATGTCAAAACATTCCATCACATGGGGAAGAGGGATTGAAAGGACATCGGCAAGTTCCGCGAGATCCGATTCCGGATTCACGGTTCCGGGGAGATTATGTTCACTTCGTCGGGCAAAACGTCGGGCGGGTTCAAGAGTTTTTTCAATATTTTCGCGGATATCGCGCAGTTTTGCTGCTTGTTCAAAATCAAGGTTTTCAGATGCGGCAAGCATTTGTTCCTTAAGTTCATTCAAGTGGTCGCGAATACCTCGTCCTTCGAAAAGACCCAAGGCCGTATCAAAACGGGATTTGTATTCCTCGCGGGAAATACGGTTGATGCAGGGAGCAGAGCAGTGGCGAATGATGTCGTCATGGCAGTGGCGATATTCTTCCGCGCCGGGGCAACGAGCTTTGCAGCTACGCAGTCCGAAACGACGATTGAGCCATTCAAGGGTATCTTTCAGGGCGCCGCTATGAACAAAGGGACCAATATAGCGGGCCCCATCCTCCTTCCTGAAGCGTACGAGAGAGAAACGGGGAAATGGGTCCTGACTGCTGGCACGTAAGAGGAAGTATCGCTTGTCATCGCGCAACTGAACGTTATAGTGCGGACGGTATTCTTTGATAAGTTTCTGCTCAAGAAGGAGAGATTCCTGCTCATTGCGCACTTCAAAATAATCGAAGTCCTCAATGGCGGCGATGAGAGCACGGGTTTTGCCATTATCCAACGAGGCGCGTGAGTGAGAAAAATAATTAGCCAGCCTCTTATGCAGATCCTTTGCCTTGCCCACGTAGATGACCCCACCTCCGATACCGCGCATCAGGTATACGCCGGGGCTATGAGGTGTACTGCGCCACTTTTCTTTTGCCGCGTCACTTGCCATGTTTTCAAGATTAGCACATAAGTCAAGAAATATGCAAGTTCAACACAATTTGGATGAGCGTCATGACACCTCCATTTTTCAGGTTGAGATCACACGAATTGTGATTTTTGACTAATGAAGATTAAGCAGATCGCGAATTTTGCCCTTGAGGATATCCAAGCCTGTTTTTTCCAGAGCCGAGACGGAAAGGACATCAATGCGAGGAAAGCGGGTGCGCAAAGCATCAAAGTTCTCCTGCGTTCCGGGGACATCCATTTTATTAGCGAGGATGATCCATGGACGCGTGGCAAGTTCTTCAGAGTAAAGTTTTAGTTCTTTACGCAAGGTTTGAATAGCCTCGACAGGATCGTGCTCAATACCGGTCATATCCACTACAAAGAGAAGCACGCGGCAGCGCATGATATGACGAAGGAATTCATGACCCAATCCACGGTTATTGGCGGCTCCTTCTATGATTCCCGGGATATCTGCCACAACAAAACGAGAATAGTCTTCACACTCCACCACGCCCACCACCGGCTGCAGCGTGGTAAATGGGTAGGCTGCCACCTTTGGTTTAGCGCGCGAGAGTGCTCTGAGGAGGGAACTTTTCCCCGCATTTGGGTAGCCGACAAGTCCTGCGTCGGCGATACTGCGCAACTCCAGCACAAAAACTCCTTCCTCAGCTTCTGTGCCTGTTTCAAAAACAGTAGGAGCCTGGTCAGTCGCTGTGCGGAAATGCCAATTGCCCCGACCTCCCTTACCACCATGGCAAAGGACGAAGCGTTCGCCCTCTCTCGTGAGATCCGCAATTTGTTCCAGCTGCAGCCCCTCTCCCTCTTTCTCCAGCCAAGCTGCCTCCTGCATGGATGTCGCTTGTGTTCTGAAAACAACCGTACCGGGTGGTACCTTACCTACCAAACTCTTGCCAGATTTACCGTGCTTAAGCGCATGCATACCCGGCATCCCTTTCTCTGCAATGAGTTTAGGATCATAAAAATACCGACGCAGATCATGCACTCCCTGACTCACCTCCAACACCACATCTCCTCCGTCTCCTCCGTCTCCTCCATCCGGTCCTCCCCTCGGTACAAACTTCTCACGCCGGAAACTGGCGAGTCCGTCCCCTCCCTTTCCGGCTCGAGCATAAAGACGTATGCTATCTATCAACATAGCGCCGTCAGCATAACTTATTTAGACTTCATTAGCAAGTAAGAAAATTGACACAGTATAGGAAATATGAGGAATTTGAGAGGGTTTTTATCGATTTTAGAAAACTCACTCGGTTAAGCATGATAGGCAATTTGTACAGACTCTTTCCCGTTGCGAATACACATGTGGACTATTTATGTGCAATGTGTTGCTTCAGCTTCATACAGGGTGATGAGTTGTTTCTTGCGCATTGTGCCCGCGGCGTAGCCTGTAAGTGAACCGTCAGAGCCCAAGACGCGGTGGCAGGGAATGAAGAGACAGAGCGGGTTACGACCTACCGCGCCGCCGACAGCCTGCGGACAGGCGCGTATGCCGGATTGACGCAGGGCTGATGAGAGAAAACCGTAGGTAGTCGTTGAACCGTAAGGGATTGTGCGCAGAAGATTCCAGACGGCGAGTTGGAACGGAGTGCCGCGCGGGGCGAGTGGGGGCATGGTGTTCTCTCCGGGGCTTTCACCGGCGAAGTAGGCAGCAATCCATGCCTGCGCTCGGTTGAGCAGGGGAGAATCGCGGCGTTCGGCGCGAGAAAGATCCCAGCTGCCGCCAAAATGTGCCTGCCCTTCAAACCACGCACCGACAAGGGCCTCTCTCGTGGCTGCGAGGAGCATGACACCCAGTGGGGTAGGGCAATTCGCCAGCAGAAGTCCGGGTGCGTCGGCAGTCATGCACGGATGTGAAATCGTCCTCAGGAGGCTACGACATTCACAAGGCGTCCCGGCACCACGATGACTTTGCGCACGGTGAGACCGGCGGTGAATTCCTGTACCCGTGGGGAAGCAAGAGCTGCCTGCTCCATTGCGGCGCGGTCGGCATCCTTCGGCATTTGCAGTTTGTCACGCAGTTTTCCGTTCACTTGCAGCACAATTTCCACGGTGTTTTCCACGAGGAAATCCGGGTTGAAGCCGGGCCAGTCTTGCAGGGCGAGTTGCGGTGTCGGCAGTTCGGTAAACTTCGTACGCAGGCGGCTGTACAATTCTTCTGTGATATGCGGCGCAAAGGGATTGAGCACATGAAGCAGGCCCACATAATCCGCAACGCATACGGTCTCCGCACTCGTCATGGCGTTGGTACATTCCATCATCTTGGAGATCGCGGTGTTGAAGCTCATGGCTTCGATGTCCTCCGTGACTTTTTTGATGGTACGGTGCAGCTCTTTGCGGGCAGGGGTGAGACCGGTGTCCGTGGTAGTGAGCTTATCGGAAACGATCCAATTGCCCTCCTGATTCTCCACCATGGCGATACGCCAGACGCGAGCGAGGAAGCGGCTGATGCCTTCCACTCCTTTGGTTGCCCAGGGTTTTACTTCCTTGAGCGGTCCCATGAACATCTCATAAAGGCGGATGGCATCTGCGCCATATTCACGCACGATATCATCCGGATTCACGGCATTACCGCGACTTTTGCTCATCTTCTGTCCATCTTCTCCAAGGATGAGACCCTGGTTCACCAGCTTGTTGAAGGGTTCCGGGGTGGAGACGAGACCGTAATCGTAGAGCACCTTGTGCCAGAAGCGTGCGTAAAGCAAGTGCAACACGGCGTGCTCGGTACCGCCCACGTACAGATCCACCCCACCCGGGTTGCCTGTAGAACTCATCCAATATTTCTCCGCTTCCGGAGAGATGAATTGCGTGTCGTTGTGCGGATCGAGGTAGCGCAGGTAGTACCAACAGGAGCCTGCCCATTGCGGCATGGTATTGGTTTCACGCGTGAAGCGGTCAGAGTAGTGAATCCAATCCTCAGCCTTCACCAGCGGACCGCGTGGGTCGCCGCTCGGCTTGAAGTCTTTCATTTCCGGCTGGAGCAGGGGAAGCTCGCTCTCCGAGAGCGGGTGATGCAATCCCGTCTCTTTGTCCCACAGGATGGGGAAGGGTTCGCCCCAGTAACGCTGGCGGCTGAAGAGCCAGTCACGCAGCTTGTAGTTGACCTTGCCGCGTCCGTTGCCTGCTTCCTCCAGCTTGCGGATCATGGCGGCCTTTGCCTCCGGTACGCTCAGACCATCAAGGTATTCGGAGTTGACCATCGTGCCGTCGTATCCGCAGAAGTCCTGCCATGGCGTGGAAGGGTCGTCCGGCTGCACGACCTGAATGATCGGCAGACCGAATTTCGTGGCAAACTCGTAGTCGCGTTCGTCGTGAGCCGGAACCGCCATAATGGCCCCTGTGCCGTAACCCGTGAGCACGTAGTCTGCGATCCAGACGGGCACTTCCTTGCCGTTCACGGGGTTGACGGCATACGCTCCGGTGAATACGCCGGTCTTTTCCTTGGAGAGGTCGGTGCGCTCCAGGTCGCTCTTTTCTGCACAGGCTGCTTTGTACGCGCGGACGGCTTCCATCTGCTCCGGCGTGGCGATCTGCTCCACAAGTTCGTGTTCCGGAGAGAGCACCATGTACGTGGCGCCAAAGAGGGTGTCCGGTCGGGTGGTGTAAACGGTGATTTTGTGCTGCCCACAAGTAAAGACCACTTCTGCACCGGTGGATTTACCAATCCAGTTGCGCTGCAGCAGCTTAATACTCTCCGGCCAGTCGAGAGTTTCCAGCTCGTCAATGAGGCGTTCGGCATAGGCGGTGATGCGCAGCATCCACTGGCGCAGCTTGCGACGCTCAATCGTAAAACCTTTGCTGCGCCACTCTTCCGCCTCTTCATTGGCCAATACGGTTCCCATGTCCGGCGACCAGTTGACCATGCCTTCCGCCACGTACGCCAAGCGCACAGCATCAATTTGTTCACGAGTCCATCCCTTCGATTCCAATTCGCTTACCGGGCGCGCTTTCTTTGCCGCTTTATCGTAGTAAGAGTTGTAGAGCAGCAGGAAAATCCACTGTGTCCAGCGCACGTACTTCGGATCCGTGGTTGCGATTTCGCGATCCCAATCATACGAAAAACCGAGCATCTTGAGCTGGCGGCGGAAGTTGTCGATGTTAGCCGCCGTTGTCACCGCCGGGTGTTGTCCCGTCTTGATGGCGTATTGTTCCGCCGGCAGACCGAAGGAGTCCCATCCCATAGGATGCAGGACGTTGTATCCCCTGCGCCTCAGGTAGCGACTCACGATGTCCGTGGCGGTGTAGCCCTCCGGATGCCCTACATGCAGTCCCGCCCCGCTAGGGTACGGGAACATATCAAGGATGTAGCGCTTGGGCTTGGATGTATCAAATTCCGGATCTCCGGGGTTGCCAACGTGGAAGGTTTTCTGTTCATCCCAGACCTTTTGCCAGGCGGGCTCAAACTCGTCGAACGGATACGGTTTTTTACGATCTGCCATGTTGCGCGCGAGTGTACGCCACTACGCCTGCAAAATCAAGCCCAATTACGCAGCTCAAACAACAAAACACGGAAGGGGTCAGGAGAAAGAACAGATCTCTCCTGTCCTGCGAACACTCTAAAGCATTCATTTGCCCCACCTCAAAGAAGCGTAACAAACGCATTGGAAAATGCGTTCGCCTATGTACGTTACGATGTTGGACGTACGCTTTGGAGAATTCCCGCGCTTGCGCGCGAATTCAAATGCGTTTGCTGCGCTCAGGAAGCGATCTACTTTTCGTTCTTGCTCTTCTTCTGAGGCTTTTGTTTGATGACCTCTTTCCAGCGTTCAATGATGCCGGAGGTGGCAAAGGCCTCCTCGATGAGTTGTCCCTTGGAATTCACAAACGCGGCATGCGGAATCCCTTGTGTCTTCACGAAGCCGGGAAGATCCTTGCCTTCTTTGAGCATCACGCCGGGGAAGGGAGCCTTGAAAGTCTGAAGATACTTCTGTGCGGACTCCTTGTCTCTGTCACATCCAATGAGGATAATTTCCACCTTTGCCTTCTTCATCTCGGGGTACATCTCGACGATCTTCGGCATTTCCTTACGGCATGGAGGGCACCAACTGGCAGATTGCAGATAGATGAAGAATTTGGCTTTCTTGTTGGGCTCTGCGTTGAAAACATCCATCTCACTGAGGGATCCCAGGACAGAAGCCTTTTTCTTTGACGTCGCCTTTCCCTTCTTTCCATCATGGGAGGAGTTGGAGCTTGTCGAGTCCTCAGAATTACTGACTTCGGACTCACCGGATACATCGTCGGTCACACCGGCATCATTTTGCGCCAAAAGTGGAGAACATGCGAATCCGATGGAAAACACCAAGAGAGAAAGAAAAGGGAATTTTCTCATGATTTTATAGAGGGGACAAAAGTGAGTAAAGAGGGGGAGCGAAACTATTTTCCAATGATTTCTCTCCATTTCATGATGATGGATCCATGCCCCCTAGTCAGCATTTTCCCATCAGCATCCACGAAGATAGCATTCGGTATGCCTCTGGCTTGGATGAAACCGGGCAGAGAAGACCCCTTGTCCACCATGAGTCCCGGGAATCCTGCGTGGAACTGCCCGAGGTAAGCCATTGCTTCAGATTCAGTTCTGTCACATCCAAGAAGAATGATCTCGACGCCTGCAAGGCGCATCTGGTCGTACTCTCTCACAATGTCCGGCATCTCGGCGCGGCAAGGACCGCACCAGCTCGCTGACTGCAAGTACACGTAGTATTTGGCTTTGAGATTCGGCTTGCTGTTGAAAGTCTTGAGTTTTGAAAGGGCTGTCGCCACTGCACCCATTTCTACTTTATTATCCTTTTTGTCGGTGTCTTTGCCCTCGCTCTTTGTCGGAGCAGTATCGGTTGGGGCGTTAGCATCGTCTTGTGCCGGGGCTGTTACACAAATGCACAGTGCTAATAACAGCATTTTACTGAGAGAGGTAAGCGTCTTTTTCATATCAACTCTGCTGTGTATCATATTCGACCGGATAAGTCAATCAGAATGTTTCGTCTGCTTCGTTTTCTTGTTCTTTTTAGCGGTTGGCAAAGGTTTTGCAGTTGCGTTCTTTTCTTCTCCATTCACGAGAAGGGTGACTGGTTTTTCCGGCGTAGCGGAATAAACCGTGTAATCTTCGACTTTTCCGTCTTTCCATGAGAAATCCAGGGTAATATTTCCTCGAGCGCGCAGACCCTTTACCGATCCGTCCTTCCATGCTTTCGGCAAAGCGGGCAGAAGTTCGATGATGCCGTCATGGCTTTGCAGCAGCATTTCGGCAATCGCTGCGGTAATGCCGTATGTGCCATCCATCTGCATGGGAGGATGCGTGGCAAGGAAATTGTAGAGGATGTTGAACTGCAACAGGCTGCTCACCATTTCATGAGCATGCTCACCATCATGGAAACGCGCATAAAGAGCAGCGCGCCAGGGCCAGGTCCAGCTGCGGCGATTGTCTCCGCTGTTGCCGCGTAATTCCAGGCTCTTCGCTGCGGCTTTCATCTGTTCCGGTGTTGTTCGCGCTGTGATAGTCGACCCCGGATACACACCGATGAGGTGGGAGGTGTGGCGGTGCCCCGTGACCATATCCGGGCGATCAATGATCCACTCTTGCAGATAGCCCCCTTCCGCCACGCGATTGCCTACGAGACGTTGCTTTTTGTCTTGCAATGTTTTCGCCCATGCTTTATCCATCTTAAGAATTTTTGCTGCCTGAGTAGTGAAACCGAAGAGTTCGCGAATGAGTTGTTGATCATGCATGACACCATCTTCCACGGGGCCATGCTCGTGAGACCATCCTTTGGGGGCAACGAGTGAACCTGCTTCAATTTCTTTGAGTTCAGGATGCTGTTCCGGATCAAGAGGTTTATTGCCGGATTCAAGTCCCTTTCCGCCGGCGCCGACTACTTTGAGGCGGTCTTCCCAAAATTGCGAGACATTTTTAAAAACAGGGTAGGCCTGTTTTTTGAGGAATTTTGTGTCCTGGGTGAAGAGGTAATGCTCCCACATGTGCAGGGCGTACCATGCATTCACCGGCATATTCCATTGGGTCCAGCCGCCGGCGCCCCAGGGATTCTGCGATACCCGAGTAGTCCATCCTCTCGTCTGTTCTCCGAATTCCTTTCTCGTAGTTTCCGCCAATGGTTCCTGCATCACGTAGATGAAGTCCATCAATGGCTCATGGCACTCCGAAAGATTGGCCACTTCCGCGCCCCAATAACACATTTGCACGTTGATGTTCGTATGGTAGTCGCAGGCCCAGGGAGCATGTACCATGATGTTCCATATGCCTTGCAGATTCATGGGCAAATTTCCCGGGCGTGATCCGCTGATAAGCATGTAGCGTCCAAAATGGAAGAGCAAAGCTTCCAATTCCGGATCAGTCTGATCTTTTTTGTAGGCCTCGAGGCGTTCGTTGATGGGCATGCTTTTGCGATCCTCTGGCGTGCCTGAGTCGAACCGCAGTGCAACACGATTGAACAAGGAGCGATAATCCTTGACGTGGCGCTTGTGAAGGGTAGCGAGATCAATTTTGCGTGCGGCGGAGAGAGTGCGGGTATTGCGCTTATCCGGCGTTTTGCCTTTCCATCCCTCCTTTGGACTCATTTTGTAGTCCGTGGCGAGAGAGATAAGCACGGTGAATTTCGTCGTATCTCGTATCTTGAGATACGGCGCCTTTGTACCGTCGTACACCGGATGTTGTCCATTTCCGCCCCCCTCGTAGTTGACTTCTAATTTCGAGCATGGACCGTTTATAGAACAGGTTCCATCTTCAGTCAGCACGAGTATGCGTCCCTCAAACTTTTCACCGTTCGCCAATGTCCCGGACATGATGAGTTCATTCGTTCCCGCCTTGGCATACTTCACCGTGTGGAAGGGAAGCAGGGCGATGTCTGCATTGAGTTTTCCCGGTTGATCGACTTTGGCGCTGTACACGATGACATCATCCGGTTTACTGGTGAATGACATGCGCTCGTGTTTGATAAGCTCATCGCCGCGTTTTTCAGTGTAAGAGACACGCGCAGTTGCATCTTTCAGATCAAGGCTACGCTCAAAATCGCTGATTTCTCCCGGGGTGTCGTAGCGAACGAAAAGCTGGGCGAAAGGTTGGTAGCTGCCGAATTCTTCCTGGTTTGACAGGGGACCGTAGGCGTACCCCGAGCCGTTGTTTGCGGTGTTTGGTCCACCAGTCCAAAGACTCACCTCATTCAGCACGAGGCAATCCAGTGGTTGGCCATCGTAGAGAGTGGCTCCAATGCGGCCATTGCCGATGGCCAAGGTGCGACTTTCCCATGTTCCGTAATTAGCGGTATTGCTTTTGCCACGGGCCGCATTGTCTTTATTCCATGGCAAATTCGGTGCATCTACCGGTCCCGGTTCGCGGTACCAGAGGGTAAGATCGCGTTCCTGGTCTTCCGCTGCAGCAGCGGGAAGCATCCAAGTCAGCAAGGGGAAAAGGAGGGAGGTTATCAGGAGACGGTTTATATTCATGTGATGGAGGGGATTTATCAATTTCTAAGCAAACTTCGAGCGTGTGCTTCGGCGGCAGAGCCGCTGCTGCCGAGCATACGTACGAGTTCTGCGATACGTGATTTTTCGCTGAGCTCAGTGAGGCGTGAGACGCTACGACCGTGCTCAACTTCTTTCGAAATAAGATAGTGGTGTGCAGCCAGAGCTGCTACTTGCGGGAAGTGCGTGATTGCAATGACCTGGCGGTCACGCCCGAGTTCTTGCATCTTCTTCCCCACAGCGCGGGCAATTTCGCCGCCTACATTGGCATCAATTTCGTCGAAGATGAGTAAAGGCGTGGCATCCTGCTTCGCCAGTGCGCTTTTGAGAGCAAGCATTACGCGTGCCAGCTCACCACTGGAGGCAATCTGACGCAAAGGTTTCAGGGGTTCTCCCGGGTTTGGACCGAATAAGAACTCTGCACACTCTGCTCCGTGAGGTCCCGGCTCTGTCGATGCTTCAAGCAGCACTTTGAAATGTGCCTGGCGGAACCCCAAATGCGCTGCGTGAGAGAGGAAGGTCTTCTCCAGCTTTGTTACGGCCTTACGCCGTTTGGCACTCAGTTTAGCGGCGACATCTGTGAGCTCTTTTCTGCTTGCGCATTCTCTTTCCTTCAGCTCTGCGAGTCGTTCATCGCGGCGCTCCATCCCATCCAGTTTTTCGCGGCAGGTTTGCAGATGAGCCATGATGCTCTCGAAGTCGGTTCCGTATTTGCGTCGCAGGGTGTCCAGCAGTGTGATGCGCTCCTCCAGCTTTGCGAGCTGCTCGGGATCACTTTCAAGGGAATCCAGGTAATCCTGTGAGGAAGCTGTCACTTCGTCCAGATTTGCCACGGCTTCTTCCAGTGGTTGAAGCCATTTTACGCAGGAACCATCCATCCGCTCTAACTCTCGCGCCTGTCGCACTGCCCGTCGCAAAATATCCAGAGCCGAACCATCCCCACCATCCAGCATAAGCGGCAAGGGAGAAGCAGTGTCACGCAAACGACCGGCATTCCTTGCGCGCTGCCAACGTTCCTCCAGGGTCTGCACTTCTTCCGCGGTGAATTCTGCACCCTCGATTTCGTTGATCTGGTGGCGCAGAAAATCAAGTTCGCGCTCGTTGGCAGCTTCGCTCTGGGCAAGTTCTCTGTACTCCCTCGCGGCTTGCTGCCAGGCACGGTAAGCTTGCGTGTATGCGCTTACCTCTCCCGATGCCTCTGCAAATGCGTCCAGTAACGCAAGCTGCCTTTCGCGGTTTGCCAACCCTCGAGCAGAGTCCGGGTGATGCATATCCACAAGACCGCTGCTGATCCGACGCAGGAGGGAGAGGGTGACGGGCGAGTTGTTGATGAATTGGCGATTGCCGTTGGGAGTGATGATGCGGCGGATGATCAGTTCTCCCTGTTCGCAGGGCGGCGCGCCGGCTTCCTCAAGCTGCGCGTTGATATCTTCCGGGTGCGGTAGTTGGAAGAGAGCTTCCAGCGTGCATTGCGTTTCTCCGCTTCGGATGCAAGCCTTGTCCGCCCGATCTCCCAGGACCAGTGAGATGCCACCTATGATGACTGATTTGCCCGCGCCGGTTTCGCCGGTGATGCTCAGAAATCCCGCACCCGGCTCCCATACCAGCTCATCGACCAAGGCGAGGTTGCGTATCTTGAGCAGCGCGAGCATAATTTGCTTTCCGTTCGGCATTCATTATGCCATAATGCCGCCGGAAAGCAATCCTCAATGTAGCGTATGAAGGTTCTTTTTCTCGGAAGCGGCACATCCACGGGAGTTCCAGTGATCGGTTGCCGTTGCGAGGTTTGCACCTCCACCGATCCTCGCAACAAGCGCCTGCGTTCATCGGTGCTTGTTTCGACGCATTCTACGAGGTTGCTTGTGGATTCCGGACCCGACCTGCGGGCTCAGGCTCTCAAGTTCGGCTTCACCGCCATTGATGCTGTGATTTACACGCATGAACATCTCGACCACGTGGCAGGGTTCGATGATTTACGCGCCTTTTGCTGGGAGCGGGATGAGCTGCTGCCGCTCTATGCCGGGGAGAGATGTCTCACTCGCTTGCGGGGGATGTATCCCTGGGCTCTTGCGGAGGAGCAGACGTACCGGGGCTATGTGCGTGCCCGGTGCCTCTGTCACAGCGGTGCAGCCTTCCGCGTGGGCGACATCGAGGTGCAGCCTGTGCGCGTTATTCACGCTGCTGTGGAGACTTATGGCTACGTCTTCCGGAGTGCCGACGGCGCTTCTTTTGGCTATGTTCCGGATATCAAGGATCTGCCGCCGGAATCTGCTCCGATGCTGCGAGGACTGGATGCTCTGGCGATGGATGGACTCTGCTTTCCGCCGCACCGTACGCACTTGTGCGTGGATGAAACGATTGCGCTCATGCGTGAGCTAAGACCCGGGCGCGGCTACATCACTCACTCCGGTCACCGCCTTGAATACAGCGCGCTGACCGCCTATCTTCCGGACTTCATTTCTCCGGCTTACGACGGGCTCGAACTCTGCCTCTGATCATCAATGCTGCGCAGCATTTTGGCAGGTATTCCGCCTACGATGGCGCGTGCCGGGACGTCCCTGGTCACTACTGCACCGGCGGCGACGACGGCATGGTCGCCAATGGTAACCCCGGCCAGGACGGTTGCGCGCGCTCCCAGCCATACCCCGCGACCTATGCGGATGGGGGCGTGGGAAAGATTTTGCCTGCGCGCGGGGGCAAGATGGTGATTGAGTGTGGCGAGGATAACGCTGTGGCCGATCAGGCAGTCATCCCCGATGTAGATGCCGCCCTGATCCTGGAACTGGCAGCAAGAGTTGATGAATACGCGTTTCCCGATGTGAATGTTGCGACCGAAATCGGTGTAGAAAGGAGGAAACAGGGTGAACGTATCGTCCGGCTCCTGTTCCGTGAGGCGGGCAAAAAGGCTTTGAATCTCCTGCGGCGTGTGGTAGGCGTTGTTCAGTTCGCACAAGATGCGCCGTGCGGCATCACTCTGCGTTCGCATGAAGGAAATCATCTCTTCTCCCTCCAACGGTTCTCCCGCTGCTATCTTTCGGCGAAATATCTCAAGCGTCATCATAGGCTTTCTCAGGGGGCGGCTCAGCTTCCGCGCTTATATCACGAGACGCGTTTTGTTGTCAATCCGTTTCAAGGCGCTGTCAGGGCAAACGCATTAGGCAATGCGTTTGCCTATGTACGATTTACGAGGTACGATGTACGATTTATTAATAATGTGCGCGTTGCGCAGATTTCTCGAATCATTAATGTATGCTGAGATCCCTCTAGTGCCATCTTCATGATGACCGCTGGTTGTCATGATTTATGATGCGTATAAACGTGGATATCAGTCAATAAGGGCATTTGCTCTGTTGATTGACTTTCCTCAAATGCGTTTGCCGTGAAGACGCTGTCTTGAGTTGTTTTGTACGGGGTAGAGATGTGTCATGCTTCTTCGTTTCTCATCTCTCCTCGTTTGACTGATTGAGGTGGTTCTGTGGAGTGTATCCTAACGAAAGCATGAGCGACGATTCAGGAGGGAAAAAATCCGGTATGTTAAGCTGAGGGGAAATTGGTTGACAGGGAAGAGGATGAGCTGTATCTTCTTTGTGACAAATTGTGGCAGATTATGACAGATTATGGCAAAAAAAGGAGATTTAACTGAGAGACAGAGGGAGTTTGCACGGCTGATTGTATCGGGCGAACGACAGGTGATAGCTTATCGCAAAGCATTTGATTGCAATGGAAAGAGCGAGGATGCGGTAAGGTCCGATGCGAGTCGACTTGCGAGAAATGCTAACATTATCAAGTTGATCGCAGAATTGCGGGAACGGGCAGACTCCGCGGCAGTGATGACGTGGGAGCGGAGGATGGAGTTATTGAGCGAGCAAGCGGAAGAAGAAGCGAAGAAAGGCAACTGGAGCGGACTCATCAAGATTGTTGATATGCTCAATAAGATGGATGGAACTTACGAGACAAAGAAGAGAGAGGCGGAGCTGGAGAAAGCAGCGAAGGAGGAGGAGAGGAAAAAGGCAGCGGAGGAAAATCCGCTAGCGAAGATTATTGAAGCGATCCAGGAAGAAGGCTGTAGACCCGGGGGGCACCCATGTACTAATGACCATCCAGAATACCCGGGAATGATCATGGGCGACGGGGACAACGGTTGAAAAAGGGGGAATATAGGGGAAAATTACGGATGCTTTTATTGTTATAATCTATTGATATATAACAGCTAACGTCAATTAACACGACAAGGAACGATATTTTGGAGGGGGTGCAATATCTATGACTTCTCGTACATCGGCACAGATTCGAGGTATTTCGTCACCTCCGGACTCGCCAATATTTTTGCCCATTTAAATTCTCCTTCTTTTGGGAGAAGCCCGCGCCTCATCAGTAGCTTAATTAACTCCATAGGGGCCCTAATGGCTTTCATCAACAACCTTTCACCTTTTTTATTCAGCTCGGCACCGGCATTTAGCAGTATCCGAACACTCTCTGTCTGGCCAGCGAGGACGGCCCATGATAAAGCCCTTTCATCCACTCCAATATCCAGTTCAGCTCCCTTTTCAATAAGTCGGCGCAATATCTCCTCCTCTCCCCTCGCTGCCGCCCACATAAGTGGAGACAATCCGCCTTGGGAAAACTTATTAATATCGATATCTGATTCCAACAAAGCCAGGGCAGCTTCTTTCTTACTATTTCTAATTGCAATATGGAGAGCGTTCTGACCTTCAAAATCCATTTGATTGACATTTGCTCCATGCTGAATAAGAATCTTTAAGGAAGAAACATCTCCATGTTCTGCTGCCACGAGAAGAGGTGTTCTTCCCTGCGCGTCACGCTTTTCTGTGGTACTTCCTGCTTGCACCAAGAGTTCCACCAGATCGGCAGAAGCATTCTCCGCCGCCTTCAGTAACGCTTCATCCAGTTTTTCTTTTGCGTCATCATTCTTTTGAATCCAGGCAAGGATTCCACCGTGTCTCTTTCGTGTTGCCCATTCTCTCAGCGTTTCCCCGTTTGGAAGGGAGACTCCGGCACATGCTCCTGCATCGAGGAGCAAACATATCAACTCCGGTTCGTCCAAAAACATGGCTATCTGCACAGGGAGCATACCGACAAGAGGCGGCAAGTTCGGGTTGGCACCCCTCTCCAACAATTTGGCAACTATTCTAACATCGCCTCTCACAATTGCCTCGTGCAATGCATCCCCGTGCTTGCCATCTTCCCCGTTAAGTTTTTGTCCTGCCTCAATAAGAAATTCCACGACTTCACGTGTCGATTTTCTGATTGCATACGCCACCACTCCTCCTACCCCATATCGCACATGAGTTGTAGACGCTTTATTCTCAAGAAGCAATCTCACAATTTCTGCCTTTCCTCCCTCCAACGCATAAAATAACGGCTCATTCTCCAAGTCATCGCAATCATTTACATTAGAGGTCGATACCAATAGACGCACGACCTCCGGGTTCCCGGATAATACACCCCACATCAATGCTGTCCGTTTCCTTTTATCCCTATGATATCCTGAAGCTCCCGCCTCCAACAATCTTCTTACCGTCTCCTCTTTTCCATGCTTTGCTGCGCGCATTAATGCAGTGAGTCCTTCGTCATCCACATATAAACCAATATGATTGAAACGAGAGTTCTCTACTTGTTCAAATTTTTCAAGAGCTTCATCTACAAGCTCAACACACCCGTATTCCGAAGCCAAAAAGAGCATCATTAAGGCTTCTCTTTTCTTTCCAGACGTTTCATCAAGTTTAAGAGCAAGCATATTTAGGATAAATGATTTATACAGTCTATCAAATCTTGATAACTCGCAACCTTGTGGTATTTGACATTGGTTGTCGAGATGGAATTGAACAATTTTTCAGCACATTCAATTTTTGCCTTTTCAATGGCGGACAAGTCCATTGAAGACATGGAGCCTTTGGTTTCGGCAATGAAGAAGATGTGCTTCACTCCCTCCTGCTGCATAACTATTGCCCAATCGGGCGCGTAATTTCCCACCGGGGTTGGAATCTGGAAGGAGCGTGGCAGTTTGGCGTACACGATAACCTCGTTTGCTTCATCCAGATCCCGGGCAAATTTGAGTTCGCCTTTACTGTCCCAGAACACGTAATCGGTAACGTTCTTTTTGGCATCGTATGCGCGGTCGAAATCCATCTTGTTTTTCACTGTAAAGATGTCGCTGTCATACTTACCCTCTGTGATGTTGTAGTGAATATGCTCCACAATCATCGTGGACTTCTGTTCCTGTATGATACGAATCACGTTGCGAATGAACTCCTCCGGATTGTTTTTGAAAAGGCGCAGCTTGCTCTCATCGATTTTCTTTAATATCTTCACGACTGTGCGGCGAGTAAGCTTTGCCCCTTTCGCAATGTCGCCCACCAGATCGTAACGTACAGTTGAAGTACATACAATGGTTAATTTGCCTGATTGTGAGTGAGTATTGCCAAATTCCACAACATCTTCTTCATTCTGCAGCCCTTCTACCATGATATAGCGAAGCTGCTTCACATCAAGACTCATGTTGATGCAGGAAACGACTTTCTCTATCAACTCATTGCTATCGTAACTCACGGTATAGACATACTGATGATTGATTTCGTTCCACAAGTCTTGGAATGCGGCTTTATGGAAATTATCATTCAGTTTATTTTCAGATGTGGCAGGTTTTACTTCAACCACCATATCATCCAAGGATTTCGGATCAAAGATAGCGTTAATCAGCTGTTTGACACCTTCTGAAATGGGTTGCAACTGTGCAGGCAAAGGCTTAACGGTATCGTTGGCTACAGCTTCCCTATAATCGGATGTAATGTTATTGAAATCATCTATGTACCCGTTGTCTTCCAGATACACAATAAGGCGGCTGGCTTCTTTCTCGGTAATGGTGTGGGACTCTTCTCCCACTTTGATTTGTTTTCCGGTGAAATAGCTGACCGTTGCCTTGATAGCGCGTTCTCGCAACACTTCTCGCGTTTCTCGTTGCAGAGCCTTGGTAAAGTCGGCGTAGCTCTCATTGGCTATTACGGTCAAACGGTTAACCTCATGCACCTCATCCCCCAACAATTCGGCATCCATGCGTGTTCCGTTCTTATCCACACAAATACGCAAGCCGCGGCCTACCTCCTGCCGCTTATTGGTGGTTGAATTACTATGACGCAGGGTGCATATCTGGAACACGTTGGGGTTATCCCAGCCCTCACGTAAGGCAGAGTGGGAGAAAATGAAACGAGTCGGTTCTTCAAAGCTCAACAGACGCTCCTTATTTTTCAGGATAAGGTCATAGGCTGAGATATCATCGGAAAGACCGTTTTTATCCACCTTTCCATCCACTATTCTCTTTGTCTTCTTGTCGATGGAAAAGTACCCACGATGCACTTCTTCAGCTGCGCAGCGGAGTAGGTAGTCGTTGTATTCCGTATCAAACAAGTTCAACTCCGTGTCGCGGATTTGCGCATACTCCTCTTCAAATATCTTCTGGAACACTCCCTTTACCTCGTTACCTTTTTCATCGTAGCTTTTGTATTTCGCCACCTCGTCGATGAAGAAAAGAGACAGACATTTGATGCCTCGCTTGAACAATTCCCGCTCCTTGGCAAAATGAGCCATGATGGTCTCACGAATCTGCACCCTCTGCATGTTCAGTTCGTTGGTATCGCCAATGACTTCGCCACTGCGAATGGTGACCCCATTGGTGAAAGTGACAGCACCACCTGCATAGATTTCCGAAACGGTGAATCCATCGTATTGAGCCAAGCCGGATGCCTCCTGCAACTTATCTCCCACGCCGAAGGTCTTTATCTTGCGAACAATGACGCCGGAAGCCGCTTTGGTTTCGATTTCAATTCGCGCCATCGGTGGATGTTTGGGAGAAAGTATGATGCTGTCCAGATACAGATAACTGCTAGTACCGGCTAAGTTCTTCACCTCAAACCCTTTCACATGAATGCGCTTTACCAGTTTCTGCCGGTAAGCGTCCAGCGCGTCCAGCGCATAGATCGTATCGTGTTTTGTCTTATGCGTGGCCGAGTAATTCAACACAAAGAGGGGATTGAATCGCCTGATACCGGATTGCGTGGCATCCCCGCCCATTTTCTGGGGCTCATCCATGATGATGATGGGATGGTTCGCGGCAATCACGTCTATCGGGCGGCGACTTCCGAACTCATCGCGTTCTGAGTAAATAATGCGGCTTTCCTTGCTTCTGCCACCCTCCTTCATGGAGGCGGCAAAGGCCTGGGTGTTGATTATCATCACATGCAAGCCGGAATCGCTGGAAAAACTATCGAGCCGTTGCAGATTGCCGCTGTCGTAGATAAACCAGCGGGCTTTCTTGCCATAGTGCTCCATAAAATGCTCCTCCAGCATTCTGAAACTCTTGGCCACACCCTCGCGGATGGCTATGCTTGGCACCACGATGATATACTTGCTCCAGCCATATCGTTTATTCAGCTCGAACATCGTCTTGATATAGACGTAGGTCTTGCCCGTGCCTGTCTCCATTTCAATGTCGAGATTCACCCTGCCCAAGTTTTTCGATAAGGATGTTGAAGGGGTGATATCGCACGAATTTTGTACCGCGTTGATATTCCTGAGCAAGTCCGGATCTTTTAATTCGACCTCATGATTGCAGTAGCCTTCTTCCAGCGCAAGCTGTTGCTGCGCATAACGCCCCGGATCCATGCGATATTTAGTCTCGCGGTGCGCGGGCTGCCCAGCAAATACCGCCACCGTATTTTCCACGGCTTGCGTCTGGTATTGCTGAATTTTAAATTTGAATTTCATACCAATCAGCGCTTAAATGATTCTGCAAGTGGTATCGGGTGAGTAATGCCTGAATATCTGTTCGAAGTTGTCGATCACATTGTCGCTTGCTGCCGAGGAATCCCGCATCACGAAATAAACAGGGTGCAGTTTTGCTATCTCCTTGATGACGCTGTCATTCACGTCACTGTCAAAGCAAGCTACGAGATAATGATCATCCACAAAATGAACTGTCTTGCCTGCGATCTGCCTTGCTTCTATCTTGGCAGAAAGCTCAACACCCAAATCAAGCATCACTTGGAAGAGCAAATCCTCGTTGCTGCGGTCCGGCTTCACATTTTCGTTGAAGAGCGTTTGTGAATTGAAGTCCTTGGGCGTGTAGTACACGTCCTCCATGTTGGACGTATCAAGTTTCAGTACCCGAAAGCCGATATCAAGGTTTTTCCCTGCTAAGCCGGACTCTTCCTTTATCTTCTTCCCTGCGCGCCGGATGCGTTCCTTGCCTATTTCGCAGATGTTCTTATAGCCCGCTTTGTAGGCCTCGCTCTTTTCATCGCAAAGTTCAGGAAGCTGCACCATAATAAAGCGCCTGTTCCCGCCATCCCTAGCGTTGAGCTGCATCACGGCATGAGCCGTAGTAGCAGAGCCTGAGAAGAAGTCGAGAACAAGAGCGTCTGTTCCGGTAAATCCCATCATTCTAATGATACTTGAAGTTAGTTTAGCCGTATCAAACACTTTGTTGTCGAATAAACTATTGATTTCAGACGAAGCCCCAACCAGCAAATCCATCCACGAACTACTCAGAAGGGTTGTATCTGAAGCTGGTATATAATGCACGGGTTTGCCGGTGTCAGACAATTTCAATAAATCAACTTGCTCATTTTGTTTTTTTAACCAACTTTCAATCTGAATATCAGAAATAGTCTCTGTTCCCAATTCTCTTACCATTCTTTCATAATTGGCCACAGCAGCATAACTACGCTCCTTACTCCATCTCCATTGCCCCGAAATGGGTTCTATACCCAATAGGGGATAACGCATAGTAGGACGATCTGTTCCTCGCCAATGATTATTCCATGTGCCGGATCTTATTTCAGTAAGTTCTTTAATTTGCCTAGGGAACCTATATGTTGATGATTTTGTATATAATAGTATGTACTCAAAATCCTTTCCAAGCTTATCCCATGTTTCAAATTGTGCCTGTACAGACTTAGCCCCACGCCTAATTATTATTTGATTTCTGAAATTATTCGAACCAAATATTTCGTCACATATTATTCTTAAGCTGCCGACTTCTTCATCGCCTATCGAAATAAAAATCACCCCATCCTCAGATAACAACTCCTTCGCAACCTTCAAACGCGGATACATCATATTGAGCCAATCTGTATGGAATCGCCCGTTGCTTTCGGTATTCCGCTGCATGCGGTCGATAGTTTGGTTCCCCTCGTTATCAAACAGGCCGCTCCGTTGTTCAAATTCGTCCTTACCTTGTGCAAAATCATCGTTGTACACAAAGTCGTTACCCGTGTTGTAAGGTGGATCAATGTAAATCATCTTTACCTTGCCCAGATAAGTCTCGCGGAGTACCTTCAGTACCTCAAGATTATCCCCCTCAATGTAAAGATTCCGGGTATGGTCGAAATCAACACTTTCCTCGCGGCAGGGGCGAAGTGTCATGGTGGTGGGGGTGTTGGCCAAGCGATTCGCTGCACGTTTATTCGGCCAAGTGAACTGGTAGCGTTCCTCGCCCTCGGCAATCATATCATTGCTGAGTTCGGCTTGCAGTTTTTCAAAGTCAATGGCAAGTTCCGGCTTGCCAGCTTTGTCTAAATGCTCCGTGACGCAATTCGGGAAGAGGCGAGCAATTTTCTCAACGTTGGAAGCAATCCCATCGGGACTCTGCATTTTTAACTTATTCATAGTACTTGAGTTTTAGAGTTCGCAGTCGGTCGAAGTAATCGTGCTTGCGGCGGGGCTGTTTTTCATTGGCCAGCTTCCGTTCAAGTGAGGCGATTTCGCCACGAAGTCTCTCCTCTTGCTCCATTGCATCAATAGCCTGAGCCAAAGGTACACCCTTTATCAACACGTCACCAGCAAGCTGACGGATGAAGCTTTCATAGACCGCATCCATATCCAGCCCTTGGATGGACAAAATAGGAACGTCGTGGGCAAGCCAATCCGAAGAAAAGGCGCGGCGCACCTTGATGCCGCCTTTTGCCTTATCTTCCTTGTAGTACATGAGGAGACGCTTTTTCCCCTGATATTCCAAAATGAAAACGATGCGGTAGGGAATAGCCTCCTCAATAAGTTTCAGTACGGAGGGATCCGGCTCCGGCGCACGGAGCATGAGGTGAAAAACCTGGATTTCCTCCACGGCATTGCCGGGGGCGACGTTGATGGTATCCGGAGCTAAACGCGCCAGCCAGATTATTTGTTCGATCTGCTCTGCCGCTTTAGCTTTTAACGCAGTCGAGAGATGAGCCTTGCCGTAGAATTTCTTCTGCGGGACGACGCGATGAAGCACGGCTTTGGAAGGAAGCGTGATCATGGTCGGCGGACAACGACGAAACAGACAAGCTCGAAATCATCAAGCCCTTTTATGCCGGTGGCGGAGGCAGTGGTGCCACCGGGCCGAAACAAACTATCCATATCGCTCTCGTGACGCGTGGATATGAGCGAATCGATAGCTTTACTGAGCAGGACGGAGAGGGAACGCATATTGCGTCCATCCCTGGTCATTTTGTTGAATGCCCGGCAGAGTCCCGACAAGGGCTCTTGCTTGCCGCGGCAGAGCAGGCACATGAAGTCCAACAGCTTCTTAGGGTTCAGGTAGTCGCATACAGTGTCTCCCTGTTCGCTAATATAAACCAGATAGAACGGGTGAATGCGATTGCGGTTGTCGATATTGACGCTATCGTTGACATTCCGCAGCACATAAATGCAACCGGGTGGGCAATCGTCCGTAGCAGCGACAACAGCGTGCATGCCACGTGGCTTGTTTTCCAGCTCGGGGTGAGATTTCAGATACTCGACCAGCTCGAGCCTGTATCCATTCAACCCCAAGTCCACGATGGAGACGCCGCCGGACATATCCTCCAAGTCCACCACCTCCTTTTGCAAGCGTTCCAACTGCTGCTTGCGGTACTCCAAGTCGCCGGAGTTGTTTTCATCAATGGGATTATCCTCGCCCGTACCGGTACCCGTCATCACGGTGGCTACCATGCGAGTTTCCACTCGGTTTTTGAGGCGGATGTAAGAATCGAGAGAAATATCCGGCCAGAAGTTGATCAGCTTTATGCAGGCATTGGCGCTACCCAGGCGATCTACACGACCGAAGCGTTGAATAATGCGCACGGGATTCCAGTGAATATCGTAGTTAATGACGCAGTCGCAATCTTGCAAATTCTGGCCTTCCGAAATACAGTCCGTAGCGATAAGCAGGTCAATTTCTGCGTTGCTATCCGGCATAAGCAGATGCTTTTCCTTGGACTTTGGGGAGAAACAGGTTAGGACATCATTTATATCCGTAGAGAGCCCTTTAATTGTGGTTCTTGTTTTCCCGGAGCCTGACACAAGCGCTGAGTCTATACCGTATTCATCCTTGAAGAATGAGGATAGGTTATCGTAAATGTACTGTGCCGTATCAGCAAAGGCCGAGAACAAAAGGACCTTCTTGTTACCCGGATTGAATGGGGTGGTCTTCAGCTTGTTGCAAATCGTTTCGCGCAGGAGTTGAAGCTTACTGTCATGGCAAGCATCAATATCCTCAAGCATGCAGATAAGACGCCCCAGTGTGTTTGCATCGGACGACAGGTCTCGCTTCCATGATACCAAGTCCATGTCTTCCAGAGCAATGGGGGTGTGTCTGCCCACGCTGAACATGTCCTCGGCTTCCTCATCTTCATCGTCCCAATCCTCATTGGGGCTTGTTTCCCGGACAGTGGCAGATTTATCCCCATTTTCATACTTATCGATGACATCGAGGATTGAGCTGATGTACTCCCGAATTCTGCCAAGCGTCAGACGGAACGAATAAACGGAACTTTCCAAGCGTTTGAGTAAATTAGTGGCCATCAAGCGCCGGAGACCGGTTTCACGTCCCTCCTGGGTAAGTCCGGAGTGTTTCCCTCCTTCTAAATGGTTCCCTCTTCGACTTGGCAAGAGGTAATGGGATGGGGTGTAAACACGAAGGTTAAGCTCCATGAGGGACTCAAAAATTTGGTCAAACGTGATAGCATCGTCTAAGTCGGTCAATCCTGGACGCAAGCTGTCCGGTGGGAGCCTTCCGGGGAAAGTTCCTATTTTTTCCGTGTTGTAATATTGTTGGATATGCTTGCGGGAACGCGCTATGGTGACGCTATCCAAAACCTCGAAGAAGTCAAAATCGAGCATGCGAAGCAACAATTCGGTTGTTCGCTCTTCTTGAGGCAATTTACTCCACTCATTGAATGCTTTTTGAGCTTCGCGAAAAATTGTATTGATATCGCGCGTTGTATTCAGCTTGTCGTCGATCAAGTCAGTATCTCCCTCATAGGCAAGGGCAAGCTGATGTTGAAGGTCGGCGAAACGATTGTTGACAGGTGTTGCGGAAAGCATCAGCACCCTGGTCTTTGTGCCGGTCTTTATCGCTTTGTTGAGTAAACGCAAATAGCGGTTCTCTTTTTCCGCCACGGCAGAAGCCCCTCCATTGCGGAAATTGTGCGATTCATCGATAACAATGAGGTCGTAATTGCTCCAGTTATGCCTGCGCAGGTCGATACCATTGGACTCGCCTTTTGTTCGCGAAAGGTCCGTATGGAAGAGCACTCTGTACCCCAGGCGATCCTCGGCGATGGGGTTGTTGACGTAGTTTTCCTTGTAGGTGTTCCAGTTATCCGCCAGCTTTTTGGGGCAGAGCACCAGGACATTTTTGTTGCGGTTTTCGTAGTACTTAATGACAGCCAGTGCAGAGAAGGTCTTACCCAAGCCGACGCTATCCGCCAAAATGCAGCCATTGTACTTTTCCAGCTTGTTGATGATACCCAGTACGGCATCTTGTTGGAAATCATATAAAAGATTCCAGATTTTGGATTTGCGGAAACCAGTTGCCTCGTTGGGCAAGACATCTTCGTTCAAGTCATCCAAAAACTCTCGAAAGATGTTGTACAAAGCGATGAAGTATATGAATTCAGGGCTGTTTTCTTCATACGCTGAGCTGATACGGTCGAGCACTTCATCTGTTACGTCTTGCAGTCTGCCGGGATCGTTCCATATAGAATCGAAACGCTGCAGATAAGCTGTAGCCTGAGGAGCATCTATTTGCTGGATGAGAGTAAAACAGGCGTTGCCACGTGTGCATCCCAACTCGACAGACGTAAAAGACTCAAGAGGGGCATAGGCCCGCTGCTCCTCTTGTTGGTCAACTACCAGAAAGCCGGGGATGCTATTCCCCCCGACATTCGATTTGAACTTCACTTTCTTCCTGATCCATTCTGCACACTCTGCCGCGATGGCCTTTTGAGTCATTTCATTCTTGAGTTTTAGCTCAAACTCAGTACCATAAAGATTGTGCTCGCGGTCACGCCTGGGGATGTAAAACTCTCGTTTTTGTTTGCTCTGTCCGTCCTTAACGAAGGTGGGAGAGGTGAAAACAAAACGCAACTCATTGATATGTTCGAGCGTATCCTTCAGTTCCTTGTATGCGTATATAGAAAAGCTTGCGGCAGCGAGGGAAATCCTGGCTCCGCTCTTTACATTGGCAACAAGCTCATCCCTGAGCAGCGTATTACTGTTGTCAATGAGTTTCATGTTTCTATGGTGCAGTAAGGCTCAGCGGGTGCGGATCTCTCTGTATGATAAAATTCTCGCGGATAATTACTTTGTCGGCGTTGTCCATCTGTATGCCCACTCGGTTGAGATGAACGGTCAAGTCTACGTATTGGCAATACGCAACTTTTTATATATAAATCACTAATAGTATTGCAGTTAAAAATTGATAAGTAAATGTACTTGTCTGCTAAAGCAGGACCACGGTATTTAATAGATCACTGAAAGAGGAGGAAAAATTTCTCCGATATAAGCTTGACATACGTATTGCCAATACGTACACTCGATTGCTTATGAGAAAAACGCCATAAGAAAAACACTCTGGCAGTAGAGCATTCTAGCTCCACGGCAAACGCATTAGGAAATGCGCTTGCCTATGTACGATGTAGAAGCGGTAAAATGAAAGCAAAGCAATGTTGCGCCCATGGCAATTGAGGACGCAGAACGTTTGTATTTGGAGGCTGACGAGTAGCAGAAGAGATCGTGGCGGGGACGGGGCGTCGCGGGTGATGAGGACTTTTTGAAGGAATTGCTGCCGGCAAGCAGGGGGCGTTCCTGTACCCTTTGGTATTATGCCAGAGTATTCAACACCTTTTCCAGACAAGACATAAGATCTGCGTATTCGATGCTCTTCGCGTAGGGAAACTTCCTTCGATAGTTTCTCCAATATTCTTGTTGAACTTCGCTGGTTGACAGTGCATTCAGAATTTCCCTCCATTGATCTATTGTGCAGCGATACCCTCGGTGCTGAACTGTTGCGTGGATGGCTTGTTGCAACAGAGTGTAGTTTATGGGGCGAGAGTGACTCAAAATATAGACATCATAGAAATCTCTTGGGCGCGTCGAGAGAATGCCTCGGCGTAGGATTGTCTCAATTTTTTCGGCAAGTACTGTTTCTATGTTGTAACACCAGATGGGAACGGAAGGCAACTCCCCCAAAAACGAAGGGAAATCCATTTCTACAGGCTGAGGTGTTATTACATCACCTGTTGATATATCAATTTTGAACGGAACAACGATCCCCCCACTTTTTGCCTGCATGCTCAAACGAAGTCCCCCATACTCATCTTCCCGGCGTATACTCTCAATTTTCAACAGATTAAAATCCGTGTTATCTGCCTCATCAATTGAGCATATCTCGACAATTGCTCGTGATATACGATCTTCATCCAAAGGAAAGCGCCGAAGCGTTGTATCAATGTCCATGGTGCTACGGTATTCCAGCCCCACGATAGCTGCGACCAATACCCCGCCTTTGAGGACAAAAAAATCTCGGTAGGCAGAGTCTGATAATCGGCGCAAAAATCGCTCAAACATGACATTTTGAAGCACTGCCTGAGGAGCTATGCCATGCTCCTGAGCATAGCGGTTAAGGCGGGCTTTCCAGCCCATTTCACGTGAAATCATACGAGGACTTCCAGATAAGGAGTCAGTTTGTTCAGGACGCCGAGTCGTATGGCGTATTCGGCCAAGCGATTCAGGCGGGGTTGCTTGCTCAGAAAATAGTTCTTGAGTGCGGCGGTCAGTGTTTCCACGTCCATTCGGCTCCTGCTGCGCAGAATATCACAGATACTGCGCTCTGCATTATAGCACCGAACCGTATTCCCATGAGGCGTTTGGCGTTCGGCAAGCCCAAGTTCGTGCAACTCCGATTTAATGTAGAAACAAGTGCACGATTGAGACACACTTCGAGGAAGCGTGCAGCTCGATGGTATGGTGAGCGATTGTTTGAAGGGGGTGCGTTCTGAAAGACCATTCAGGTAGAGCGCGCTCTCGTGAGAATAGATGAGAAGAGGAAATTTGCGCTGCAGGTAGAGCATATCATCCACTATAAAATGGGGGCGTACATACACTCCGCAGCCATACCTCTCTAATAATCCTGCGCGAGCGTACACCTGCAGCATGCCGCGGCTGTAACCGAGTTGCTGCATATCAGCAGCGGTCAGCATACCCCCTTGCGCGTCCATAGTCTCCAAGATTGTGGGATCTAATTTCACTTTGTTCTCACTCCTTTCTCCGACCTTTCTACCATAAACCAACGGCATGAGCAAGAAAAAATATGCAAAATGCAAGAAGTATATATCTATTTCGTGCATTTTAATAAATCCTGACGAGGTCATTTACGACTTTGAGGCTTCGTATGTATTTAAAAAAGAAAATATTACCGCACGGGTAGATTTGAATTAACGAGGGGAGGAAAGCGTGATAATATTTCCGAAAAGGGAAAAAATGAGAATCCGGAAAGCGAGCGAGCTGGGAAAACTATTGAGAGCGCAGCGTAAGGAACAGGAGCAGGGCAAACGCATTTGGAAATGCGTTTGCCCTGGGGACATACGTGGTTCAAATGAGTTTGTCCTGGGGAAAAATCTTGCCATATTCTTCGACGGATTCTACAATCGGGGTTGTCATGAAGTTCTTCGGGTTCATTCTTGTCGTGTGCGTCCTGTTCGTCTCCTGCGCTTCTGCCCCGAGTGGTATTGCAGGGACAAGTGGAGGAAACGGGGGAGACTCTGCTTCAGAGCGCAGGGGAAGTTCCATTCCGTGGCGATCCATGAACTCATACGATCAGCACGGGAAGAAGACGGGATCCTACAAAAAGAGCGGAACGACCATCAATCAATACGACAGCCATGGGAAGAAAACAGGATCGCTGAGAGAGACTTCGAGCGGGTATGTTTCCTACGACAAGAGTGGTGCCAAAACGGGAAGCTACAAGACAAGCGGCAACACGACCACACAATACGACCAACACGGACTGAAGATCGGGACTTACAAGACCGGCTCAAACGGAGTGATTACCTCTTACGATAGACACGGGAGGAAGACAGGGAGCTTCAAAAAAGATTCCTCGGGATGTATCACCGAATACGACAAGCACGGGAGCAGGGTTGGAAGCTACAGGCAACGATAGCAAACCGGGGCAAACGCATTAGAAAATGCGTTTGCCTATGTACGAGGTACGAAGTACGATGTACGATTTGAGGAGTTCCCGCGCTTGCGCGCGAATTTTGCGAAGACCGCTTGTTGTCATGATTTTTGATGCATATAGACGATAATATCAGTCAATAAGATCATTTTCCCCGTTGATCAACTTCTCTCAAATGCGTTTACCCTGGAGGGCGTATCAGTAGCTTTGTACGAGGGTCTTTGTACGTTCCCGCACCTTTGCCACGCGGGTTTGAAGCTGCCGTTTGTAGAGATCCAGATCCGGCAGGTCGCATTGGGCTACGCCGGAAATGACAGCAGCCTGGGCGATGGCCGGGCAAAGGAAAGTGATCATGCGCGGATCGAAGGGCTTGGGGATCACGTAGTCACGGCCAAATTCCAGCGGCACGCCGCCGTTAGCATCAATGACCTCCTGAGGCACCGGGCAACGGGCGAGGTCTGCCAGCGCACGAGCGGCGGCAATTTTCATGGCTTCACTGATGCCGGTGGCGTGCATATCCAGCGCGGCGCGGAAGATATACGGGAAGCAGCTTACATTGTTCACCTGATTCGGCCAGTCGCTGCGACCGGAGCCCATGATGCAGTCCGGACGAGCTTCTTTTGCTTCCTGGTATGTGATTTCCGGATCGGGATTGGCACAGGCGAAGATAATAGGATTGGGCGCCATGCTCGCTACCATTTCCGGCTTCAGTAATCCTTTTTTGGAGAGACCCAGGAACACGTCCGCCCCCTGCAGCGCCACTTCGAGCGTGCAGTCCTCGCTCTGTGCGAACATTGCCTTGGTGGGGTGCAAATCGAGGCGACCTGTATGTATAAGGCCCTTGGAGTCAAACATGTAAATATTCTCCCGGCGAATGCCCAACGCCATGTAGAATTTTGCGCAGGCAATGCCGGCAGCACCGGCCCCGCAGACTACACATTTCATCTCCTGGAGGAGTCGCCCCGTCAGGTGCGCAGCATTTAGCAATGCCGCGCCAGATATGACTGCCGTGCCATGCTGGTCGTCATGGAAAACCGGGATATTCATCTCTTCGCGTAAACGCTGTTCCACGATGAAGCATTCCGGCGCCTTGATATCTTCCAAGTTAATCGCCCCGAAGGTAGGCTCCATGGTTTTGATCACTTCGATAAGAGTTTCCGGCTTTGTTACATCCAGCTCGATGTCGAAGACATCCACATCCGCATAAATCTTGAAGAGCAATCCTTTGCCTTCCATCACCGGCTTTGCGGCACGGGCGCCGATGTTTCCCAAACCCAGCACAGCCGTGCCGTTGCTGATGACCCCTACGAGGTTGCTGCGTCCGGTGTAGTTCGCAGCGAGGGCAGGATTCGCTTTGATGGAACGACAGGGCTCCGCCACTCCCGGCGAGTATGCCAGGGTCAGGTCATCAATTGTGAAGCAGGATTTGCAGGGGAGAACCTCCAGCTTGCCTGGACGCGGCTGCTCGTGATATTGAAGGGCTTGCTGTGCTAAAGGGGTATCCATAAAAGATCGCGCCACATTATAGCGGCGAAAAAGCATTTGGCAAGGGAAATCGGGGCAAACGCATTAGGAAATGCGTTTGCCTATGTACGATTTACGATGTACGATGTACGATTTGGGGAGTTCCCGCGCTTGCGGCGCGGGGAGGCAGAGCAGATGCGAAGCGGAATTTTGAAAAATGCGCGGGGGTGATTAGAAAGCGGAGATGGCAGACGGGGGCTGCCTATGTACGATTTACGAAGGTTCTAGAATGGCCTCTATCCCTCCTTCCGCAACTGCGGTTATTCTACCTCAGTCCCGCGTATTTTAACACCCCTAATTAACCGGGTACGATGTACGATTTGGAAAGTTAGGTGGCTACGCCGCGAATTTGGCGAACGAGAGGGCTGCTTTAGAATCATCAGCACGATGACTGCTTGTCGTCATTGATTCATGATGCGTATAAACGATCATACCGGGCAACAAGAGCCTTTTCTCTGATGATTAACTGCCTCAAATGAGTTTGCCCTGGGGCAGGGAGGGAGAAGCAATGCGCTTTCGATAAAAGAGGCACGCGCCGATTATGAAAAGAGCTGTGAGACCGAGGCTGACAGGATAGACAGCCATGATGCAGGAGAAAGTCGGGTAGATGGGGAAGATGCCATAGACCCACAGGAACCGAGTGCCACAGACACAACTGAGGACACACAGCGCCGGAGCGAGACTGAGACCGAAGCCCCGCAGGTAGCCGGTGAGAGCTTCGATGAGAACCGAAAAAAAGTGCGCGATAAGGATATAACGCAGGCGGATCATGCCGATACGAATGACCTCATCATCCGAATTGAAAAGAGAGAGCAGTTCTTCTCCATAGGTCAGCATGATGCAAGCAGCAACACTGAGGAGAGCTCCACTGAAAGCGATAGATACCCAGAGAGTGCGGTGGCAGCGCCGGAGTTGGTTTGCGCCGTAATTTTGCCCGACGATGGTGGTGCAAGCCTGGCCGAAAGAACTGGTGATACAGTAGGTGAAAACTTCCAGATTATACGCGGCTGCGGAGGCCGCCATGACGACGGTGTTGAGTGAGTTGATGGCGAATTGCACACAGATATTGGAGATGGAAAATACCATGCCTTGCACACCTGCCGGGATGCCGATACGCAGGATTTCGCGCAGGCTGCCGGAGTCGACACGCAAATGTTGCCATTCGAGCTTTACATAGCCTCTTCCCCGGCAAAGCAGGATAGCGAGGATAACGGCGCTCACGGTATTGGACACCACCGTGGCAATGGCAACTCCATCTACCGAGCGCTTCAGGACCAACACAAAAAACAGGTTGAGCAGCACATTGAGCACCCCGGAGCAGGCAAGAACGATGAGCGGCGTGCGGGTATCACCCATACTGCGGAAGATGGCTTCCTCAAAGTTGTAGAGCAAGATAATGGGGAGACCACAGAGGTAAATGCGCAGGTAGAGTTCCGCCGGTTCCAGAACATCTGCCGGCACTTGCATGATATCCAGGATTGGCTCTGCAATTAGCTGCCCCAGCAGAGCCATTCCTATGCCTCCCAGTACCCCAAGCACCACGCCGGTGTGGGCCGCTTTGCGGATACCGTCACTATCATGACGCCCGATGCATTGGGCGATAAGAACGGTTGCACCCAGAGCCGTGCCCACGAAAAAACACACGAGGAGGTTGATGATGGGGGTGTTGCTTCCCACGGCTGCCATGGCGGCCTGGGCATGCGCAGCGCCTTCCACAAAGCGCCCTACTACGGCAATATCCGCCGCATTGAAGAGTTGCTGCAGCATGGCAGATGCCGCGAGGGGAAGGGCCAGCACCAGCAGTTTGTTCCAAATGTGACCGCGCAACAGGTCCGGCATGCGGCGCGAACCTTGCAGGAGCGCACCATCGATGGCGTCTGTGTTTTCTGACCGTGTTGAAGAATCACCCATAATTGGTCGCGCCACATTATAGTATTGAAAAAATATCTGGCAAGGGAAATCGGGGCAAACGCATTAGGAAATGCGTTTGCCTATGTACGATTTACGAGGTACGATGTACGATTTTGGGAGTTCCCGCGCTTGCGCGCGAGTTTGGCGGAGCAAAAGCGGAGTCAGATTGTAGAGCGACGTACGGACGTAATGAGAAAGCGGCGGTGGCGGCTGGTGCCGCCTATGTACGATTTACGATGTACGATCATTGTCATCCCATAGGGAAATGAGAAGGGATAAAAAATGGTGTTTGCACTTTGACCCGATTACACTCATAATGGGG
>CANQJI010000003.1 GCA_947624205.1 uncultured Akkermansia sp. | reverse complement strand
TTTTATCGTGTTATTTTCCTTCTTTTTTCATCCTGCTTTTTCCGAGTTTTTCCCCTTTGTAGTTTTTAGAGGTGCCTAATTTACGAAATACGGCGGAAATAGCGCGTTTCAGCTCAGCTGTTTTACCGAAGGGGCATGAGATGGAGCCACTTGATATCTCCTTGAATGGGGTTGTGGTTCTGCAGCCGATTGAGGACCGTCATGAACGAGCTCGTGCAGTCTCCGGGATCATTCGAATACTTACGGGAACGGATAGCAAAGCAGACAAGAGCATAAGAAGTCAATTAGATATCACTTCCCTGCATGAGATGCCGCCTGTGGATAGGAAACAAATAGTTGTTCTTTCACCGTACAAAGTCGGATCTGAAAAAATGCAGGACCTTTGTTCCGTGGGTGAAGTTGCGGAAGTCAATTCAGGAAAAGATGCATTTAATCAGTGGGAAAGAGGTGAGGACATCGTATTAGGTACAACGATTAAATCATTCAAGGGGCTGGAATCGGATTACATCATCTTAACGGATATTGATGAACCCAAAGATGAGGATCGTAATCCTTTAAGGTGCAATGATTTTTATGTGGCATGCACACGCGCAAAATTAGGACTATACATCATCCCGAGAACTTTGGAAGGCTGCGAGTATGCAAAAAATATCGCCTCGTTGAGTGAAAATTGAGAGTATTTTCGTATGCAGTGAAACAACGGAGTGGCTACGATTTGCTTCTCTACCAGCAAATCAGTATAATTATATTCAACGATGCGCTATTAAACAACTAAGAAGTGATGACCGAGTTTTGAGAAGGGCTTCGTTTAGCTGTACGCAGCAATAAAGGGCTTGGGAGAGTGTAAAAATGGGGCGTCCCAACCAAATAGAAGATCGTTTTTGTTGACGTCGTAGGATAAAAAGACGCACCTTTCCCCTTCCTGCATGATATTATGAGCACGAGCCAAATCATCGGAAGGGGTATTGAAGGAGGATTCTTCCGTGGTTGGAGGCACCTCTTTCCAATTCCATTGATCGAGTTCTCTTTCAACGATATTGGAGAAGCAAACGCATTAAGAAATGCGTTTGACTACTTACGAATACGATGTGAAGCGATTGCGCTGGTCAGAAAACTTAATTTATTGGTCTTGTTCAAGCAATGGATACCCCCTTCCCCTCACGATCTGGTCCTCAGATGAGCACGAAAATTTTTATGACACAAAAAAATTTTTGCTCTATCTGAGCCATGTTACACACGGGATGTATTTAATTTTATTCATTTAAAATCAACGCTTTAAAGCAGTTAATCCAGAATAATACACAGCGAAGAAAACACGGAATCAACCAAAATATATTGATTTCAACTTACGGAACTCTGGTAAAAGAATGCGCGTAAGCGACCTTCTCCCAGAGTTGCTCAGGAACCAGAAAAATTAAAAGGCTAATTATGAATCAATTATAAAAGAAAAGACGAATATCCCTTACGCAGCCATTTACGAAGTTAGAAAGAGGCGGAAGCCAACTCTGCGCGCCCACACCCACCGGAAAAAGCATTGCACTTCCCCACCGAACACCAAAAACACAGAATAAATCCACGAAACAATCAACTCAATATAAACATGAAGAATAAAGAAAAAATCCGCATGAAGCTTTACGAAGCCATTGAGGACGAAAACAGCACGCCGGAACAAATCACGAAGCTGATTGCCGAAGGAGCTCTGAAAAAATTAAGAAAGGAAGAGGAGTACTATTTCCGCCGATCTCCCCTTTACGTCGCTGCGCAGGCAGGGCGCGCCGACATTGTGCAACTGCTGCTGGATGCCGGAGAAATGGCGGTAAAACCCGGAGAGATTAGACCAGCTGAGGATGCGCCAACCACTGCCTTGAGTGCGGCAGCGTTGGGCGGACATGCAGAAGTCGTGCGATTGCTTCTGGATGCCACCGCAGTAAATGAAAATTATATGTATATTCTCGGAAGGGCACTGTGTTCCGCTGTTTATGCCGGGCGTATCGACATCATTCGGCAGTTGATTGCTGCGGGAGCAGAGGTCGATCCGCCAAGGTTAATAGACGAAGAGACGCCGCTGTCTCTGGCCATCAAAACTGAGCGAATGGACATTGTCAACCTGCTTCTGGACGCCGGGGCGAACATTAACAGTCTCATAGATGACTGCACTCCCTTGAACCTTGCGGCAAGCTTCGGAAATATCGAGCTCATGCAAAGCCTCATCAACAGGGGAGCAAACGTGAACGAAACTCCAAGCGCATACACGCCGCTCATCGCGGCGGCGCGAGCAGGCTGCGAGGAAAGCGTACGTTTCCTCCTCTCTCACGGAGCAAAGGCAAATACCATAACGAGCACCTTTACTCCACTATCTGCGGCGGCAAGCCGAACCAATGAACATTTTGTGCCGGTTGTGCGTATGCTAATGGACGCCGGGGCGGACGTCAACGCCGGCCCCAGCATTTACACTCCGCTCATCGCTGCGGCAATGTCGGGATTCACGGATAGGGTGCGGCTATTCCTGGACGCCGGAGCAGACGCAAGAATCCGAAATAACTTGTACACCCCACTTATCGCCGCTGCAGAAAGCTGCAATAAAGACGCCGTCCGACTGCTGCTGGAGGCGGGTGCAGACGTCAACGCGCAAACAAAATCCTCCACTCCTCTCATCGAGGCGGCAAAGAGGGGAAACACAGAGATCATCCGCATGCTTCTTGATGCCGGGGCAGATGTGAACGCCGAGGCCGCCGGCGAAACTGCGCTCATGGTTGCTCTGGAGCGAGAGAATTTCTCCCTTGCTCAGCGTCTGCGCCGCGCCGGTGCCATCGACAAACCAAGGAAACCTAAATGGAGGTTGTAACATTGAGCGATACAAACATTCTGGCAAGGCGGAGTAGAAAGAGTGCCCCTTCACCGACAAATCCACAAAATCACACGCTATTTAACTGAACCAACAACCAAACGAAATGAAAAAGAGAGAAAGGAATGTTATGGAACTCCGCATGAAGCTTTGCGAAGCCATTGAGGACGAAAACAGCACACCGGAGCAAATCAGACGGCTGATAGACGCAGGCGCGCTGAAAAAATTGACAGATGAAGAGGAGCACTATTTCCGTCGATCTCCCCTCTATATCGCCGCGCAGGCGGGTCGTGCCGACCTCATGAAGCTGCTGCTGGATGTTGGTGAGGGCGTAGAAGATCTCAGGAAAGGCAGATCAAGCTCGTTTACAGATGAACCGAGCTCTGCCCTGAGCGTGGCGGCATTGTGGGGACATGCTGACATCGTGCAATTGATCTTGGACACCGCAAAAGTAGATGAAGAATGCAGGTATGCTCTCGGGAGGGCGCTGTGTTCTGCTGTATATGCCGGGCGTATCGACATCATCCGGCAGTTGCTTGCGGCAGGGGCAAAGGCCGAGCCGGACAGGTCGATAGACGAAGAGACGCCGATATCCTTGGCCACCCAAACTGAACGGCTCGATATCATCGACCTACTGCTGGATGCCGGGGCAGACATCAACAGCAAAGTCGAGAAGGAAGACATGGGGGAGCGAGATCAGTACACTCCTTTGATCATTGCGGCGCGCTCCGGGAACATCGAACTCATGCAGCACCTGATCGACAGAGGAGCGAATGTCAATGGAGCAACGGACGTGTACACGCCACTCATAGCGGCAGCGCACGAAGGGTGCGAGGAAAGCGTCCGTTTTCTCCTTGATCATGGGGCGGATGCGACTGTTATAACAAGGTTTTACACCCCACTTGTAGCAGCCGCAGAAGGCTCTCATAAAGACATCGCTCAGCTTCTGCTGGATGAGGGGGCAGATGTAAACGCCTGCTGTTTCAACGGTACCCCGCTCATTGCCGCGGCATTTGGGGAATGTGAGGGAATCGTCCGCATTCTCCTAGATGCCGGGGCAGATGTAAACGACCTGTGTTGCAATTGTTACCCGCTCATCGCCGCGGTGTGTGGAGAATGTGAGGGAATCGTCCGCATGCTTCTCGATGCCGGTGCAGACGTCAACGCACAAACGGATTGTACCCCTCTTATCGCCGCTGTAGAGGCGGAGAACATCGAAATCGTCCGCATGCTTCTCGATGCCGGTGCAGATATCAATTACTCGACTCTCGATTACACTCCGCTTATTGCAGCTGCGAAAAGCTGTAATCAGGACATCGTTCGACTTTTGTTGGATGCGGGCGCCGACGTTAACGCAAAAAACAATGACTTCCCTTGGAATACTGGACTAACAAAGGAAGGAATCTTCACTCCTCTTATCGCCGCTGTAGAGACAGGGGACATCGAAATCGTGCGCACGTTTCTCGACGCCGAGGCGGATGTACATGCTACCACCAGAGACCACGCTCCGCTCGTCAGCGCCGTGGAACGAGAAGAGGAAGCCGGCGGACCTGAGTTGATCAATCTCCTGCTGGAAGCCGGAGCCGATGTGAATGCCGAAGCCGCCGGTAAAACGGCGCTTATGGTCGCTCTCGAGCATAAAGATTTCTCCCTCGCGCGGCGTCTGCGACGCGCCGGAGCCATTGACAAATCAAGGTATTTCGGGTGGCGGAAAGAACTATTTAGAACTGAACCAACAACACTAAAAACGAAAAAGAGAAAAAAGAATGATGCAGAGCTCCGCAACAAGCTTTACGAAGCCATTGAGGACAAGAACTGTACACCGGAACAAATCAGACAGCTGATAGACGCAGGCGCGCTGAAAAAATTGACAAATGAAGAGGAGCACTATTTCCGTCGATCTCCCCTCTACGTCGCCGCGCAGGCGGGTCGTGCCGACCTCGTGAAGCTGCTGCTGGACGTTGGAGTGGATCGCTCTATCGACAATGTTTTCATCAACTTCGATGTGCCATGCGGCGCGCTGAGTGTGGCGGCGTTGTGGGGACAAGAGGACATCGTGCAACTACTTCTGGATGCCTCAAAGGGGAAAGGTGATTACAGGTATGCCCTCGGCAGGGCACTGTGTTCTGCTGTATATGCCGGGCGTATCGACATCATCCGGCAGTTGCTTGCAGCAGGGGCAGAGGTCGATCCGCCAAGGTCTATAGACGAAGAAACGCCGCTGTCTCTAGCCATCAAAACCGAGCGGTTGGATATCATCGACCTGCTGTTGGACGCGGGGGCGGACGTCAACTGCCGAATGGAAGCTCATACTCCTTTGATCATTGCGGCGTTTTCCGGGAACATCGAACTCATGCAGCACCTGATCGACAGAGGGGCGGATGTCCATGCGGAGACGAATGTGTACACGCCACTCATAGCGGCGGTATATTCGGGGTGCGAGGAAAGCATTCGTTTCTTCCTTGATCATGGAGCGAATGCAAATGCTATAACAAGCGTATGCACTTCCCTATCTGTTGCAGCGGGCCACGCCAACGAACACTTTGCATCGATTGTGCGCATGCTGATGGATGCCGGGGCGGACGTGAATGCTGTATCAGATCATGAAACTCCGCTTATTGCCGCCGCAAAGAAAGGCTTCATGGATGGGGTGCGGCTGTTCCTGGACGCCGGAGCAGATGTAAACATTCAGAGTTACTTTTACACTCCTCTCATCGCCGCGGCAGAGGGCTGCAATAGAGACATCGTCCGGCTTCTTCTGAATGCGGGCGCTGATGTTAACGCGAAAACCGAGTTCTCTACTGCTCTCATCGCCGCTGTAGAGACGGGCGACATCGAAATCGTGCGCATGTTGCTGGAAGCCGGTGCCGACGTGCATGCTACCACCAGGGACCACGCTCCGCTGGTCAGCGCCGTGGAACGTGAAGAAGAACCCGGCGGACCGGAGGTGATCAATCTCCTGCTGGATGTCGGCGCCGATGTGAATGCCGAAGCGGACGGCACAACGGCGCTCATGGTCGCCTTGGCTCGAAGTGATCTCTCCCTCGCGCGGCGTCTGCGCCGCGCCGGCGCCATTGATAAACCAAGGTATTTTAAGTGGCAGGAGGAACCTTAGACGAATCGACAACTAAACGAAATGAGATAAAGTTATTATGAAAAGAACAACCAAAAAGAAGCTCCGCAACAAGCTTTACGAAGCTATTGAGGACAAGAACAGTACACCGGAACAAATCAGGCAGCTGATAGACGCAGGCGCGCTGAAAAAATTAAGAAAGGAAGAGGAGTTCTATTTCCGTCGATCTCCCCTCTACATCGCCGCGCAGGCGGGGCGCGCCGACCTCGTGAAGCTGCTGCTGGATATTGGTGAGAGCGTAGAAGATCTCAGAAAAGGCAGATCAAGCTCGTTTACTGATGAACCGAGCTCTGCCCTGAGCGTGGCGGCATTGTGGGGGCATGCAGACGTCGTGCGATTGATCTTGGACACCGCAAAAGTGGATGAAGAATGCAGGTATGCTCTTGGCAGGGCGTTGTGTTCCGCTGTTTATGCCGGACGCATCAACATCATCCGGCAGTTGCTCGCTGCGGGGGCAAAGGTCGATCCGCCAAGGGCTATAGACGAGGAAACGCCGCTATCCTTGGCCACCCAAACTGAACGGCTCGATATCATTGACCTGCTACTGGACGCCGGGGCGGACATCAACGGCAAAGTCGAAAAGGAAGACATGGAGGAGCGAGATCAGTACACTCCCTTGATCATTGCGGCGCGCTCCGGGAACAGCGAACTCATGCAACACCTCATCGACAGAGGAGCAGATGTCAACGGAGCCACGGAGGGATACACGCCACTCATAGCGGCAGCATACGAAGGGTGCGAGGAAAGCGTCCGTTTTCTCCTTGCCCATGGGGCGGATGCAAATGTCAAAGCTGGATTATACACACCTCTAGCTGCAGGAGTTTGCCATGTCAATAAACACTCTGAGTCGATTGTACGCATGCTGCTTGAAGCCGGGGCGGACGTCAACGGTTCGACAGGCTATTACACCCCACTTGTCGCAGCCGCAACGGGCTCCCATAAAAACATTGTTCAACTTCTGCTGGATGCTGGGGCAGATGTAAACGCCCGGTGTTACAACTTTACCCCGCTCATCGCCGCTGCGTTTGGGGAATGTGAGGAAATCGTCCGCATGCTCTTGAATGCCGGAGCGGACGTCAACGCCAAAACCGAATGTTACACTCCTCTCATCGCTGCGGCAGGAGGCTCTCATGAGGACATCATCAGGATGCTGTTAGATGCGGGTGCCGACGTCAACGCGAAAACGGATCGCTCTCCTCTTATCGCTGCTGTAGAGACAGGGAACATTGAAATCGTGCGCATGCTTCTTGAAGCCGGGGCGGATGTCCACGCTACCACCAAGTACCACGCTCCGCTCGTCAGTGCCGTGAAACGTGAAGAGGAAGCCGGCGGACCGGAGATGATCAATCTCCTGCTGGAAGCCGGCGCCGATGTGAATGCCGAAGCCGCCGATGAAACGGCGCTTATGGTCGCTCTCGAGCATAAAGATTTCTCCCTCGCTCGGCGACTGCGCCGCGCCGGCGCCATTGATAAACCAAGGTATTTTGGATGGCTGCGGGGCCCATTTAACTGAACCAACAACCAAACGAAATGAAAAAGAGAGAAAAGAATGAGGAAAAGCGCGAAAGGCTCCGCAGAAGGCTATACAAAGCCATTGAGGACAAGAACAGTACACCGGAACAAATCAAGCACCTGATAGACGCCGGCGCCACCTTGGAACCCATACAGGATGAGGATGGTTTACGATCTCCCCTCTCTATCGCAACACAGAAGGGGCGAGTCGATATCGTTCGTACACTGCTGGAGGCCGGGGCGGACGTCAACGAACAAGCTCAGACAGGATATTACGGCACAGTCCTCATCGCGGCAGCGAGCAGAGGAAACGAGGAGATCGTCAAGCTACTACTCGAAGCCGGAGCAGACGTCAATGCGCAGGTTCAGACCGGCTCATTCGGCACAGCACTCATCGCGGCGGCGAGCAGGGGAAACGAGAAGATTGTCAAGCTACTGCTCGATGCCGGAGCGGACGTCAATGCACAAGCTCAGATAGGAGATTACGGCACAGCCCTCATCCCGGCAGTGGTACTCGCAAACGAGGCGAGTATCAAGCTACTGCTCGATGCCGGAGCGGATGTCAATGCGCAGGCTCAGAGAGGCTCATTCGGCACAGCCCTCATCGGAGCGGCGATCAGAGAAAACGAGGAGATCATCAAGCTACTGCTGGGAGCCGGAGCGGACGTCAACACACAAGTTCAGATAGGAAATTACGGTACAGCCCTCATCGCGGCAGCGAGCAGAGGAAATGAGGAGATCATTAAGCTACTGCTCAATGCCGAAGCGGACGTCAATGCGCAGGGATGGGATTTCTACGGCACAGCCCTCATCGCGGCGGCGGAATCCGAAACCGAGGAGATCATCAGGTTACTACTCGGCGCCGGGGCGGACGTCAACGCACAAGCGCAGACCGGAGCATTCGGTACAGCCCTCATCGCGGCGGCGAGCAGAGGAAACGAGGAGATCATCAAGCTACTGCTCGATGCCGGAGCGGACGTCAATGCGCAGGGAGGGGATTTCTACGGCACAGCTCTCATCCCCGCTGTAGGGACGGGGAACATCAAAATCGTGCGTATGCTTCTCGAAGCCGGGGCGGATGTCAATGCACGGGATCAGAGCGGAGATCACTACGGTACAGCCCTCATCGCGGCGACGAGTGGAAGAAACGAGGAGATCGTCAAGCTATTGCTCGATGCCGGAGCGGATGTCAATACACAAGCTCAGATAGGAGATTACGGCACAGCTCTCATCACGGCAGTGGTACTCGCAAACGAGGAGATCGTCAAGCTATTGCTCGATGCCGGAGCGGATGTCAATACACAAGCTCAGATAGGAGATTACGGCACAGCCCTCATCACGGCAGTGGTACTCGCAACAAACGAGGCGAGCATCAAGCTACTGCTCAATGCAGGAGCGGATGTCAATGCGCAGGCTCAAAGAGGCTCATTCGGCACAGCCCTCATCGCAGCAGCGAGCAGAGAAAACGAGGAGATCATCAAGCTACTGCTGGAGGCCGGGGCGGACGTCAACGCACAAGCTCAGACCGGAGCATTCGGTACAGCCCTCATCGCCGCAGTGAGCAGAAGGAACGAGGAGATCATCAAGCTACTGCTCAATGCCGGAGCGGACGTCAACAAAGCGATAGGGGGGAACACGCCGCTTATTGTCGCCGCAAAGACGGATGATCCGAAGTCCGTTCGTCTCCTGTTGGAAGCGGGCGCGGATGTGAACAAGGCGGGTGGAAACCTTACCCCCCTCATCGCCGCAGTTTCCAACGACGGGTACCTACAACATATTATGGTGGAGCTACTCTTGGAAGCCGGAGCGGACCTAGACGCCGAAATGGACGGTCAGACGGCACTCTCGATTGCTGTGGCGCGGGGCGATCTTTCCCTTGCGCTCTCCCTGCGCCAAGCCAGGGATGCCCATAAACAGGAGAAAATCCTATGAGGGGAGGAGAACTAGGACATGGCACCGCATCAGAAAATGCGGTTGCCTATTTACGAATTACGAATTACGATTTATTAATAATGTATGCGTTGCGCAAATTTTCCGAATCATCAACGTGTGCGGATGAGTTCGCCAGATCCGTCATCATAATGACCGTTTGTTGTCATGATTCTTGATACGTAAACGATGGTATCAATCCATAAGAACATTCTCTTCGTTGATGAACTTCTCTCAAATGCGTTTCCTCTGAGGACTAGGAGTAGTAATGCTGGTCCTCATCACGCACCAAGTGGGATGATGGACGAAATCAGTACGCTCCTCCCAATCGAAAAATACATTATCCCCCTTTCCTCGCCTCTCACACGACAAGATAAATCAGACAACTATTTCTTACCATGAAAAAGAAAAACACAGAAGAACTCCGCAGAAGGCTATACAAAGCCATTTGGGACAAGAACAGTACACCGGAGCAAATCAGGCAGCTGATAGACGTAGACGTTCTGAGAAAATTGACGGATAAAGAGGAGAAGTCTTTCTGTCGATCCCCCCTCTATACCGCCGCGCAGGCAGGGCGTGCTGACATCGTGCAGCTTCTGCTGGATGTCGGAGCTGATGTGGTGGACTTTGTGGACGATGGACGGTACGATGAGTACGACAGCGGTCCGTGCACGGCCCTGAGTGTCGCGGCATTGTGGGGGCATACAGATGTTGTGCAGACGCTCATAAGGGCTGCCGAGGCGGACGAGAAACGCCTGGATCTCGAGGGCGCGCTGTGCTCCGCTGTCTATGCAGGGAATATCGACATCATCCGGCAGTTACTGAAAGCCGGGGCAGAGGTCGATTGTCCCCGGATGTGGTGGCGGGTTCGCAGAAAGGCTTCTTACGAAGAGATCCCACTATCCTTGGCCATCAAAACCGAGCGATGGGACATCATCGACCTGTTGTTGGACGCCGGGGCAGAGATTAACCTTGCCGCGCACGAAAAAGATACCCCTCTAGGTCTTGCCGCACGTATCGGGAATATGGAACTCATGCAACACCTCATCGACAGAGGAGCGGATGTCAACGGGGCGCCGGACGCATACACGCACACGCCGCTCGTATCGGCAGCAAAGGATGGCTGCGTGGAGAGCGTTCGTTTCCTCCTCGACCATGGGGCGGATGTCAACGCCGAGACGGAATGCGGCACCCCGCTCATCGCCGGAGCCCTGTATGCGCATGAACAATTCGTTCCGATCGCGCGTATTTTGCTGGAAGCCGGGGCAGACGTCAACAAAGCGGCAGAGGGATACACGCCGCTTATCGCCGCAGCAGAGGGCTGCAATAAAGACATCGTTCGGCTTCTGCTGGATGCGGGCGCCGATGTGAACGCGAAGACCGAGTTCTATACTACTGCTCTCATCGCCGCCGTAGAGAAGGGGAACATCGAAATCGTGCGCATGCTTCTCGACGCCGGGGCGGATGTACACGCTACTACCAAGTGCCGGGCTCCGCTCGTCAGCGCCGTGAAACGCAAAGAGGAAGCCGGCGGACCGGAGGTGATCAATCTCCTGCTGGAAGCCGGCGCCGATGTGAATGCCGAAGCGGACGGGGAAACGGCGCTCATGGTTGCTCGGTCACGGGGGGATCTCGCCCTCGCGCACTTCCTGCGTCGCGCCGGAGCCATCGATAAGCCGAGAAAATTTCGGTGGTGGAAGGAGGACTAAGGATAAATTTGATTCTCATCCCGCAATCCGGTAAGGCGATGGACGAATCCGCGCGTTTATGCCGCAGCGAAGAATCCACCTCATCTATTTACCAAACAAACAGTACCACAAAATTAACCTAGAAAATATCACTTAATATGAAACACCGAAAGGAACCTCACGAAGCCATTGGAGTCAAGAACAACATGCCGGAACAAATTAGGAAGCTGATTGCCGCAGGCATTTTAAAAAAATGCGATAGCACTCCTCTCTTTATCGCCGCGCAAGCAGGGCGAGCCGATACCGTACAGCTTTTACTGGAAGCCGGCGCGGATGTGAACAGAACGGATAATTACGCGACCCCGCTCATTGCAGCCGTGTTATCCGGAAGCGAGGAGACGATCAAACTACTGCTGGAAGCCGGAGCAGATGTCGATGCTCAGGTTGAATCAGATGTTCACGGCACAGCCCTCATTGCGGCAGCGCTTGGAAACTCACAAATCGTTAAACTCCTTTTGAAAGCCGGAGCAGATGTCGATGCTCAGGCAAAATTCGGGAGTTATGGCACAGCCCTCATCGCAGCGGCGCAGTCGGGAAACGTAGAGATGATCCAACTGTTGCTGGAAGCGAAGGCGGATGTGAATATGAAGACAAAATCGGGAGATTATGGCACAGCTCTTATCGCAGCGGCACGGTCAGGAAACGGGGAAGCGGTCAAACTGTTGCTGAGAGCCAGGGCGGCTGTCAATGTGAAGGCAAAGTCCGGGAATTATGGCACGGCCCTCATCGCAGCGAGTCAGTCGGGAAGCTCAGAGGCAATCAAACTGCTGCTAGAAGCCAAGGCGGACGTCAATATGAAGTCAAGGTATGGATATCACGGCACGGCCCTCATCGCAGCGAGTCAGTCGGGAAGCTCAGAGGCAATCAAGCTGCTGCTGGAAGCCGGCGCAGACGTCAATGCGAAGGCAAACGCCAAAGATTATGGCACGGCCCTCATCGCAGCGAGTCAATCGGGAAACCCAGAGGCAATCAAGCTGCTGCTGGAAGCCGGAGCAAATGTCAATATGAAAGTAGAAGCTGAACTTCACGGCACGGCCCTTATCGCGGCGGTGGAATCCGGAAACGCGGAGGCGATCAAGCTGCTGCTGGAAGCCGGTGCGAATGCCAATGCACGAGTGGAATCCGGAGGGGAATATGAATCTCACGGCACGGCCCTTATCACGGCGGTGGAATCCGGAAACGCGGAGGCGATCAAGCTGCTGCTGGAAGCCGGCGCGAATATCAATGCACGAGTGGAACCTGGACTTCACGGCACGGCCCTTATCACGGCGGTGGAGTCAGGAAACACAGAAATGATCAAGCTGTTGCTGGAGGCCGGTGCGGATGTCAACGTCCAGACATGGTCCGAATACCATGGCACGGCCCTCATCGCAGCAGCGCAGTCAGGAAACACAGAGGCGATCATGCTGCTACTGGAAGCCGGTGCGGATGTCAATGCACGAGTAGAATCTGAACTTCACGGCACGGCCCTTATCACGGCAGCAGAATCGGGGAACGCAGAGGTGATCAAACTGTTGCTGGAAGCCGGTGCGGATGTTAATGCACGGGCAAAATTCGGAAATTATATCTCAGACTTCATCACAAATGAGATGGGAAGAACACCTCTCATTGCGGCGACAGAATCGGGAAATGCAGAGGCGATCAAGCTGTTGTTGGAGGCCGGTGCGGATGTTAATGCACAAGTAGAATCTGAACTTCACGGCACGGCCCTCATCACGGCGGTGGAATCCGGAAATGAGGAATCAATCAAGCTGTTGCTGGAAGCCGGTGCGGATGTCAATGCGCAGGTGGATGTGGTGAGATCTGAGATAGCGCTAGGGGGAATGATCTGTATCGGCGAGCGGGAAGAAGAGGAGAGAAATTGTAGAACAGCCCTCACCGTAGCAGCATTATCGGGAAAATTGGGAGTGATTGAGCTTTTGTTAGCTGCGGGAGCAGACGTCAATGCGCAGATAAAGTCCGGAGATTATGGGACAATGCTTATTGAGATGGCTCACAAGGGAAGCACGAATGTGATCAAGCTACTGCTGAAGGTCGGAGCAGATGTCAACGCGCAAGCAGAGAACGGGAAATATGGTACAGCCCTCATCGCAGCAACGCGGGCAAGAAAGGCAGAGGCAATCAAACTGCTGCTGAAAGCAGGAGCGGATGTCAATACGCAGGCGGAATCGGGAGAATATGGCACAGCCCTCATTGCAGCGGTGGAATCAGAATGCAAGAAAACGATCAAGCTGCTGCTGGACGCAGGAGCAGATGTCAACGCGCAAGTACAATTTGGCGATTATGGCACGGCTCTCATCGCAGCAACGCGGGCAAGAAAGGCAGAGGCAATCAAACTGCTGCTGAAAGCAGGAGCGGATGTCAATACGCAGGCGGAATCGGGAGAATATGGCACAGCCCTCATCGCAGCGGTGGAATCAGAATGCAAGAAAACGATCAAGCTGCTGCTGGACGCAGGAGCAAATGTCAATGCGCAGGCGAAATCCGGGAAATATGGCACGGCCCTCATCGCAGCGAGCCAATCGGGAAACTCGGAGGCAATCAAACTATTGTTGGCCGCCGGCGCAAATGTCAATATGAAAGTAGAAGCCGAACTTCACGGCACGGCCCTTATCGCGGCGGTGGAATCCAGAAACGCGGAGGCGATCAAGCTGCTGCTGGACGCAGGAGCAGATGTCAACGCGCAAGTACAATTTGGCGATTATGGCACAGCTCTCATCGCAGCGAGCCAATCGGGAAGTTCAGAGGCAATCCGGCTGCTGCTAGAAGCCAAGGCGAACGTCAATATGAAGTCAAGGTATGGATATCACGGCACGGCCCTCATCGCAGCGAGTCAGTCGGGAAACTCGGAGGCAATCAAACTATTGTTGGCCGCCGGCGCAAATGTCAATATGAAAGTAGAAGCCGAACTTCACGGCACGGCCCTTATCGCAGCGGTGGAATCCAGAAACGCGGAGGCGATCAAGCTGCTGCTGGAAGCCGGCGCGAATGCCAATGCACGAGTGGAATCCGGAGGGGAATATGAATCTCACGGCACGGCCCTTATCGCGGCGGTGGAATCCAGAAACGCGGAAGCGATCAAGCTGCTGCTGGAAGCCGGTGCGAATATCAATGCACGAGTGGAACCTGAACTTCACAGCACAGCTCTTATCACGGCGGTGGAGTCAGGAAACATAGAGATGGTCAAGCAGTTGCTGAAAGCCGGAGCGAATATCAACGAGCAGGCGGAATCAGGAAAATATGGCACAGCCCTCATCGCAGCGGCACGGTCAGGAAACAGGGAAGCGGTCAAACTGTTACTGGAAGCCGGTGCGAATATCAACGAGCAGGCGGAATCAGGAAAATATGGCACAGCCCTCATCGCAGCGGCACGGTCAAGAAACGGGGAAGCGGTCAGACTGTTACTGGAAGTCGGTGCGAATATCAACGAGCAGGCGGAATCAGGAAAATATGGCGCAGCCCTCGTCGCAGCGGCGCAGTCGGGAAATGTAGAGATGATCCAACTGTTGCTGGAAGCCGGTGCGGATGTTAATGCGCGGGTAAAATTCGGAGATTATATCTCAGACTTCCTCACAGATGAAGAGATGGAAAGAACACCTCTCATTGCGGCGACAGAATCGGGAAATGCAGAGGCGATCAAGCTGTTGCTGGAAGCCGGTGCGGACGTCAATGCACAGGTGGATGTGGTGAGATCTGAGATAGCGCTAGGGGGGATGATCGGTATCGGCATGCGGGAAGAAGAGGAGAGAAATTGTAGAACAGCCCTCACCGTAGCAGCATTATCGGGAAAATTGGGAGTGATTGAGCTTTTGTTAGCTGCGGGAGCAGACGTCAATGCGCAGATAAAGTCCGGAGATTATGGGACAATGCTTATTGAGATGGCTCACAAGGGAAGCACGAATGTGATCAAGCTACTGCTGAAGATCGGAGCAGATGTCAACGCGCAAGCAGAGAACGGGAAATATGGTACGGCCCTCATCGCAGCAACGCGGGCAAGAAATGCAGAGGCAATCAAGCTGCTGCTGGAAGCCGGAGCGGATGTTAACACGCAGGCGGGATCGGGAGAATATGGCACAGCCCTCATCGCAGCGGTGGAATCAAAAAGAAAAAAAACGATCAAGTTGCTGCTGGACGCAGGAGCAGATGTCAACGCGCAAGTACAATTTGGCGACTATGGCACGGCTCTCATCGCGGCGGCACGATTAAAAAACGCAGGGGTGGTCAAACTGTTGCTGGAAGCCGGAGCAGATGTCAATGCGCAGGCGAAATCCGGGAAATATGGCACAGCCCTCATCGCAGCGGCGTTGTCAGAAAACGCAGAGGTGGTCAAGCTGTTACTGGAAGCCGGAGCAGATGTCAATGCGCAGACAAAAATCAGGGAATATGTCAGAGCTCTCATCGAGGCGGCACAATCAAGGAACGCAGAGGTGGTCAAGCTACTGCTGGAAGCCATAGTAGATGCCCATATGCAAGTGGATATGGGGAGCAGACGTGGATGCCGAAGTGAACGGGAGAACAACGTTGAGCGTTCCCTTATTCTTCAGGAACTGATGCAGTCCCTTCTTTCTCATGATTCCCTGCGTGATCTCCTGGCACCGTTGATAGAACACGAACTTGACTAAATTACTAATGAAAAAGCAAAGAAAAACAGAAAGCGAGGAAAAAAGAGTCTTCACGGAGCTGCTCTGCGCTGCCCAAGAAGGGGAAAACAGCATTGAGACGGTGAAGAAACTGTTGGAGACGGGAGCTGATCCGAATTATAAGCAGGAAAGCGAAAACTGCGAAACGCCCCTTCATGCGGCAGCTGCATCAGGAAGTATCCCCCTGGTGAAACTTCTGCTGAAATACGGGGCGGATGTGAATTGCATGAGAAATGACCAGTCGCCGCTCGAAACGGCAATTGAGAATGGGAAGCTACCCATGATCAAGTTTTTGCTGAAAGCCGGCGCAGATGTGAATGCCGGAGGGAACAAGACTCCGCTGATGCGAGCCGTGGATGGAGATCGCATGGACATCGTGCGGGCGCTTTTGGATGCCGGAGCGGATGTGAACACTGTGACGTCCAGCGGCACAGCGTTGTGCAAGGCCGCAAGCCAAAAGAACGTGAAGATCATACGTGTGCTGCTGGATTCGGGCGCAAATCTGAGCGCTCCTAAGGGACATTCTGCACCCCTCACAAAAGCGGCCTGGAGCGGGAACATGCCCTCCTTCAGGATGATTCTTGCCGCAGGAGCAGACATGAACGACTCGGGACCGCTCTTCACAATTCTTGAAGCCGCCGCTGCGGGAGGAAATCTACACATGATCAAGTTCATCCTCGCCTCAGTCACAGAAAAACCCACCAAAAAGGAATTAAGCGATGCTCTGTGGCATGCGGCGTGTTTCGGACACACGAACATCGTGAAGTTTTTAATAGAACAGGGAGCGGGGGTTAATATACGCCCACGGTGGGTTCGTGGCGTATCCCAGCGCGAGAAAACAGCGTTGGAAATTGCTGCCTATCGTGGGCATTTGCCCATTGTGAAATTGCTCCTGGCGGCAGGAGTGAATGCAAAAGGAGAGGCCCTCTCAAGCGCAATCAAGAAGGGATGGAATATAGAAATCATCAACCGCATGCTGGAGTTGGGCGCAGATCCCAATGGCTTCTACGTTTACAATAATTTAGCTCAAGGCATTCGAAATAAATGCATGAAAGAAAGAATCGTGAGACTCCTACTGGATAAGGGACTGGACATCAATAATCGCTCCCGAGGAGGAGAGGGTTTCACACTGCTCATGGCGGCGGCTGAATCAAGACAAACAAATCTGGTCAAATTTCTGCTTGCTGCCGGAGCAAACGTAAATGCCGAATCATGGTGGGGGACTCCTCTGATATCCGCAGCTGAAGGGGGATCTGCGGGAATCATCCGTATTCTGCTGAAAGCCGGGGCGGACGTAAATGCCGTAGTCGAAGGCAAGACCGCCCTACAAGTCGCCACGGAGCACAAGCACGCCGATGTCATCGAGCTCCTGCGCGCCGCCGGGGCTCATTAGTCCTTCCTTGGTATTCTATATCGCGGCGCGACATGCAGAACCGGCAGGGCAAACGCATTAGGAAATGCGTTTGCCTATGTACGATTTATTAATAATGTGCGCATTGCGCAGACTTTTTTCGGATCATTAATGTATGCTGATATCCCTTTAGAGCCATCATCATGGTGACCGCTTGTCGTCATGATTTTTGATGCGTATAAACGATAATATCAGTCAATAAGGGCATTCCTCTGTTGATTAACTTCTCCTCAAATGCGTTTGCCCTGGCAGAATCGGCGACGATAAAGCGTGCATCGCTACTCCCCCACGGAGGTGGGCTGATCAGCTACCCGTTCCCGCGGTGCGAGCAGAATGCAAAGTTCGTAGAGCAAATAGAGCGGCAAAGCCATGAGCAGCATCGTGCCGGGATCCGGAGCCGGGGCCAGGAGAAGCGCTGTGCCAAAGCTCCCCACCAGCATATAAGAGCGAAGGCGGCGCATGCGGGAGCGTGTCAAAATTCCCAATTTCATGAGCGGCCAGAGTACAACCGGCAATTCAAAAATAAGCCCAAACACCAAGATCAACTTCACCGAAAACGACAGGTAATAACTGATGCGCCAGTCATTCGAGATGCCCAATTGAGCCGAATAATCATAGAAAAAGCCGAGCACTCTCGGCAACACAGCAAAATACGCAAAAGAGCATCCCAGCAGAAAGAGTCCGACACCCCAGACGAGACAGCGGCGCAGAAGACGCCGCTCGTGCTGCAAAAGCCCCGGCATGATGAACTGCAGCAGGAAGTACAGCAGCAGGGGGCTCACCAAAACAACCCCGCCGAAAAATGCCAGCTGCACGGAAAGCATAAACGCCTCCCCGGGCTGAAACGCCCCCATGAGACGCGTCCGCTCAACACCGATGATTGCAGCCTGCTCCCCTGCCCCGGCAGCAGCCAGGGCGCGCGTGAGAGACTGCACGGCACCGGAGCATCCGCTGTGAGATATCGCATCCTCGCGAGTCGCCTCCGGCATCGCCTGAAGGGCGATCAACAACGCGCGCGCCTGGGCCAACTCCACCACACGGGGACCTGCCGCCTGCTCCAATTCAGCCTGAGTTCCGGGAGGCAATGCGGCCTTCCCCCCAAGAAAAAAACCCGCGCTCCTCCATTCCTCCGGGCTTACACCATCCGGCAGAAATGAAGCGGCATGCTGCGCAAGCACCGTGTCCACCGGACGCCTGATCAGCTGCATAAGAGCAGGCGCGAAACCGAAACAGAACAGCATCCCGGCCAATGCGCAAAGTGCCATGCGGATAAGGGTGCGTCTCAGCTCCTCCAAATGCTCGATAAACGACATTTCCACCGTTTCATTTTTCGACCGTCGCCCGCGTTGCATCGCTGTAAGGAATCTCAACATATCAGCTGTAAATATCGATACCAAGGCGCGAAAGATCCTCCTGAGAGAGAGCACAGGGATCCGGGGCAACCCAATGTCCCGGATCAATCTCGCGCGGCGTAAGATTCATGCCATATGTTGCCTCGAGGAAAGGGTGATGGATACGACGCCCGAAAGCACTCCCGGGATGCACATCGAGCGGATCCGGCACATCTCCCGGCAGAGGGCGAGGCACCTGATCGACAGGGACATCCATCCGAGGAACCGCAGCAAGAAGCGCCTTTGTATAGCCATGAAGAGGACGACTGTACAAGCGGTCGGCATCAGCCATCTCCACAATCTTTCCAAGGTACATCACTGCTACGCGATCGCTCATGTGGCGCACGACGGAGAGATCATGCGAGATGAAAAGGTAAGCGAGCTGCAACTCTCGCTGCAAATCGAGCAAAAGATTCAGTACTTGTGACTGAACAGAAACGTCCAGAGCGCTCACCGGCTCATCCAACACCAACAACTTGGGACAGCGTGCCAGGGCACGCGCGATACAGACGCGCTGCCTCTGACCTCCGGAAAGTTCGTGTGCAAAATGCTCTGCCACACTGCGCGGCAAACCCACCTGATCAAGCAACTCATCCACGCGCGCGATCCTCTCCCGACGACTCGCCCTGCCTTGCACCACCATGGGCTCTGCGATGAGCCGCCGCACCGTCATGCGCGGATTAAGCGCCGCAGCGGGATCTTGAAAAACAAGCTGCACCTCGCGGCGCACGTCGCGCAAACGCCACTGCGGCAAGTGAGTGATATCTCTGCCGAGCAAAGATATCCTGCCGGAAGCAGGCTCCAGCAGACGAACGAGACAACGCGCCACCGTACTCTTGCCGCAGCCACTCTCCCCCACGAGACCCAATGTCTCCCCCGGAGAAATGGAAAAAGAAACGCCATCTACCGCTCTCACCATGCCGCGACTCTTCGCGAGCACACCATGCTGCACCGGATAAAAATACCGGAGGCTGCTTACTTCCAAGATGGGGGCGCAGGCTTGTAAATCCGTGGACATGAAAACCGGACTGCACAAAAAACTCAGGAGCGGCGCACACGGGAACGGACAGAAAGCACTGTGGGAATACCCGCCGCACCCACGCGGGCACTGATTGTATTCCTCAGATATTGGGCATAACTGTCACTCAACAAACGTTTATCGTTCACAAACAAAACGTACGTAGGCACCGGGATCACGCTGTATTTCTCATTCAACGCCACGGTGGCGTAGTACAGTTTCAACGTGCTGCCGGCAGAGCGCCCTGTCGGCGGGGGATTGGTGAGCATGGCTCGCTGCAATAGGCGATTTAATTCACCTGTTCCGGGGAAATTAGAACTTTTCTTCCGCAGGCGTTCGAGAGCGGTGAAAATAGCACCTGTTCCCCTGGATTCCCTGGCGCAGACGGCAACAAAAGGAACATCATCAAGGAAGAAAAGCTGCTCATGCACAAGTATCTTCAGTTCCTCCTTGCGCGCTTTGTCCGATGCACCGGGACAGAACAAATCGTACTTATTCATCACGACGATGCAGGGTTTCTTCTCCTCTGCAATAGTCGAAGCAATACGGCGATCCTGATGCGTGATCCCTGCTGCCGCATCTACTACCAACAAGCAGACATCCGCCCGGCGTATCGCACGCTCACTGCGCATGGCAGAAAACACCTCAACCGAACTGTCACGTCGCGACCGTGGCCGCATCCCTGCCGTATCGATAAGGACATAATCCTGCTCTCCCCGGCGGTAGGGGACATCCACGGCATCGCGGGTGGTTCCTGCTACTTCTGACACGATTGTACGGCGATCCTCCAGTATGGCATTGATGAGCGAGGATTTTCCGGCATTAGGACGCCCCACAACAGCAAGCCGAATATCTGTCCGCACCGCAGAAGAAGCCGGCTCTTCCTCAGAAACGGAGTCCTTACGGACAGCAGCTCCCATCGACTTAAGCATCGCATCTAACCGCTCGGCGAGTGCATCTAACCCGCGTCCATGAGCTGCCGAAGTGAAGAGAAAATCCTCCATTCCAAGCTCGGCAAACTCGCCGAAGGAGAGCTCCTGCTTTTCTGTGTCCGCCTTATTGAGCACGAGGAGGACAGGAATTCGACTACGGTGCAGCCTCACCGCGATGTTGCGATCCGCCTGTGTGAGCGATTCTCGACAATCGCACACAAACAACACGATATCAGCTGCCTCCATTGCGATATCTGCCTCATGCTCCACCGCTGCCGCGAAGTTTTCATCCGCCGCAGCCCCGATTCCTCCGGTGTCCACCACCAATGCTTCATACTCGCCCCGCGCAAACGGCGCGCAGAGGCGATCACGCGTCACCCCCGGTTGATCATGCACAATGGCGATCTTACGACCGACCAGGCAGTTGAAGAGTGCAGATTTTCCCACGTTGGGGCGACCGACTAATGCTATTGTCAGCTGTGTCATGGCAGGATTCACGGACGCTCCGTAGCGCTATGGTAATGTGACTTCTCACCCTTTGGCTTCGAGTAAGGGACGAGACCGATACAGCGAATACCTCCGCCGTCGCTGACCATATCGACAGGACCTCCACTCGGCACAAGAATCTTGCACTCGCGCCTGTCACCCTGAGTATTCATCACAGCATAGGTGTAGTATTTGGGCGAACTCTGGCAAAGCAAATGGAGATTCTGAGCGCGATCTAATTTGATAATCGGCTGCATGAAGCTCAGGTACTGCGCCATGGGACAAGCGCCGATCACCTTGTTCGAATCGGCATTGCGGACCTGTCCGAAAAGCATATTCTTCTCATTCACCATGATGTTGCGAACACTTACCTTGAGGCGTTGTCCACGAGCCTGAATCCGGAAGCTGCTCACTTCACCACCGGAAGTGATATTGAAAACAGCTACATTGGACGAATAAACAGTCTGCATATCCGGCATGCGCAAGGCGACGCGCACGCGGTAGCCCCCCTCGCGGTCGAGGTTAAAATAATCCTTCAACTCCAGACGACACGCCCGGCGCGACCCCGGGGCAATTGTCTGATTCGGATAACGAGGCACGGCGCTGGGAGCCACAGTGTTATTGTCCCCCTGGCGGTTGATCTCCACGTGCAACCAGCAGCGTCCCGGCGTATTCGTCAACGCGATGGAGGAATCCGTGTGATTGATGATCGTAAGCACCAACTTCACATTTTCTCCCGCCACAAAATCGCGACGAGCTGGTTCAAGCCGCACCTCGAGTTGTGCGTACGCCGGCACGACACACCACAACCCCAACATGAGCAGCAGTTGACTAATCGTTCTTCGGATGATTCGGTTCATAAGTATTGAAACGTATTGTTTATGAGGCATTGCCCACCGCAGTGATTCTGAAACCACGCTGAGGGACTTGTTCTTCGTCACTTGAAGCGTAAATTACGGACTCACCCCGTGCCGGGCAAACGATGATACAACCATCGTAAGGCATCTGAGGGATGGAGAATGAGGAGGTCCATTCCTCCACTTCTTTCGCACCGGGAGAATGCTCGCGCGCGGTAAACACCTGATCCGCCGTGGCAAGCATTTCTCCTGCGCAGCGCGCGTACAGCATCGCCTCGCGATATCCGACACCCATCACGGGAGAATCAGCCGTCATGCCATCCCCTTCCCGGGCGAGGCGCAGTTGGTTTTCCCAATTGAGCGGCAGGCGCGGCGAAAACTCCGTGGCATTCTCGACCAACCCGTCTGACAATTTTTTGCGTTCCTCCGGGCTCATCTTCTCCCAATTTTCAAGGAAGCGCGAATATTCCGCAATGGTTACCGGCGACCGGCGTATGGCGTATACTTGCTGGCCATCTTCGGCATAGACACGATCCCCAACGACCGCGGGATCTGCCGAAGAAAATGCATCCTCAGGTATTAACCGAGATCCAATAACTCCCACGAAAAAAACAAGGAGCACACAAGTAACCACCATCACAACGGATTTCCGTAGCCCACGTATCCGGCGTCTCAAAACTGTGCGAATGCTTGGACGTTCGTTCTCGTTTTCGGATGATTTATTCGTGGAATGCTGACGAGCGCGCAGGGTGCGAAGCGCCGATTTGAGAGAACTCCACTCCAAAGAATGTCCATTGTACCCTTGTCGCAGCCAGTTGGTAACGGAGAGGAGGCTACTCTTTTTGAGCAAGACGGGAGGGATGATCTGCTCCAAGAGATCAGCCAACGCATGCATCTGTGTCGTCTGGAGGGCCAAAGAATATGACCCCGGAGAGACCGTGGAAAGAAAGTTAATTTGCTCCCCATCCATGTAAATCGCATCCGCCGTAAGGGGAGCTACAGCCACGTTCTGTTCACGACCGGCTTCGTACAATTCAGCAAGCGCTTCCACAAGACGCAGTCCCATTTTTACCGTGGTTCGTTGTTCCAACACGAGACGAGAGAGGGGAACGCCAGCGGGCTGCTCCTGGACAAGATATACGATGGAACCGCTTTGGGCAGACTCCAGCACAGGACTCACCCGCGGCAAATTCACCGCCGCTCTCGCCTGCGCAGTGGCACAAAAATAGCGTTCTACAGTCTCCTGACTCCCCGGACGCAACGCCTCCAGCACCACGCCGCGATCTACATAGCTTTGATATGCGTTGTAAAGCTCCGAATACTGCCGCGTACTGAGTTTCTCAGTCACCGTGTATAGCCCCAATTTGGAGGGGAGTTCCGGAAAGATAGGTGTCATAGAATCAATCATTAAGCAGTAAATACCATCAAGGAGCAGTTGAATCAGGGTACACGTCAGAGTAAGGCACTGCCTCCTCATAGCCGGGAGCCGACAAACCATCGTCGGGAAGCAATCCGCCCGGCGCCGAGGAACCCCGTCGGCTATTGAGCAGTTGCTCGTGAAGAATCAGAGAAGACGGCATGCTGACACAATCCATCGGCTCTCCCTTGTAATATAGTTTGGCCGTAAATCCGTAGTACCTGACATCTCCCAAACGTTGCTCATCCATCTCATCCCGGGGAGGGAGCGTGTATTGCACTTCCAGGTTTTCTTCTCCATCCGCCCAGTTCGGCTGTCCGTTCACCCATGATAGCTTAGGCTCCTGCGGAGCAAAATCAACCTTTTGTCCATTGAGAAGGACAAAAAACTGGATGGCTATGTAAATATCGTCAGGACGCACCTCCTCCCCGTCCGCCAGCAGGACAGGCAGAAGGATCTGCACGCGTTCTCCCTGCTCCATATCCTCTGTTTTTTGCACACGCTGGGGACCGAAAGCAAGCTTACCACGCATGGCAGAAGGGAGCTCCATGCCATACGTCAGGCGTTTGGCTGCACGGGCAAAATATTTGCCGGCAGCCTCACGCATGCGGAACAATTTGCTGTAATAATCCCTCGCCTTGCTCGGATTGAGCAATTTATCATAGGCGACTCCGTAGTAGTACAGCAGCGCCGGATGCTCGGGCGCCTGCGTGGAGGCCTCCTCCAAACTCAATATACAGCGTCGCATGTCTCCTGCGATCATTGCCGCCACTCCCCGTCGTATCAACTGCTCCACCTTCTCATCCCGGGGACCTGCGGCAGCCTGACTCTCAGTCGCCGCTGCCGGCTCGTCCTCACTCGTCAACAGAGACGCCGCTGCATCCATGTCCCCCGTCTCATCTGAGACAATACTCGCCACATCACGCGGACGCAAATCCGGCACCTCCCCGGGCTCTGGTTCCGGAGCATCCGGAAGTTCTTGACTCTGAGCAGCGCTGATACCGGCAAAGCCGTCGCCGGAAGCTCGCTGCTGTGCCAACTCACGCGATTCAATGGCGGCAAGTTCCATGCGCGCTGCCTCCATAGCGCGGTCATAAGAATTCTCCAACCTGCGCACTACTCCTACCCCAAGCAAACAGATTTCTACCACTATTATCAATCGAAGTAATACCACCACAAACCCCCCGCTCAGCACCCCGTGCCCTAGACGTGCAGCGAGACGACCCACGCACAAACGTGGGCTCCTACGTGTCTCCGATTTTCCTGGCGCCTTCATTGTCCCCTCGTCGCGGGGATTATACCACAGCCCGCGCCCTGTGCACAATCAAAAACGCCGAACCAACGGAGCAAATGCATTAGGAAATGGCGTTTACCTATGTACGATGCACAACACGCACGACGGCTGTGAGTGCATATGGATAGCGCGCATGCGCTGCCCCGCAGGGTGGAGCCAGAGAGTCAATGCGCGATGTATAATGTTGATAACGTGCACGTTGTGAAAGATTTTCGAACCATTAACGTATGCAGAGGCTGCTCTGGAGCCACCATCATGATGACCGCTTGTCGTCATGATTTATGATACGTATAAACGGTAATATCAATCAATAAGAGCATTTTCTCTGTTTCTTGATTTCTCCTCAAATGCGTTTGCTCTGCGCCGAATCTCAGAGACATTGAGACCGAAATATAACCGCCCCTCGCGACATTGGCATCATCTGCTAAGTCTGCGCGTACGACATAGGATTTGCACCACGATAGGGAACAATCCACGAGAATTCAGCTGTTTGATCGCTTTGCGCTCAATACACCCTCATCAAGAGTGTTTCCTCATGTACTCTACGGTTTTGTGAAGCGTATCCGTACGGTATATTTGCTCCAAGTGCCCCTCAAAATCCAAGCCGTATCGCTTCTGCATCGCACGAAGCAACTGTTTCATCTCCTCATCTTGTCCGCCATTACTCTCAGGGAAAAGGCTTTCCATGATAAGTTGCTGTCCCTCTTCGCCGGATAGATTATATACGCCAACCCCGACGAGCCGAACCGGACGCCTCTCCACCTTTCCCAGGAGAAGAACCGCTTCCCGGTAGATTGCAGCGGCGGAATCGCAGACCAATGTACTCCGAGAGCGGGTGATCCCTCTCATATCGGCATAGGTCAATTTCAAGGTCACGCCGCTGCCTCGCAGACCGTGCCGCTTCGCCCGACGCTCCACACATAGAGCAAACAGAACGAGGACATCTTTAAGCAGCTCAAAGTTGTGCACATCTCCCTGAAAAGTAACCTCCCGACTGATGGACTTTGCATCCTGAGGACGGTAGGGCGTCACTTTCCGCTTGTCGATACCGAGCGCAAGCTGCGTGATCCACTGTCCCTGCTTCCCCAGGAGGCGAATGACCGTTTCGCTGTACTCTCGGATATCGCGGACTGTTCGAATGCCCGCGGCATACAATTTCTGCGCCGTCCGCTCACCGACAGTGTAGATGACGCGCACGTCGCGATCGATAATTAAGTTCACAAAATCCTCCGCCGTAAGGATCTCAAAATATCCATCGGGCTTCTTCTCCTCACTCGCCGTTTTTGCTGCCGTTTTGGAGTAGGCAATGCCAACGGAACAAGCGAGGCCCAATTCCTCCCGCGTGCGTTGCTTGATAATCTGAGCAATTCTGCGCGCTCCTTCAGGACTCCTCGCCTGCTCGGTGACGTCCAAATAAGCCTCATCGAGAGCTATGGTTTCCGTTGCCGAGGAATATGCATTCCATATCTCACGAAGCTGAGCGGACACGCGCCTGTACTTATCTATGCTCGGATGCATATAGATACCATTGGGGCAGAGTCTATAAGCTTCTTTGATATTCATGGCGGAATGCACACCGTACTTTCGAGCTTCGTAACTGCATGTCGCCACCACCCCGCGCTCTCTCGGCAGAGCCCCGATAATCAAAGGCTTCCCGCGCAGTGCAGGATTGTCCCTAACCTCTACAGAGGCGAAGAATGCATCCATATCTACGTGTATAATGATTTGCTCCATTTCTCACGCTTCCCTGACTACCCCCAATTTTGCTGCATACCGCAACGATTGACAAGCAGATTGATTTTTCCCGCGCAGTGCAAAATGAAATGCTACACATGAAAAACGAGTTTTTTTAAGAATAGAGTTGACAAGCGAAGTGTATTGGAGTGTACTATGCGTATCGGTAAGTGTACTCTAAGATATGCCAATCACCGGAAAAGTGCCCTTTACGGGGAATGTGACGCATAAGCTGGATCCGAAGAGTCGGATCGCGGTGCCGGCGGGTTGGCGATCAGCGCAGGGGGAAGTACTGGTGATGATTGAGGCACACAGCGAGGGACGTCCGGTGCTTAAATGCTATACGCAAGAGAGTTTTGCAGAGAAGATTGAAGCGATTCGACAGCATGCGCGGGAGCATGGGGTAAATCCCGGGGAGCTGGATCAGTACGTCGGCAAAATCACGGGCTGCAGCTTCGAAGTCGAGGTAAGCAGCCAGGGGAAACTCCTCATTCCAAAGCCCCAGAGAGAACGCATGGGGTTATCGGACTGCGCAACCATTGTGGGGAGGGGATCATATTTTGAAATTTGGTCACCAGCGGATTTCGAAATCGTCCACTCGGTCGAAGCAATGAGCAAATTGCAGCTTGATCAGCTGTTTCACATCCTCTCATGACCTCCCTTACACCAGAATATTGGGTTGCGCAACTTGCGCCGAATCCCGGGGTCAATTACGCGGTCACGCTGTGGCTGACGGAAGCTGTGCCTGCGGATCAATTTCACCACTGGGATCAGGAAAACTCCGCTCTGCGTAAGGCGCTGCACGAAGCTGCTGAGGACGGAGATGCCAGGCGGTCACAGTCGCTTGCAGGGGAACTTTACCGTTTGAACGCCAATTTTGTACAGAAAGTCCTTTTTTTGCACGCGCGCGCGGACGAGGCGCTCACGCGGGAGAGCGGACTGCGCTCAGCGCTGCGGGCAGACAAGGGAGTGTTGGGGTATGCGCTAGGGTGTGCAGCAGTGCACGTGCTACTGCAACTGACGGATGAACGCGGCGTGGAACAGCATATCGCAGATTGGCAAACAGCCGCGCCGGAGCTTCTTGGCAACACCAAATGCATCCTGCAATCCTGCACGGCAGAGGAAGTAGCCCAATGGCAGGACAAGCACCGAGTCGAAAGTAATCCGATACCCCCGTTTGAGGGGATGAATTCAGCGACTTCCTTCCGGCACATCACGGTGTTGGGGCACGAAGCGACGGATGCCCTGCTGCCTGAGGAAGGCAAGGTGATGCTGGATGCCACGCTGGGCGGAGGAGGTCACAGCGAGCTGCTTCTGCGGAGAGGAGCAACCGTATGGGGAATTGATCGCGACCCGACAGCCTGCGCGGCCGCGCATCACAGGCTGTCGGCATACGGCAACCGCATGCACGTGATAACCGGCTGTTTCGGCGATGTGCAGGAATTGCTGCACCACGAAGATGTGAATGGCGTTGATGGCATCGTGGCGGATTTGGGTATCTCCTCCCCGCAGGTAGACACCCCTCAGCGCGGCTTCTCCTTCCTCTCTGAAGGACCTCTGGACATGCGCATGAATCCCAATTCACCGCGCTGCGCAGCAGATATTGTGAACAATGCGTCAGAGGAAGAAATTGCCGAGATTTTGTACGTTTACGGCGAGGAACGTGCTGCTCGCGCCATCGCACGCCGTATCGTGCAACAACGCACCATTTCCCCCATCACCACCACCACACAGCTGGCAAAAATCATCTGTTCAATCTTACCGCGCCGCGGCAAGCAGCACCCCGCCACCAGGAGCTTTCAAGCCTTGCGCATCGCGGTCAACGATGAGCTTTCGCAACTGGAGAAACTGCTCAAGGGAGGCTTTGCCTTGCTGCGCAGTGGCGGACGGTTTGCCGTGATCACTTTCCACAGCCTCGAAGATCGCGCCGTCAAGCGCTTCTTTGAACATGTCTCCAAACCGGAATTAGATCGCCCGGAATGGCCTGCACCACGCCCGAACCCGGATTACGCAGCGCGGATCATCACACGAAAACCGATTACTCCCGGCGCGGAGGAACTCGCCAACAACCCACGCTCCCGCAGCGCCAAGTTACGCGTACTGGAAAAAATATAATTACCCTCACCTCTCATCACCCCTTATGTATACTCTTGAACCGGTCAACACGCGCTATTCGGGACGCATCAGCTTCGGACTCCTGGCATGGATGGTCGTATCCGCCGTCATTGCTGCAAGCGCCGGCGTCTCCTACGCCGTGCTGAAGAATAACCAGGTTGCAGAGCACACAGAGCTGGCAAAAATCAATCGCGAGATCGCCATCTGCCGACTCAACACAAACCAGTACCACGCCAAGACCGATACTCTGACTAACCGCTGGATCATGCTCGACCGTCTGAATCAAGATGGCTCCACTCTGCGCGATATCACACACGATCAGATCGAGCTAGCCCGCAGCACGCGTGACTCTGCCACTATGAACGCAACCGCCGCCCGATAATATCCTCCGTCCTCTTCCGTCCATGAAAACGAAAATTCCCTTTGCGAACCGATGCGTCTGGCTGTGCGCTGTGGTGCTTGGGGTATCGTGCGCTGTTGCGCATCGTCTCGTGGAGCTACAAGTAGTTGATTCCGGAAATCGCGGACGCATCGCCGCCGATGAACTCATCGAAAAAGAGGTCATCCCCGCGCAACGCGGCATCATCATGGATCGAAATGAGGAGATTCTTACCAACAATATCCAAAACGCGGAGCTCATCGCCAACCGCTACCACCTGCGCGAACTTACCGCCGTTGTGGATGGTCTGGCGTACAACCAGGTGAGCCACACCGCCGCATGGGGACAGGCGAAAACCTCTTCTGACCGCCGCAAACTCCTCAATGCAAAACGCAATGAACTTCTCGATAACGCGCGCTGTCGGCTAACACCCGAACAAAAGGCCGCCTTGCGTCGTCAGAAAGGCACCTTAGATCCGAGGACCAATCGCATGCTGGAATACGATCCCAAAGTGTGCGACGACTACTACAAGCTCCATGACCAACTTGTCGCGGAGTTGCTCTATCCTTACCTGTGCCGCATGACTCGATCTGAGGGGAAAGACGGCAAGGAAGGACGCGGCATGACACGGGAGAAAATCATTGAACGCATCGCCCAAACTGAAACCGAGGAATACAATCGCCGAGCCGAAGAAGCAGGACAGCCCGGGAAATCCTTCCGCAACAACATTATCCTCGCCAAAGGCTTCAGCCTGGACCAGGCGGAGCGCATCAAAGAAACGTTGAACCGTGCGCATGTGCACGGGATCGTGGTGCAGCAGAACCCTCATCGCTCCTACGTGATGCCGGAGATGCTCTGCCACGTGTTGGGGTACGTGGATCATGAAAACCGTGGTGTAAGCGGCGTGGAGCAACACTTCCAGAGTTACTTGGCCGGGGTGGATGGTATGCGTGAATACCGCCACAATGCCCGCGGTCAGGTGCTTCCGAACGAAGATGACCGCTATATGGCGCCCAAAGATGGACTGAACCTGCGCCTTACCATCGACATGCGCCTGCAAGCAATATGCGAGCAGGAGCTCGACCGCGGCATGCAGTACTATCACGCCAAGCGAGGGTGCATGATTGTGGTGCATCCCCAGACCGGCGATATTCTGGCCATGGTGAGCCGTCCATCTTTCAACCTGAACACAAAGGACCTCATCACTCCCGATGGCTCATTCAAGCGCGGTACGGTGAAAGATAAGAAGGGTAATCCGATCACGGGAGATTTTAACTTCGCATGCCAGACGCGCTATGAACCCGGCTCCACCTTCAAGGTAATCGGCACAACGACGGCAATTGATCGGCATATCATGACCATCAATACCCCGGTGAATTGTTCGCCGTTCAGCGTCGGCTTTGGCAGCAAACCCATCCACGACGCTCGTGACTATGGCACCCTCACCGTGGGACAAATCCTCAAAAAATCCAGCAATCCCGGCGCTGCACGTGTTGCTCTCACTGTGAAGTGGCCGAATTATCGCGAATACCTCTCGCGCTACGGGCTCAACGCGCCTGTTGGAATTGACCTGCCCAGTGGGGGAGCATGTCTGCTGGCAGATGGTTCCAATATCGTGAACTATTCCCGTATCGCCTACGGCTACTCCGTCTCCGTCTCTCCGCTGCACATGGCGATGGTCTACGCCACCATTGCAAACGATGGAGTACGCATGAAACCCAGACTCATTGATAAGATCATCGCTGCAGACGGTTCGGTGTACGATGAATGTGAGCCACAGGAAGTGCAGCGCGTGATGTCCCCGGAGTCTGCGCGCACCATCCGCGGCGCCTTGGAAAGCGTCACAGAATCATCCGGACCGGCTGGACGCGGCACGGCCGCGACTGCTGCAATTCCCGGCTTCCGTATCGGCGGCAAAACGGGCACGGCAAAAAAAGTAAAAGAGACTGGAGGGTATTATGATAACCTCTACACGGTATCTTTCGTGGGCATACTGCCGATTAATGATCCTCAGTTAGTTGTGATGACAGTTATTGACGAGCCTCATCCCACGAATTGCAGCGCAGGCGGAGGCACAGTTGCAGCGCCTATTTTCAGAGCGGCAGCTGAACGCTTTATCAGCGTGCTGAACCTGCAACCCTCTGACCCTATCGCCTACGAACACTACCGGAACAATAAGGATCGCACAGCGCAGACATTTCCGCAACCTCCCCGCAAAAAGCCATGATGAACGCAAAACAACTTTTCTCCCTCTTGCAGGATGCAACGATTTCAGGATCGCTACGCCGAAGCATAGGACAAGTAGTTGACGATGACCGCAAGGTTACCCCGGGGAGTTGTTTTGTCGCCGTGCGTGGCAGCCGTGTTGACGGTCACAAGCTGATTCCACGGGCAATCCATGCTGGAGCAGTCGCCATCGTGGCAGAAGAACCATGCCCACCCTCCGCCCAGAAAAAGAACATTCTCTGGGTTCAAGTTCCTGATACGCACCGCGCCTGTGGCATCCTCATGGGAGCGTGGCAAGGTTTCCCGAGTCAAAGGCTCATCGTGCTCGGAGTTACCGGCACGAATGGCAAGACTACCATTTCCTATCTCCTGCACCACATCCTCCGCTGCACCTGGCAGAAGGCAGGTCTCATCGGCACAATCCTCTACGACGACGGAGCACGACGCATCACCTCTCACAACACCACACCGGGCAGCGCCGAGCTGCAAAAAATGCTCGCTGACATGACTCGCAATAATTGCCGAGCCGTGGCAATGGAGGTTTCTTCCCACGCCCTGGAACAGGAACGTACCGCAGGCGTGCAATTTCGTGTCGGTATCTTCACCAACCTCACCCCGGAACATCTGGACTACCATGGCGATATGGAACACTACTACCAGGCGAAGAAACGACTCTTCAGCGCCATGGCAGAAAGCGGTTCTCACCTCGGAACAGCCGTCATTAACATTGATGACCCCTACGGGCGTCGATTGGCGGAAGAACTGACTCCATTGATGAAGGTACGTACTTTCGGCTCCGCGCCGGATGCGCACTTCCGTTTCACTCCTAAAACACTCACCACCACCGGCAGCAGCTACGAACTCTCTTACCGCGAAAAAACCTATCTCGTCCGCATCCCCCTCATCGGCTCGTACAATATCTCCAATAGTCTGGCAGCTCTCGTAGGCGCTGTTTCGGCAGGCATCAATTTGCGCGATGCCATTAACTCCCTCTCAAGTGCTCCGCAAGTACCCGGACGCCTGGAACTCGTAAGTTCATCCACCCGTATTCGCTGCTTTGTGGACTACGCGCACACGCCGGACGCTCTGGAGAATGTATGCCGCACGATGAGGGAGCTGTGTCGCTCCGGACGATTGATTGTCGTCTTCGGCTGTGGTGGGGATCGTGACCGCACGAAACGTCCATTGATGGGACAAGCCGCTGCGCGATATGCCGACCTGTGTATCGTGACGAGTGACAATCCCCGAACGGAAGATCCGGAGAGCATCATCGATGAAATCATGCCGGGCATTCCGGAATCCATGCGCCACCGCATCACTCTACGGGCTGAAGCAATTGAAAAAGCTCTCGATTGCGCACGGCCGGGAGACGTCGTTCTCATTGCCGGGAAAGGACATGAAGATTACCAAATCATCGGCACTAAGAAATTCCGTTTCTCAGATGCCGAAGCCGTACGACGTTACATCGAGCGTAAAGAAAAAGAACTCATCGCCGCAAAGACTGCGGAAAAACGTGCATGACGAAGATTACCACAGAGCAACTCGTGCAAGCCACCAACGCCGTACTCGTGGCCTCCGGGAATCGTCCTGTCACCTCCGGTATCTGCACCGACACGCGCCGTATTACTCCCGGCTGTGTCTTCTTTGCGCTTAGAGGTGAAAATTTTGACGCCAATTGCTTTGCATCTGAAGCCTCTCAGTCTGCCGCAGTTGTTGTGGTGAATCGCATCGAGGGAACGTACCACCCGGCCTGCACCATACTGCGCGTAACAGACTCCTTGATCGCTCTCCAAAAGCTGGCTCAATGGTGGCGTGGGGAACTTACGGACCTGCACGTGGTCGGCATCACAGGCTCCAGCGGCAAAACGAGTACAAAGGATATGGTGCGCTCAATCCTTGAGCAGCATTTTGAGGAAGTGACGGCTACATGCGGGAATTTGAACAACCACATCGGTGTGCCTTTGAGTATTTTGAGCACCGAGAAAACTTGCCGCGCTGCTGTGTGGGAGATGGGGATGAACCACGCCGGGGAATTGGCTCCTCTCTGCGCACTCACGCGCCCACAAATCGGCGTCATCACCCATATCGGCTCTGCCCACATCGGTTTACTCGGTTCACGGGATGCCATTGCCCGTGAGAAATGTACGCTATCGCGTGCACTGCCCACCGATGGTTGCATGATTTTTCCCGTTTCGGATGACTACGCGGATTATATCTCCTCGCAAACAAAAGCGCAGGCTCTGCCGGTCGGTGGTGAATCGTGCGCCGTGCGCGCAGAGGATGTGAGCTGCAACGCAGAAGGCTGCGATTATAAACTCATCATCGCAGGTCTGGGAGAAATTCCCATCCATCTGCCCATTCCGGGAGAGCACATGGTGAATAATAGTTTGCTCGCCGCCGCCGCAGGCTGGAAACTCGGCTGCACCCTCACCGAAATTGCCGCAGGACTCGACAAAATCGCCCTGACGAAAGGGCGCCTCTCCTGCCGTTTTGTGCAAGATATACTCATCGTGGATGACACTTACAACGCAAATCCGGAAAGCATGACTGCCGCCTTGCGCACTGTGGCAAGCATGCCCCTCAGGGGAAAACATTACGCCGTGCTGGGTAAGATGGGCGAGTTAGGGGACACCGGGATTGCTGCGCACGCGGAAGTGGGAAAATGCGCGGCAGATTCAGGCTATGCGGGCATCGTGATATGCGGTGAGCCCTGTGCTGAACTCTCCGCACTGGCAGGCGCCGCACAAAACTATGGAATTCAGCACGTAAAATGCACTGACACACCACGGCAAGCCTCCGAAATACTGCATACAATCGTGCAGGAAGGTGACGCGATTTTATTCAAAGGTTCCCGCTCAGCAGGCATTGAGCGCGTAATTAACGAGTTTCTCAAGCAGGACTGACGAACGATGCTAAATTACATTTTCAAAATAAGCGGGGATGTCATGTGTGCGGCAGCATGCTTGCTCCCGCTCGTCCTGGTGCTGGCATTCGGACCATGGACCATCCGTAAGCTGAAGGAGATAAAAGCGGGGCAACCGCTTCGCGAAGCACATGGCAATGTGCACGCACCCGACCACGCAAACAAGGTTGGCACACCGACTATGGGGGGTGTCCTGCTTATCGGCGCACTGCTTACCTATTCCCTGCTATTCCTGCCGCTCAACGATCCACGTGTGCAGTGCGTACTGCTCGTCACTGTCGTCACAGCTTTTCTCGGCTTTCTGGATGATTACGCGAAAGTTAAAAAACATAATAGCGATGGGGTCAATGGGTGGTTCAAGATAGCCCTGCAAACCGCCGCCGCTGCGTTCTGTGCTGTCTACCTTTACCTGGTGGATACGTCTTCCTGCAACGTGATGGTGCCTTTCTACGGTTGGATCAATACAGGGTGGCTCTTCATTCCGCTGGCAATTCTCACCATCATCGCCACTTCCAATGCCGTCAATTTGACGGATGGTCTGGATGGTCTGGCAAGCGGCTGCATGCTACCTGCCGCATTATTCATGGGCCTCATAAGCTCTCATCCATGTCTATGGACCGAAAATCTCTCCTATTTTTCCATGGCGCTCATGGGAGTTTGCGCGGGCTTTTTGTGGTACAACTGTCACCCGGCGAAGGTATTTATGGGCGACACCGGTTCACTGGCACTTGGCGGCGCATTGGGAACTCTGGCCGTGTGTTCGGGCATGGAATTCTTTCTCATTATCGTGGCCGGAGTATTTGTGGCAGAGGCGGCATCCGTCGTGCTTCAGGTAATGTGGTTCAAAATTACAAGACGTGTCTACGGCGAAGGACGGCGATTCTTCCGCATGGCGCCGCTCCACCACCACTTTGAAAAGGGAGGCATGAGCGAAACGCAGGTATGTGTGCGTTTTTGGCTCGTCTCCTGGTTCCTTTTCACTCTCTCCCTCATTCTCTTTCTCGCTATCTTCCCCTGATCTTCACTCATGAATTTACTTCATAAAAAAGTGGCGGTGCTTGGATGCGGACGCAGTGGGATCGCAGCCGCACGTCTCGCTGCGGCCAATGGAGCCGCTCATGTATGCATTTTTGATTCCGACCCCGATGCCGTCTGCCCGGAGAGTACGCTGAATTTCGTACCGGGTGCAGGCGAGAAAGAGGCACGGAATTTTGCAGCGGATCTCGTCGTGATCTCTCCGGGCATTGAGGCGAATACACCGTGGTCTCTGGCTTTCACATGCGCCGGTGCTCCAATCATCGGTGAAGTAGAACTCGCTTTTCGCTATTTCCACGGGCGCGTCATCGCCATCACCGGCACCAACGGAAAGACCACTACAACCTCCCTCATTGAACACATACTCATCTCTGCCGGGAAAACCGCCAAAGCCTGTGGCAACTATGGTTATCCCTTCAGCGAAGTAGCGCAGGCAGACCCCCAACCGGAGTTTGCGGTGCTGGAAATTTCCTCTTTCCAACTGGAAACCATTGCGAGTTTCAAGCCGGAAGTCGCCGTGTGGTTAAATTTCGCTCCCGACCATATGGATCGTTACAAGACTGTAGAAGACTATTACCGTGCCAAACTTCGCATCTTCGAAAACATGACAAGGGATCAGCTTGCCATCATTCGCGTAGGCGAGCGCCTGCCGGCCATCAAACCACGCGTGGTGGAATTCTCTGCCTTCAAAGGAAGTGGCGTCCTTCGCTTTGAGGACAACTGCATCATGCAACTTGCCAATGTCGTGGCAGATTTGAATGGCTCCGCCCTGCAACAGGCACACAATGCAGAAAATGCCATGGCTGCTATCCTCGCCTGCCGTGCCGTGGGGTTAAGCGATGAGCAAATTGTGCCATCCCTGTTGGATTTCGAACCGCCGCACCACCGCTGTGAATTCGTGGCAGAGAAAGGAGGCGTGCTCTGGCTGAATGATTCCAAGAGTACGAATTTGCACTCAACCGAGGCTGCCATCCGCTCACAGACGCGTCCGGTCATCCTGATCATCGGCGGCAAGGATAAAGGTCTTGATTACACCCCTCTCCTCTCTTTGATGCGTGGCAGAGTGCGCCTCTGCGTAGTCTTCGGTCAGATCGCAGAGCAGTTGGAACGCACTTTCAAGGGCGAATTCCCGACCCTGCGTGTGGAAACTGTGCCACAAGCCGTGAATGCGGCGGCAGAACACACGCGCACCGGCGATGTAGTTCTCTTTTCTCCGGGTACCTCTTCCTTCGATCAATTTACAAGCTACGCTGAGCGCGGACAGTGCTTTTGCGATGCCGTAAAAAATCTTACCATCTCACCAAACAACAATTAACAAAACACCCCATACCACCCTCCCAACAACTATGAGAAACAACGATAACTTCCGCAACTCCTCCCTTGACCGGGTAAAACCAAAACGGCACTTCCTTCGCTCCCTCTTCAAACGCTATCCCAGTGATACGGGACTCGTAGAAGATCGCACCAGCAGCGTCACCATCGTCCGAATCATCGGCGGACTACTCATGTTGCACCTCATCATCATCGGGGGTGTCCTGCTACGTGGGCATATTGCGCGAGGAGGCGCCGGTCATTCTTCGCACGCAGGTACAACTGCACCGCCGTCCTCCTCTCAAAATGCCACTGTGTTGCCACCACCGGCGACGGCCGTGACTGCCAAGCCCTCAGCCCTCCCTTCACTCCCGGTGGCACAAACAGCCACTCCTCGTGCCCCGTTGGCTACCACTACTTCTGCACCAACCCAAGCCGGCGCTACGAATGCCGCGAGACAGAATCACATTACTTCTTCTGCTACCCCGGATGATGCTGCAGAGGAAGTGGAAAATGATCCCACCGTGGTTGATGCCTCCACGGCCGCAGCAGTGCGGCATCGCGTGGACCGTGGCGACACCTGGCAAGGCATTGCTCAGCAGTACGGTGTAAGCGCCGCAGCACTACAGGCAGCAAATCCGGGAGCACCTGCGGCTGCCCCAATCCAGGGAAGCGTTCTCGTGGTTCCTGTCGCCTCCAACACCTCGCCAAAGCAACCTGCCACGCGTCCAACGCCACAAGCGAATTCCTCCGCCACAACCTCACCGGCCGTTTCCGCATCGCGTTCCTCCGGCGCTGCTGTCTACACCGTGCAACGCGGGGAAACCCTCTCGGGGATCGCTCATAAAACGAAAGTACCGCTCAAAGAAATTCTCCGAATCAACGGCATCAAGAATGCCAACCTCATTCAGCCCGGGATGCAACTGAAACTGCGCTGATCTGCCGACAATATAGCGTCTTCCCCCTCTCCCATGTCTCCGCGGCTGAGCATCCTCTGCATCTGGCTGAGCTTCATCGTGCTGCTCGTGCTGGGTATCATGATGGTCGCAAGTACAGGTCTGAGCGCCTACGTTCCGCAGGGGGATAATCCGGCACAATTTCTTATCAAGCAATGCCTTTTCGGCTTTTTGGGCCTTGTAGGCGCTCTGGCCGTAAGCGCCCTGAATTACCAGCGCCTACGGCGGTGGGTGTGCGTGTTCTGGGTCATCTGTGTAATTCTGCTCGTCCTCTGCTATGTGCCTCATATCGGCATGGAGATCAATGGAGAAAAGCGATGGCTCAACCTTGGTTTCATGACTTTCCAACCCAGTGAGGTCGCCAAGATCTGCATGATGCTCACCCTGGCGGATTGGTACACAACCCACCGTGAGATGCCCGGTACGTTCTGGCGTGGTTTTATCTTTCCCGGAGCCATTCTCTTCGGCATCCCTCTCGTTCTTATCCTTGCAGAAAAAGATATGGGAACTGCCGCAGCGCTCGCCGTCTCCGGCGCTTGCGTCATGTACGTAGCAGGCGTCCGTCACTGGCTCCTCTTCACTGCCTTGCTCGTGGGAATGGTGCTTATGCTGGATATGGCAACAGCCAACGAGAACCGTCTCGAACGCATCTATGCCTGGTTCGACCCCCAAGCCTTCAGTCAGGGCGTTGGGCGTCAACAGTGGATTTCTATTCTCGCTTTTGCACGAGGAGGCGTCACCGGCGTCGGACTCGGCGACGGTATCGAAAAATTCGGCAATCTCCCCTTTGCTCACACGGATTTCATCTTTGCCGAGATTGGGGAAGAGTGGGGGCTTGTCGGAACTCTCAGCGTGCTGTTGCTCTTCACGACTCTTACCATCCTTGGTATCATGTTGGCTCTGCAAACTCAAGATACCTTCGGACGTCTCCTTGCTACAGGTCTTGTCTGCACAATTTTCTGGCCGGCCGTACTCAACATGGCCGTAGTCACCTCCCTGCTGCCGAATTCCGGTCTTCCCCTGCCTTTCATTAGCTACGGTGGCACCAGCCTCGTCTTCACCATTCTCTCCATTGGCCTGCTCACAAGCATCCAGCGTCATACGCCATCTGTGAAGCATATCTACTGGCCGAGGGGCATTTCCCGCGATTCTTCCTCCTGACTCTTCCTCTCTCATGCCTGATTCCACAAAATCCCGGCGCATCATTATTGCCTGCGGTGGCACCGGCGGTCATTTGTTCCCCGGCATTGCCATCGCTCAGGAGTTGCGCTCTCTCGGTCATCGCCCGCTATTGCTCATCTCCCGTAAACAAGTGGACTCCGCCGGCTCTGGCAAGTACCCGGATCTCGAATTTCGCGCTGTCCCCGCCATTGCCAAACCATCCACCTGGTCCCCGCGCATGATCATCTTTCTCTGGCGTTTCATCTGCACTTTGCTCAGCAGTCTTTCCCTCGTATGGCGTGAGAGAGCAGATGCCGTATTGGGCATGGGGGGCTTCACCTCGCTTGCACCTGTGCTGGCAGGCTTCCTCCTGCGCCGCCGTACGTATGTCCACGATTCCAATGCCATCCCGGGCCGCGCCAATCGTCTCACGGCGCGTTTCTGCACGCTCGTTCTGTTGGGAATGAAAGAGGCGGCAAGTCGCCTCCCTGGGTGCCCGTGCCGGACGGTGGGCACGCCGGTGCGGAGAGAACTACTCGAGGCTCCTACAAAGGAAGAAGCGCGCAAGCAGCTCGCTCTGCCGGTCGATAAGCCTCTCCTCCTTGTCACAGGAGGTTCGCAGGGAGCCCGCCAATTGAATACCACGATGGTGGAAGCAGCTAAGGCGGCGCCGCAAATACAATTTCTCATCATCGCGGGAGAAGCTGACCGCTCGCGCGTAGAGGAGTTGGCGGTCGATGTGAGAAACGTGAAGGTGATGGGCTTTTGCGCTGAAATGCCAACAGCATATGCCGCCGCTGATGCAGTGGTAGCGCGCAGTGGAGCATCCACCCTCACCGAGCTTTCCGTGCTCGGCAAAGCCTGTCTGCTGGTTCCCTACCCCTACGCCGTGGATAATCATCAGTACTACAACGCCCGTATCGTTGCAGAAGCCGGCGCAGGCGAGCTTTGTCAGCAGGAGGAGCTCACTCAGGAACGGACGCTGAATTTCTTGAATCGCACCCTGCTCAATTCGTCAGCTCTCGAAACTATGCAGACAGCGATGCGTTCCCTCGCTAAACCGGAGGCCGCACACACGATAGCCTCTATTGTGGCAAATACAAAAGAAGCATGACCACCTTTACCAACCTGACCGGTGCCGCAGAAATCGGCGCTAATTGCTACCTCATCAGCAGTGGGAGCACGCACCTCGTGCTAGATGCCGGTATGCACCCCAAAAAGATAGGCAACGAAGCCAAACCTCAGCTTGAGCTGCTCGACGCCCACCTCCCCCAGAGCATCTTCATCACCCACGCACACCTGGATCACATTGGCGTACTGCCCGTGCTGCAAGATCTCTTCCCCGGCGCTGAGGTGAACATGACCGATGCCACGGCGGAGATTGGCGGAGCAATGCTGCACAATTCAGTCAATGTGATGAGCGCTCAACGCATGTTTGATGGCGTAGCAGAGTACCCATTCTTTACCCACGGCGAACTGGAACGCGCAGAAAAACAGTGGCAAAGGAGAGCTTACGAACAGCCTTTCCTTACGGCGAACGGCGAAGTTCTGTCCACCCTCTACGATGCCGGTCATATCCTCGGTTCCTGCGGAGTTCTCCTGGAGATGCAAGACGGTCTGCGCATCTTCTATACCGGTGACGTACAATTCGACGATCAAAGTCTTATCCCCGGCGCTTCCTTTCCGGAAAAAGGGGTGGATGTACTGATCATGGAGTGCACACATGGAGCTACTCCGCGAATTGAAGGCTATACGAGACAGCGGGAATTGGCGCGTCTCGGACGCTGCATCCGCGAGGTCCTCACATCAGGTGGGGCCGTCCTCATTCCCGTATTTGCCTTGGGAAAGAGTCAGGAAATTCTCTACGAACTGGGACGCCTGCGAGAAAAGGGTAAAATCCCATCCATGCCCATTTTCTTCGGCGGATTAGGGGCAAAGGTAACTCAACTCTACGATCGGCTCTCCGAGTCCACGCCGCGCCTGCACCCGGGTCTTCGCCTTTTCGATGAAGTTGAAATTTGCGGATTTTCTAACCGCGAGCTTCCCCCTGTTTCTCCCGGCAACATCTATCTCATCTCCAGCGGAATGATGAGTCCACACACCCTTTCCAACACCCTTGCCGCCCAGCTTCTCCCGCAGCCCCACCATGCCATTATGTTCGTCGGCTACAGCGACCCGGATTCCCCGGCAGCCAGGATAAAATCTGCTAAACCGGGAGAACAAATACGCCTCGGTCCTCAGCCGAATGTCGGACAAGCCTACCCCCGCAACTGCCGTGTAGAATCCTTTGATTTCTCCGGACACGCCTCCCGAGATGCACTGATCTCCTACGCCCGACGCCTTAACCCACACCATATTGTGCTGGTTCACGGCGATCCCGAAGCGAGGAATCAGATGTCCATGATGCTTGGCCATGCCATGCCATCCACGCGCATTTCTGTTCCCATGCCGGGAGAGGAGCTTACCCTGCAGGGTAAACGCATTTGAGGGAAGTCAATCAACAGAGGAAATACCCTTATTGATTGATATCCATGTTTATACGCATCAAAAATCATGACAACCAGCGTCCCGCGCCGCACAGCGCGCAAACTCCTCAAATCGTACGTCGCACATAAGCAGACCCCGTCTGCCTCCACCCTGCCGGTTCGCCCCTGTCGGGGCAAAGGCTGCGCCTTTGTCCATACACCCCTCCGCGCAACGCGCGCTATAATCCAAATCGTACCTCGTCCATCGTAAATGAACAGCCGCCCTGCGGCTGCTTGGGGTCGTCGTGCGTGTTGTAAATCGTACATAGGCAAACGCATTTCCTAATGCGTTTGCCCTGCAGATAACGAGCCCTCCACCTGTCAGGATCTGCAAAATACTTGTAATGATTTTTCCCCGTGTAAAGCCTCAACGCGTGCAAAACAACAAACAAGCTAATATCAACGTCACCGTCCGTGACCCGGGCGATACATTTTCCTCCAAATTCATAAAATGATTTCAGTTTAGACGCTCACTCCCTGCTGCCGTGAAACTTGCTCTTCATCAAGCGCGGGGTCACCTAACTGCCACAATGAGCCACACCTCACCCGCCAGTCCACATGCAAGCAACGGCAAAGGCAACAGCAACTCCCATGGCGGACCCGGCATTGGATCCACAATACGCCGCGGACAAAAATAATTCTTCACCCTCTCCACACGCCGCTGCCACCAACCCCTGAGTTCTTGTCGCTGACTGTTCGTCTCCATGCTCGTTACCTAAATAATTTCAGTGAAAGATACGCCAACCCAACCACGCAGACGGCGATCAGCCACGTCGGCACATCCGGCCATAAAGAATGCATCGATTCCACAAAATCACGAAGTGAAGCTAGAACGCAGGTTTTCATAAACTCCAATAGGTTGCACTACCTGTCATTCTGTGCTCCCGTATACGTTGTGAGTGTTCCGGATTGGTTTCCATACGACCCGCCGCCGCACTCTTTTCGATAAGCAGCAGAGAGAAAGACACCACGCACAGTGCTTCTTGGCATTCTGTTGGCTCACGACGCCCCCTCCGGCATAGCCTCCGCCGAAGCTTGCTCAGGTTCCGCATTTTGGAGCGCTTCCTTTTCCTCGCGTACTTGGTCAATCCCATTCTGGATGAGACGCAGAACAAACAGCCACGATATGATGGCGAAAAGAAGCGATGCTCCTAATAGCGTGAGGTAAAATGCGGTATTATCAGCTACATGTGCTTTTAAAAATGTCATAGCAAAATGCATAAGCAAGGGCACGGCAGCCAGAACGATAAACCGCCGGTCGAACATAGTGGATTTGCTCCACTTATCCGCACTTTGTCCGCCTTCTTTTTCCCTCAAAGCCTGAACCTTGCAGAAAGCTCCGACAATAATTATACACCACACCACTTCCAAAAATTCGTATAAAGACGCGCCTATCACCCCCAAAAACTGCTCCTCCGCATTCGCCGCTATCCTCTCGAAATCTTCGTTCAGCAGACTGACGAACATAACACCGCCACCTTCAATAACAGCCAGACCGGCAGCCACAGCGCACCCCATCAACATTCCCGGAAGAATACGATTCATGCGAATCTTGATAAACATGGATCCAATGTACAGCGCTGAAAGCAACTTACAATACTCCTTCACCGGCGCCTCAAGATACCACTTATCGCCATCTATATTCTTCCCTTTCAAAACGGTAAAGATAAGAGCAAGCACACCTCCCACCACCAAACACCGCACAGCATTATACATGGAAATATCACGCCAGATGTTCAATTCATAAAAAAGTATATAGAGAGCTAGTGGGAAGAAGAGAGCCGCCGTAATGCAGTAAAACGGAGCTAACGTCGGCATACCCTGCTTGAATACAAGATACCAAAAGGTCCCGAACAACGCCATCCCAAAGAAAAGAAAGCGCGAGAAAAGCCAGGGAGTCGGCCACTTGTTAGAGATCTGCTCAATGGTTGGCGTCGAAGTCGGTGTACCGCATTGGAAAATTTCATACACCTCTTCATCGGGATGTTTACGGAATACTCCACCGAAAAAGGATTTCCACGAAAATCCCTCCAACTTATGCAGGTCGGCAGTTGCCACAACCATTGAATTGACTTTCGATACAGTTCCAACAACCTTATCCCTAACCTTTAATCCTCTTTCGATGAGAGAATTTCCATTCCCCTGCTGTACACAATCGGAATTCTCTGCGGGAGGGTTCACTTCGGGGACAACTGGCTGAGCAACCGGCTGCGGTTCATTCAGCAGGCTCGCAAGTGGCATCCAGGATTGACCTCCCGGCGGACATACCTGAACGTCGACGGGTAACTGACCATTTTGAACCATCATGCGGATGGAGTCTAACGTGTATGGTCCGGCAGGTCCATTGCCGGTATTCACATAGTAGAGTTGCTGACTCTCTGACATAATGAGGTATTGTTGATGTTTAATGAAAATTATTGCACAGATGCTTTATGAACGATTACACGAGCTGAACTTGTCGGATAGGCAGCCATTGCTCCATACCTTCCACACACACGGGGGTATCAGCGGTGACCTGACCACTGGCAAGCATCTGCACGATGTTCTGGGCTTCGAACGGTCCTTGTTTAGTCCCGGCAATTAAAACATAATACATCGTTTTCGTACCCGGCGCGCTTACTGCCGGTGAGGGCGGGCAGGCAGGAAAGGGCGGAGGAGCCCCGACTTGTAGCGCAACAGGTGGAGGCGGCACAACCTGATGTTGTGGGGTGAAAGGTTGAGCCTGATTTGAAAGGGGAGATTGAGTCGCCGGTACCCCGGCTCCATCAGAAGGAGCTAAGCCAGTTGTCAGAGCTTGACTCCCGCCAACTTGTTGTGGAGGAGTAGACGATGGTGGACATACGGGAGCATTTGCTGGAGCTGCAAATGGCTGTGGAACGGGGGGAACGGGTATTTGCGCCACTGGTCGTTCCTGATCAGCGATCGGATACGGAGGCGCAGGAATCACAGGAGCTACCGGCATACCCGTTCCGTCGTACGGATTAGGATACACATCCCCCTCAATTCCCTTAGGATTCGTTCCCCATTGGTTAGCGCCAGGCACGCTATCGATGCAATATACGATGATCGGCCATATACCCGGAAAAACCAACCCAATAAGACAGAACCACCCAGAGAGTCCTATGTCATGCAAACGGCGCACGAACGTTCCAAGACTTACAAGCATCAGCCAGCATGAAAATGCAATAAATGGCAATGATAAAAGAAGTCCAAACGTGTAGGCTAGTATTGCTGTCAATCCTCTACCAAACGTATGTCTGAGTTCATGATATCCCCCCTCCGCAAACATGACCACGAGTACAATCGCCAAAATTGATAATATCAGTAACCCCAAAATACACAGTTGGGTCATAATACAACTGCGTCGGCGTGTCCTACCCGAGAATGAAACTCGCACTTCAAGCATTTCGGAATTCACAAAAAGACCATTCACAGCCTTATCCTTCACCCATTTCACTGCTTTCGAAAAAAAGTCTTCCTCCATAGCAGGCAAAGACATCCAAGCCTGACCATTGGGCGGACACACTTGAACGTTAGCTGGTAGTTGACCACTGCGCACCATCGTATGAATAGCCACCAAAGTGTATGGACCGGCAGGTCCATTGCCGGTATTTACATAGTAGGGTTGCTGACTGTCTGGCATAGTGAGGTATTGTTGATGTTTAATGATAAATTATTAGCATAAATGCTTTATAAATGATTACACGAGCTGAACTTGTCGAATAGGTTGCCACTGCTCCATACCTTCCGTCCAAACAAGGGTATCGGCAGTGACCTGACCACTTGTAAGCAATCGCACTAACTGCTGGTGGTCAAATGGTCCTAACCGGTTCTCCCGAACCATGACGTAATAAAACCGCTCTTTAGATCCATCTCGCCCCACAGAGACAGTCGAGTCCCCATCCGTGCAGGGCGGAACTGCAATTGTCTGTGGCGTGGGCGGCAACGGTTGTGAGGGGATAACGGGCGTGGGAGGAACACCTTGCACTGGGGCCATCCCGAACGCTGGCGGCATGGACGGAACAGGCTGTGGCATGCCGCATGACACTTGTGGCGAAGACGTTGTAATTATTGTCTGAGCCTGCTGTCCTTGTGACATCCGCGAATATTTCACACATCCCCATATCGACACAATCAATTTAAAAATACCATATAACACAGCACCCCAAAACAAAGAGTATCGCCCTCCCGGACGCGCCGCACCATAACTTGCCGCTGTTGCCACGATTCCTCCGACGCACCATAGTACCCCCCACAATATACCCCAGGCATAGGAGGCTTTTTTGTCAGTGAGTATTTTATCCACCAACAACTTTGCGGATTGTTCATCTATTTCCCCGCTCACCAGGGAAGCCGCGATTTGCTCTCGTGTCAACCCCTCTTGCTCAAACATACGAACAATACGCTCATCACGCTCCTTCTTTTCTTGATCTTCTGTAGGATTGTCTGCCATATCCTGATGTTTTTCAGATTATTTTTGTGCTGTATGAAATTGGGTACGTACCTATTTTGGGCTCGTCCCGTCATCCTTTCCGGGATGTGCCCCTTTCAGAATCACATAGAACAGACCTGTCCATACTGCCAGTGCGGCACATAGCGCTACGGTTCTTCTCATTTTATGATCCCCCATTCATTTTTACTTTCTTTTCATCCTTATTCTCACGCCACACCATGTAGGCATGCACGATAAGTGCGGCAGCAGGTTGTAGTACAGGCATCCCAAAAGCCATGAGCACCGTCCCAGTTTGGGGACCGGAAAAGATGAAACAGAGCGAGCTGGTAATGAGGATGCTGAAACTGACGATAAACACGGGCCACGCAAGCCGTGTAGCAGTATGCTGACAAGCCGTATCAGACTCGCAAGTGAGTGTCCAAATCAACGAAGGAAACGATAGGGGCAACAAAACACCAAGCGTTACAAGGAGTTTGACAATCACCATTTCATCAGGCGATGATGGGCCATCCGGCAGCTGTGAGGCCCACCGGATCCCCATGTAGCATAACACGACCTGCCACACAATAAATAATGCGCAGAGGCGACTCTGCCGCGTGGGGAAGAGCGACGAAATAAGACTCGAACGAGGGTGACTGCGGCAATAATGCCACACTCCAATCAACAGTCGAACCAACGCGACGACAATTCCGACAAGCAAACAGACGGCGCTCAGAGCTAAAATCATGCTCCCTGTCGGATCTTCCAAGCTCACCCTTGCCCAGAATGATGATGAACACCTGATCGCGACGATGAACGCAACGATCAGGACCCCCCACGCCGCAAGAATGCTTCCTCCTGCCCGGCAACTTCCCGGGGTGCCGGCTCTGAATAAATTGAGGGGAACGAGCATGAGGAGCACCGAGGGAAGCACCAGAAGCAGGGCTGTCAGTAGATTCAGACTGCTACTCCCCTGAAAGAAACCCGTAGCCAACCCTACGAAGGGTAGCAACAGCAACAGGAGGATCAGTATCTGACTGAATCGATATCCTTTCATGATGGCAAAGACCATTACTGCTGAACCGGAGCAGGAGCGGGCACAGGCTGCTGGGGTTGCACAATGACAGGCTTTTCAACCTTTTGAAGTTTCGGGGATATGCGCATTCCGGCAGATGGGGTAACTCTCTTCTCCCAAGGCTCGTAGCCGGCAAGGGAGACACGAAGAATTCCGGGCGCCGCCGGGGCTTTCACCGTGCAGGGCGTATTCCCCACAAAAGAATTATTGTATTCCACATCAGCTCCATCCGGGGTTGAGTTGACTTCAAAATCCACCGTAGGAGCAGCGGGAGTCATCGTACCTGTGGAACCTTCCACATTAATGGAAGCAATAAACTTGGGCACGGCAGATTCAATTGCCATACGCAAAGGCTCCTCCCAATCATCATTCAACCCCTCCATTTCCGTAACTCCCTGTGGAATATCGCGGGTAAGTTTTTCAGACATCGTCTTGCTTGCGATAACCTCCTGTGTACTGGCTCGCAATAATTTCATATCCATGCTGACGGTCACTGTATTCCGCCAGTGGCGCACACCGTAAACCACACTCTTCTCATTGCGCACACGATAATTGTTGATGCTTCCAACAAGGAGATACTCAATGCCCGAGTTTGCACTTACACGGTAACCATCTACATGCTCTTTTGTTCTCTTGCTATCTATTTCCATCTCGACCAACGGCGAGTAATCGACGACAGTGAACTTTCCACTATTGGTGAGAGCTTCTTTCACAGCATTGGTTGCAATCTCAGTTGCAGCCTCAGGAAGCCGGAGCCCCGATGAAGGAACTGCCTCTATTTTTCGCTCCGGTACGTCATTCCAGTTTCCCGTATCAGAGCCTACCGGCTGCCCTGTCGGCACGTCCGATGAACCCGATCCCCTTTTCTCCGTATATTGGCCAGCTGCTACGCGTGAGACGGATCCCCCCGTTTTATTTTGAAAAATAGGGACCGCTATCTGCGGTTTGGTCGGGGCAACCATGATAGTGCCAGGAGTTTGAGCTAGCAAACAAGTCGATGCGAGCCCCATCATTGCAATTAGTGTTGTTTTCATAGTTGGTGGTGTTAGTTTTTGGAAGTTTTCTTGATAATATCCTTTTTGCTGGGCGTGAAATCCACACGGCATTTGACTTGGAGAGGAAGGCCTCCGCTCCACTGAACTTCCGTCGTGTAGTTGAACTTGGGAAGATCTCCATCACCCTCAAATGTTCCACTGAGTTTCCTTTCTCCTTCACCAATTTTTTTCATGAACCGCCAAGAATTCAGATTCCCAACTCTTTTCTCCCTTCTAAACTGCAAACAATCTGCGGCTTCCATAAGACAGAGTTGAAGAGGTCCGACATATACTTCCCCACTGGGAGTTTTTCCTCCAATGGCGGCGGCCGCCGCTAGGACTTTCTTAACCTCCTCTTTCTTTTCCGTCTCACGCAACTTAGCCTGGGTCAATTCAAACATAAGAGCGTGAGCATCTGCTGATTTCGTATCCTTCTCAATACTGCCGCTATACCAAGAAACCCGATTGGGATCATCATACCTCGCACTTTCGAAATCAATACTTCTTTCATTTTTCTCAAAGATTTCTTCCGGGATAGCATAATCCTCCGTCAACGTACACTCGTACTCAAAAACGAGTTTTACGTCTGACATTTCTTGTTTCATTCCGTTCAACAAGAATTCAAGATTGTTTTCATCATTATTTCCAACCATCGAACCGATGGCTGCCCCTCGTTGTTGAGTGAGATTCACGATAGACAAGAGACGACTATTCGGATAAGCTGTAACCTGCAACTTGAGGCTATTTTCTGATCCGCTGCTTGGAGTAAGCTGCACCTTTGCCAAAGCTCCGACTTTCTCGGGCATTACGCCTTGACCGGACGTGGAAGCCTCGGTCGCTGCCTGTTGGAAGAATTCCCTTTCATAGAGAACACACCCGCCTTGATGCAGGGCGGCAAGAATCTGCGCAAAGGCCGCCCGATTCTCAACTGTGTTACTCGCTACCGCCCCTCCATCATGCACCATTGCGATACCGCATGAAACGCGCGATTTCACTTTGGATACCATATCTTTTAATTTGTCTTGTTGAATAAAGGGAAGTTCTGCCGTGGCTATACGGGAAGAAGGTCCATTTAAGAGCCGTTTCTCGCTGTCATTCCACTTCACCGGTACGAATCCTGCGGCGAGAATACGCATATTCATTGTGTGGAAAACGCGATAGATTAAGTAACCGATATCTCCGCCGGGTTGACAAATAACTTCGCCCATTAAGACGGCCGTAGAAGCTTGCGGCGACACAACTTCTCCCTGAGCTCCACCTTCCTGCGCAAGCATGGCAACATCCTTTCGATCCAACACATCAGGTCCATTCGCATTCACGATCTCCTCCAGCACCTTGTCACGCACTGCATCCGTCAACCTATTCTTTGCTCCACCGTTGCAGAGAAAATCAACCATAGCCACCGTCTTCACCTGGGCCGCAGCCGTTCCTTTCTTGATCTCGCTAGCCATATTTTGCGCGGCTTTTTCCACACTGCAGGTATTGATGGCAGGCTTGACGACCTGTGTCGTCGTCTTATCAGAATTAGTGTAGATAGGGTCCGAGCCTTCACCCCCTTTACTCGTTTCATCTTGCTCCTGCCCTCCCCCATTAAATGCAATACCCATCTCTTCTTTGCTCTCCGCCGCCTTTTCCTTTTTCTTCAAATAAACTACCGCTTTTGTATATCCTCGATCTGCTGCTTTCTTGAGATACTCATCGCTAAGCTCGTGATTATTTTTTGCCGCGTAAATGCGCCCCAACAGATACATGGCTTCCGCATCTCCTTTCCCCGCTGCCTTCTCCAACCATTGTATCCCGGTCGAACGATCGCCAACAGAGCATCCCCGATACATGCGCATACCTATGCGACGCATAGCATTCACATCCCCACGATGTGCGGCTCGCAGTACGGTCATGTCTCCCTCCGCCGCAGCCCACGCCTGTGGCATCACCGACATAGAAAATAGAATGAGTGCAATACTCACCACCAATTTCACTATTTTGGATCGCTCCATGCCCGCAGCATATCTCTTTTCGAATGCGATATACAGGATCGTATTTGTATTCAATTCAAAGAGAAATATTTACAAGAGATGTCTCTTTCTTTTCCTAGCGTGAGTCTTCTCAGAATCTGAATTCTTCGAAAGTATGCTCACGTTGGAAAATAATACATAACGTCGTTTTTATCTGGACATCTCTTTCGAAAAGAGATGCACAGTTTGCCTTCGCAACGAGATACAGCATATCGATAATTTACGAAGTGAGTAGCTGAAATATACTCGCTTTGTATCCCAGAGATCTCAATTCGAACCTGCCCGCCATATTTCTCAACAATTCTGCCTTCCCCGCAGGGGTCTCAGCGCGGCCGCAGGGGGCGACACGATTGCGCTCCGTTTCCCATCCGCACACATCATGAATGTCGCAGCCATATGCCCCGCCCAGTATCGCCAAATTCGCGCGCAAGCGCGGGAACTCCCCAAATCGTACATCGAAAATCGTACATCGTACATAGGCAAACGCATTTCTAATGCGTTTGCCCCGGGGTATGATATTGCATGCACCGAATCCTCGTGATATAATCACGCTGTTATGGCGGTCGATGTGAGCATTGAAGGGACAGAAAACGTACCGAAATCCCCTCACTTAATCTTGGTCAACAGACTGCACCTACCAACCTTGCGCGCACTTGAATCTGCTCTCGGCGGTGAAGAAAAAGTGGCCTGGCTTGTTGAGGATTCCCTGCGTCCATCGAGAGAAATGATAGACTACGTCTCCCATCGCCGTGGAGGCGGTATTCTATTCTCCATGACCCGGCAAAAGAGAGAATCTCTGCGTGTACAAATCAAGTCAAAGATGGCTGCCGGACTCCACGTGGTACTTCTGCCTGGACACCCTGATCAACCACCGGCCTGCACATCTGACGTACCGTCTGCACTCCTTGCCTACCTGCTCTCAGATATTCAAAACGAGATCATTCCTGTATACGAAGGACTTTACTCATTGCACGATGGTTACTGTGAAGCCCTTTGTACCAGGCCTCCTTTCACGCACGCCATTCTGTGCATCATGCCGCCGGTACGCGCCGGAATCAACGCCGCGCGCTCCGTCTCCGCCGCGTGGGAAATCGCCGCGGCCGATCAAGTGGCTTCCGTGGAAGAGCAAAACTCATCTGGCACCCTCGCCGGGACGCTCCTTCACAGTCTGCTTGAACACCCGCGCTCTCTGATCATTGACGGAGTGAACGAAGAAAGCATAAGCTACAGGCGTCTGCTTTCGCTGGCAGCGCCATTAGCACGACATCTGAGGCGACACATCATCACACAACGTCTTGGCATCATCTTACCGCCCGGACGCCTTTCCATCATCGCCAATGTGGCGTGCATCCTCGCAGGCATTACCCCGGTGAATATTGACTTCACCTATCCCTCATCCGCTTTCCGTCGCATGATCGAGCAGGCACGCGTGACACGTTTCCTTTCGGGTCATAATTTTGTGGAAAACCTTGAGAACTTTGTTTGGCCTCCGACGCGCGACACACTTTATATCGATGAGCTTCTCCCGACAAATGGCGGTCTTTTGAGGGCTGGGCAGGATCTTTTCATGGGGCTTCTTGGCGAGAAGAAATTAGAAAATTGGATCCGCACGCCGGAACAAAATCCCGACCAGGAATCTGTCGTCATTTACAACAGTTACAGTGACGGAACCGGTCTGCGCGGTGTAAGCATGAGTCACCGTGCAATCCTGACCGGGTATCGACTCACACGCAACCGCATTGGGAGTAACGGGAAGGAGCGCGTTCTCAGTTGCCTGCCGTTCCACCATCGGGCAGGCTTTCTGCTGGGGTTCCTGCATCCTCTCCTCGAAGGGGCAGACCTCGTCACCTACCCGGAACCGAAAGCCGGCAAACGTCTCTGCGAGCTTGCCTCACGCTACAAACCGACCCGCACCATAATTGATCCGAAGCAAGTTCCTCCTCTCCTCGCAGCCTGCCGGGGAGAAGAACTCTCTTCGCTCCGCCTCCTGCTGGTCTCAGGACATATTTCCGCAGATGACATCCGCCGCGCGTACACCTCCCACAAAATTCACCTCTGTGAGTGCTATCTTCCGCTGCATGCGGCAATGCCCTGCGCGTGCTCTCTGCCGCCTCAGGACGATACGCCCGAAACGTCGGATAGCCTGCAGATCCGTCACGGTTCCCCGGGCACTGCCGGTCAACTGATTTCCGGTCTTGCCCTGCGCATCGGCTCTCTCGAATCTGACACTCCAGTGCAGGAAGACGAGAAGCCGGGCCTCATTTACGTGAAAGGTTCCGCTTGCTGCACCCGCTCCGCATCAGATACGGAGCTGTCGACCTCTCCCGCAACACGTTGGATCTGCACGGGAGACATCGGAATGCTGCGGAAGGACGGTCAACTCGTCGTTATGGGACCACACGAAGATTTTTCCATCGTAGGTGGGGAACTCGTCTCCCACCGTGAAGCGGAGCAACTGCTCGCTTCGCTCTTACGTATCTCCCGAAAAATTGATGATCCTCCAAAGTTTGTCATTGTTTCATTGGACAGCGTAGATAAAACCCACGAAGACGTGCTCGTTTTGCTCTCAACTCTCCACAAAACAGTGGGGCCGCACGATGTGATTACGCTGCGCTACACGTTTATCAACGCCCACTATTCCAAGAACATGGCGCCGCAACACATCGTCCCGTTGCGCGCTATCCCCACTCTACCCAGCGGAGCAGTCAATTACCCTCTCTGCCGCCTCCTCGCGGCACGAGCTCTCGGCGTGAAACCCGCGAGCTCGTCTCGTTGATCAGGACTGAGCAGTGGAGATGAGAGACTCATGCATGAGCTGTGCCACTTTGCGCCCACTCAAAAGCATCCCACCGAAGATAGGTCCCATGCGGAAACTGCCGCTCACGCCATTGGCCGCCATACCGGAGACGAAGAGTCCGGGGTAAATTTCCTTCGTGTTTTCAATGGTAGTGCGTTCGCCCTCAGCGGCGTCCATGCTCATCTCTCCAATGACCCCACCCGTCTCCGTTTGTAGGCGCACACCATTCTTGCGAGCCACGGTTTTGGCAATCTCGCAATCGTGCCCGGTTGCATCCAATACCACGCGGGATGCAAAGGTCAGAGGATCCACATGCAACCCCTCACGCAATACAGGAGTCCAATTCACCACCACGCCACTGACGCGTCCTTGTTTGTACACCACATCTTCCACCGAAAAGCAGTTGAAGATGGTCGCCCCGGCCTCGGTGGCGCGATAAATCAAACCGGCTGTAGCATGTACAGAGTCCAGAATATACGTCCCTTCCTCATACTTTCGGTAGCGTATCTGAAGCTCCTCGACGATGGGAAGCGCTTCCTCCTGTACCACGATATCATTGAACATCATCGCGCCGCCCCACATCCCGCCGCCGGGAGAAAGCTTTCGATCCAACAACGCCACACGGTGTCCTTCCTTCGCCAGATAGTAAGCCGCCAAAATGCCGGAAGGGCCTCCCCCTACCACGGCTGCATCAAGTTCCAAACTCTTCTCCAACTTCCCGAAATACGACTGAATAATCCCGCGTGAGATAAGTGTTTCCATTTCCCCATGATAGTGCCTGCCGAAGCTGATGTCAAGCTTGACAGCGCTCCACGGATCGCGCATAATGACGCGCGTCATGCTCACGCTTTTCGACACCTGCACGCGCCGTTTTCTTCCCGTAGAAGCACACGATGGTAAGACGTTGCGCTTTTACTGTTGCGGACCGACGGTGTATGCAGCGGCGCACATTGGCAACTTCCGCACCTTCGTAGCGCAGGATGTCTTCCGTCGTGTCGTGGAATTGGGCGGACTGCGCACCAAGCACGTGCGCAATATCACGGATGTGGATGACAAAACCATCCGCAATTCTCAGGCTCAAGGCATCCCTCTGAAGGAGTACACGGATAAGTGGACGCAAAAGTTCCACGATGACTGCCGCGCCCTCAACTGTCTGCCGCCGCATGTGGAACCCAGCGCCGTTGCTCATATTCCGGAGCAGATCGAGCTAGTGAAAAAACTCATCGAGAAGGGGCATGCTTACCTGAGTGAAGACGGTTCCGTGTATTTCCGTATCTCGTCTTACGCTGACTACGGCAAACTCGCCCACCTCGACGGACAAACGCTGAACTTGGGAAAGACGGCCAAAACACGTGCCGACACCGATGAATACGAAAAGGATAGCGTAGCAGATTTCGTACTCTGGAAGGCTCGACGTCCTGAGGACGGAGAAAACTATTGGGAATCCCCGTGGGGTCAGGGTCGCCCCGGCTGGCACCTCGAATGTTCCGCCATGAGCCATAAATATCTTGGCGATGACTTTGACCTGCATTCTGGCGGCGTTGATCTCGTCTTCCCTCACCATGAAAACGAGATTGCTCAGAGCCGTTGTGGCTGCGGCGGGAACTTTGCGCGTCAGTGGTTTCACGTCACTCACCTGCTGGTGGACGGAGCAAAAATGAGCAAGAGCCTCGGCAACATGTACACGTTGGACGACTTAGCTGAGCTGGGGCACTCCCCCGCCGCTCTGCGCTACGTGTTGGCAGGAGCCTACTACCGACGACCGCTGAACTTCACCCTTGGGGGCATGAAGGACGCTGCAGCGGCGCTCAGAAAACTACGCCGATTTGACGATGCGCTGGCAACCCGTGCAAACCTGGTGAAAGCGCCGGATCCAACTTACCGAGACCTCATCAAAAACCCGCCGGATCTCAATACCTTTACCCCGGCTTGGCAGAGTCTCCAAGATGACCTGAACACGCCCGAAGCGCTGGGACACGTCTTCAGCGCCCTGCATGCCATCAACCCCGCCGAACTGACGCCGGAGGAAGCAGCTTCCACCCGTCGCGCCTTCCGTTTCATAATGGAAGCTCTCGGACTGATTCTGCCGGAGGTGCAGGATGACGAAGCAAAGGAAGCGCCGGAGGAGGTGCGCACTGTGGCGGAGGAACGCTGGAAGGCGCGGCTGACAAAAGATTGGGCTAAAGCGGATGCTCTGCGCGCGCGCCTTGCCGAACTCGGTTGGGGCATGAAAGACGGCAAGGACGGTTATCAACTCAACAGACTCTGACTCTCCTCGTTTTCTATTATGGCACTGCAGGATCTCACCCTTCTCGGAAAGCACAGCGAGTTCTTCTCCTCCCCGGATGAGGCAAAGCTTGAAACTTTTCCCAATCGCTCCCCGCAACGAGTTTATACTGTCACGCTGGAGACAGAAGAGTTCTCCTCTCTCTGTCCCGTGACCGGGCAGCCGGATTCCTGTCATCTCACGATTTCCTATTGTCCGTCGGAAAAAGTGATCGAGACAAAGAGTCTCAAATACTACCTTGTCTCATTCCGTAACTATCCCGCCTTCAATGAGCAGGTAGTCAACCGTATCCTCGACGATCTCGTGGCAGCCGCCTCCCCGCACTGGATGCGCGTAGTCGGTCGCTTCGGCGCACGCGGCGGCATACGCCTCACTACGACCGCCGAGCACCACCCGGAAAACCGCCCCACCTGATTTTCTCTTACCCCCTCCGCCATGAAATGTCTCGTCCTTCTCTCCGGAGGTGTTGATTCCACCACGGCCTTGTACTGGGCTCGCAGGGAGCATGAAGTAGTCGGTGCACTCAGCTTCGACTACGGCAGCAACCACGCTGTTCAGGAGCTCACATGCGCTCACGACCACGCAAAATCTCTCGGCATTCCTTTCCACTGCATTAACCTGCATTCGCTCACGCCTCATCTCGCCAGTGCCCTTCTGTCCGGCGCAGATGCCATCCCGACTGCAGACTACGCTGAGCAAAACATGAAGCAAACGGTTGTCCCGTTCCGCAATGGCATTTTCCTCGCCATCGCCGCCGGTGTGGCAGAGAGTGTCGGAGCCTCGGGGATTGTCATCGCTGCCCACTCCGGGGATCACGCCATCTACCCGGATTGTCGCGAATCCTTTATGCAGGCCATGCAGCAGGCTATTTCTCTGGGTACCTATGCCGAGCTGCAACTGCTGCGTCCCTTCATCTCCATGAACAAAACAGAAATCGTGTCGCTGGGAGCAAAACTTGGTGTGGATTTTGCACGGACATACTCCTGTTACCGCGGAGAGGAAAAGCACTGCGGACGCTGTGCCACCTGCCGCGAGCGAAAAGAGGCGTTTCGAGCCGCCGGTCTCCCTGATCCCACTTCCTACCTTGCATAGCGCCTATGCCTTCCCTCTTCATCAAAACCTACGGCTGCCAGATGAACGAGCGCGACTCTGAACAAGTCGCTGCTGATTTCCTCGCTGCCGGTTACTCCCTTGTGTCTTCCCCGGAACAGGCGGATGTGGTGCTCATGAATACCTGCTCCGTGCGAGAAAAAGCCGAGCTGAAAGCCCTCGGCAAGATGGGCATGATCATGGCTTCTCCTGAAGCGCGTCCCCACACGGTCTATGGCATCATGGGCTGCATGAGCCAGAGCCTCGGGCGCTCCCTCTTTCGGGAACTTCCGCGGTTGGATATCGTCGCCGGTACCCAGCGCTACCGCCGTGTGCTGCCCCTCTGCGATTCCCTTCTGAAAAAACGTCTCTCCGTCGGCGTCGGTCAGCCTCTGCGCCGCGGTGCACAGCTCTGCGAAACGGATCCAATTCCCCGTGCGCAGGACCTCATCCGCGACCACCTGCCCCCATCCGGCAGTTGCTCGGCATTCGTCTCCATCATGCAGGGCTGCGATATGCACTGCTCGTACTGCATTGTTCCGTCCACGCGCGGGGAGGAGCGTTCCCGCCCCATGAAGGACATCCTTGATGAAGTGCGCCGCCTTGTGGAGAACAATGGCATCAAAGAAGTGACCCTGCTCGGACAAATCGTGAACCGGTACGGTCGGGAAGAACCCGTTATTGACGGTCGCGGCGCCTTTGTTCGTTTGCTGGAAGCCGTGCACGAAATTCCCGGATTGGAGCGCATCCGTTTCACATCCCCGCACCCCATCGGCTTCCGGGAGGATTTAGTTCGTGCCTACACTTACCTGCCGAAGCTCTGCAGCCATATCCACTTTCCCATGCAGAGCGGGAGTGATCGCATCCTCCGGCTCATGCGCCGTCCCTACAAGCAGTCAAAATATCTCGAGCTCTGTCACGCCATGCGTGCCGCCCGTCCCGATCTCGCCATCACGACCGACATCATCGTGGGCTTCCCCGGCGAAACAGAGGAGGATTACCTGCTTACTCGCGCCGCCGTGGAGGAAGTGCAGTTCGACAATGCTTTCATCTTCCAATACTCGCCACGCCGCGGTACTCCCGCAGCAGAAATGACGGACCAAATTTGCCTTCGCGAAAAAGAAGCGCGAAACCACGACCTGCTTGCAGTCGTGAACCGCATCGCCACGGCTCGCAATGCAGCCCTTGTCGGCTCCACTCAGCTTGTCCTCGTAGAAGGCCCCAGTAAAACCAACCCCAATCGTCTGCAGGGACGTTCCTCCCAGAACAAGCCCATCGTCATCACCTCCGGCTCTCCGGCCATCGGCTCTATCGCTCCCATCCGCATTGCGGAATCCACTGGCTTCACCCTCTATGGCGAAGCTGTTTGATATCTCCGTAGATCCTTCATTTCAATAAGCTCGTAATGGCAGAATTCAGCCCACGCATGTCCCAATAAAAATTTCTCCGGGCTCATTCAACCCATTTCCCCATGCGTTTCCCATGGATAAAGAAGAGGTAAGCCAGCAAGACGGCAAACCTCGCCAATCTCGCGCGCAAGCGCGGGAACTCCCCAAATTGACTCACCGCCGCCCCATCGGCGGTTCGCCCCTGCGGGGCAAAGGCTGCGCCTTTGTCCATCCGCACTTACCGCCCGCTAACGCGTGCGCCCTCTACGGGGCCGTCGTGCGTGTTGTACATCGTCCATCGTACATAGGCGTCGTCAGGCGCCACCGACTCCGTCGCTTTCTAGTTATGTCCACGCGTTGTTCCTCAATTTCGCCTTATCACTTGCTCCGCTAAATTCGCGCGCAAGCGCGGGAACCTTATAAATCGTACATCGTACCTCGTACGTCGTACATAGGCACTGCCAAGCGCCACCGCCTCCCGCCCCTTTGTAACCACCCCCGCCCGTCGCTCCACAATTCAGCTCCCGCGCTTGCTTCGCCAAATTCGCGCGCAAGCGCGGGAATTCCCCAAATCGTACATCGTACGTCGTACATCGTACATAGGCGCTGCCAAGCGCCACCGTCGTACTTTGTACATCGTACATAGGCAAACGCATTTCCAATGCGTTTGCCCCGCGTTTGCCCTTGTGTGTCCCGCGCCCATCGGTTATAATGAAGGTATGATCACGGATCGACGCACATTTATAGCTCGCGCTGGACTCATCGGCGGCGCTCTGGCAGCAACAGCGGTTATGGGGGACGAACCCGCGGGCGGCTCTACGGAGCTGCGCGCGTTGCTTGTCAACGGTAGCCCGCATCGCGAGGGGTGTACCTATACCGCTCTCTCGCTCGTGGCAGAGGAGCTGGAAAAAGCCGGCGTGCATGCTGAAATTTTCCACCTCGGTGCCGCCCCCGTACAGGATTGCATTGCCTGTGGCAACTGCCGCAAACACCCCGGCATGTGCATCTGGAAGGACGACCCTGTCAACGAACTCATTGCCAAGGCAAAAGAGGCCCACGGCTTTGTCTTTGGTTCTCCGGTTTACTACGGGCACCCGTCGGGACGTCTCCTCAGTGCGCTGGATCGTGCCTTCTACGCCGGCAGTTTCGCATTCACCGGCAAACCCGGCGCAGCCGTCGCTTCCAGTCGGCGGGCGGGCTCTCTCGCCACGATTGACGCTATCCAAAAACACTTCACCATCAACCAGATGCCCATCGTCTCTTCCTTCTACTGGAATGAGGTGCACGGCAATGCTCCCGAACAGGTGATGCAGGATGCGGAGGGCGTCGCCATCATGCGTCAGTTGGGGAGAAACCTTGCCCGTGCCATTAAAGCCTATGCCTCTGTCCCTGCCGGAGAAGAAATTCCGCACGCCTACACGAACTTCATCCGCTGATTCTCTTCTGTCGGAAAAGAATTTGCGGCTCATACTCAGAAAATGGGTTGACATCCCCCTCCGGCGTGCTATACTCTTCCTACTTCCTCGGAGGAAGTGCGGTTTCCAGAAGCTGCTCATGCGCCCGTAGCTCAACTGGATAGAGCGTCTGACTACGGATCAGAAGGTTTGGGGTTCGAATCCCTACGGGCGTGCTAGCCGTTGCCTATGCTTCCTTGCATTGCGACGGCTTTTTCACCGGGGGCGCCCTGGTTTCGACCGAACATTCGAGGTGCCGGCTGCATGTGGGGGTTGATCGGCTGGCCCCCTTACCAAGCCGCTCAAACATTAAGTGCCTATTCCGACAACGAATACGCCATGGCTGCGTAACTTACGCGCCGGATCCCGTGCCTGATGCCTGCTAGGGCACCGGATCTCCAACTCAGCAGGCAGACTCTCGCGGGGGGTACCGCCGCCGGAGTCTCACCCACAGGTACCTCGCCTTCCCGGGAGCCGGCGCAGAGCTCCCGCTTCGGCTAAAGCAGCTTCTGCGCCTGAACATGGAGATGCTTGCATCAACAGTGTCCGGGACAGGGGTTCGACTCCCCTCGCCTCCATGGAGCTAGGTATGTTTAGGAACGTATCTAGCTCTTTTTGTAGGCTTGGGAGAAGAGGGGATGTTTGATAAGTGGCGAGATTAGCATGAGACGAACACGGAGCAAAGAGGGAGCAACCCAAATTTTCTCGCGCAACGCGCGGGAATTCCCCAAATCGTAAATCGTACTTCGTACCTCGTACATAGGCACCGGTAGGTGCCACCGTCGTACCTCGTACATCGTACATGGGCAGACCCTGTCTGCCACCGCCTCGTACATAGGCAAAGAGCTTGAAATGTGGAAAATGGTATGTACAATGGAGTCATGCCCGAGATACAGCGAGAAGAGTTGGTGAATGCGATTGTGGCGTTAAGCGGCACGGTGCGGCATGATGCCATCGTGATGACAAAGGAGGGAAAGGTAAAAGCGGGGACAGCGGCGGGAGAAGACACTGCCTGCGTGCTCATGACGGCGAGTGAACTGGGTCGCAAGCTATGTGCGGAGGGACTTTTTGCCTACACGGGGAAAGAATTGAAAAAATGGGCAACCGAGATGGATATCGCACCACTGCAGGCAAAAGCTGATGCGCAGGATCATTGTATTCCCAACGACAAACATATTTAAGAGAAGTCAAATTCGCGACGCAAGCGCGGGAATTCTGTAAATCGTACTTCGTACATCGTACATGGGCGCTGCCAAGCGCCATATTCGCGCGCAAGCGCGGGAATTCCCCAAATCGTACATCGTACGTCGTACATAGGCAGGCCCCGTCTGCCACCACCCTGCCGGTTCGCCCTCCGGGCAACGCATCCGCGTTGTCCATCCGCACTTGCTCTGCCAAATTCCCGCGCAACGCGCGCTATAATTCAAATCGTACATCGTACATCGTACGTCGTACATAGGCAAACGCATTGTCAAATGCGTTTGCCTTGGGAGTTTAAATATGATAGAGTGGGGACATGGAAGACTTGGTACTGCAGCACTCGATCACGAGTTACGAATGTGGGGCAGATCTGCTGCTCAAGCCGGAATGCTACCTGCTCTTCTGCCAGGAAATGGCGGAACTGCATGCCTCCCACAACAAGATGGGCTACGATTGGGTCCTTGAGCACGGCATGATCTGGGTGGAAGCCCAGGGAGATTTTGAATTGTTGCGTCGCCCGCGTTGGAAGGAATCCGTGAATTTGCGCACGAATACCGGCAAAGCAAGTCCCCTCCAGGCGCGTCGCTTTGTCGAAATGAGCGACGAAAACGGGAATATCATAGGACGCGCAGACCTGATGTGGGTGCTCATCGATATTAAGACGCGGCGCCCCATGCCGCTGAAGCGCGCAGAACTGGAAGTGCCGGAGACGTGCCCGTCCACGGTACAGAGTGCAGCGCCTGCTCTGCCGGAGGAAGAAGCCCGGGATTTAGGAACGGCCTACATGATCACCTCCCGGAGGGATGTTGATTTCAACGGCCATATCAACAACTCCTACTACCTCACCTGGGTTCTCGATACTCTGCCGATGGCTCCGGGTTCGGCTCCTCGCCGCATCCATGTGCAGTACAAACGAGAGAGCATGCAGGGCGAGCCGCTGAGCATCCTCCACCGCGGAGCGGGAAAGACAACCGAGCATCTCATCAGCGGCGGCGGGCAGTTGCGCGCGCGCATCCTACTGGAGTGGGACTAGGGCAAACGCACTTGAGCGAAGTCAATCAACAGACAGAATGCTCTCATTGACTGATATTATCCACTCATACGCATCAAAAATCATGCCACCAAGCCCTCTCCGCCAAATTCGCGCGCAAGCGCGGGAATTTCATAAATCGTACATCGTACATCGTAAATCGTACATAGGCAAACGCATTGCCTAATGCGTTTGCCCTGGCCCTCTCCGCCAAATTCGCGCGCAAGCGCGGGAATTTCATAAATCGTACATCGTACTTCGTACGTCGTACATAGGCAAACGCATTGTCAAATGCGTTTGCTACGGCTAAACACCCAGGAAGTCGAGATAGCTCACCAGCAGTTGCTGCCCCCAAAAGAACCAGATCCAGGCTGCAAGAATAAGCGCCGGACCGAAAGGCATGGGAACTCCGCGCCGCACGCGCAGGATGAGTGCGAAAAACAGAGAAATGAAGCTTCCGCCCACGAGGGAAAAAAGCACCCCCTGCCAGCCGCAAAGAGCGCCAATCACCACGGCAATCCATGCATCGCCGCTACCCATCGCCTCGCGTTCCGTCGAATATGCTTCGCAAACTCCGCTGAGAGAGTCAAAGTCCTCCAGGCTGCGCCGAACACCATCCGGCAAGATGAGTGCATCCTCCGTGAAACGCAGGGGTGACACGTCACCTGCCAGGGAGCACGGGGCAGTCACCGTCCCCTGCAAAGTCACGGAGCAACTCTTGCCGGTGAAAAGATGAGCCCACGAAATGCGCCGCTCTCCGATGGTCATGACAATATCCTCCCCCTCCTGACGGAGCTGCCAGGGCTGTGGGGAGTCGAAACGCGCGCGCTGCCGTCCGAAGGCAAGACGCCCCGCCAGCGCGATGAATCGGAAAAGCAGAAAACCCGTCACCATGCCGACAAAGCTGAAAATGACGCCCTGCAGCGGAGATAGTGCAGTCGGTTCCACCAATTCCGGCGCGCCAATAGCACACCCAAACCCGAAAAAAGCACCGATTACCACCAACGGAGGATACACAATCATCTCCTGCGCATCCATCACCAGCATGCTGAGCATGCACGCCATCCACAAGCACACGAGCGCCTGCACCGGGATGGGCTCAAAATTAAGCTCCCAGGCCGTGAACCCGAAGAGAACGGCGCAGGCAAACTCCACGAGCACGTAGCGAGAACTGACCGGCTTCCCGCAACAAGCGCTCTTCCCGCGCAGATAGAGCCAGCTGAAAATGGGAATATTCAAATACCAGGGTATCAACTTGCCGCAGGTAGGACAAAACGAGCGACGCGGGTTGCACACGCTCATGCCGCGTGGGATGCGGTAGATTACCACGTTGAGGAACGATCCGACGCAAGCCCCGATGAGCGCAAAGCACCAGGGGAGAACGGTGCTGAAATCCATGGTTCCCGTATCCGGCATGATGAGCATTGTACCAAATCAAATTCCCCCATGCAAGCGCAGGAACTCCCCAAACACGGCAAACTCATTTGACGAGAAGTCAGCCAACAGAGAAAATACTCATGTTGACTCATATTATCGTTTATTCGCACCAAAAATCATGACAACCACCAGTCATCATGATGATGGCTCTAGAGGAATCTCAGCATACATTAATGATCCGAAAAAATCTGCGCAACGCGCACATTATTAATAAATCGTACATCCAACATCGTACGTCGTACATGGGCAAACGCATTGCCTAATGCGTTTGCCCTGGCCCTCTCCGCCAAATCCCCGCGCCGCAGGCGCGCGAACTCCTAAATTGACTCACCGGCACCACCCTGCCGGTTCGCCCCTGCGGGGCAACGCATCCGCGTTGTCCATCCGCACTTACCGCCCGCTAACGCGTGCGCCCTCTACGGGGCCGTCGTGCGTGTTGTACATCGTACATCCTACATCGTACATAGGCGGCGTCAGCCGCCACCGTCCGCCCGTCGCCTTCACGATTCAGCTCCCGCACTTGCTTCGCCACACTCGCGCGCAAGCGCGGGAACTTTCCTAAATCGTACATCGTACTTCGTACCTCGTACATGGGCGCTGCCAAGCGCCACCGTCGTACCTCGTACCTCGTAAATAGTTACGAGATCTGCTTCGATTAGAAGCTGATCTTGTAACCCGCGCTTGCTCCGAAGTTCGTGTAGTTCTCACGGAACTCGGCAGAGCAA
>CANQJI010000002.1 GCA_947624205.1 uncultured Akkermansia sp. | reverse complement strand
ATGAAGTTGATGGCTCGGCGCGCATACAATGCGGCTGCGCATAAGAACACCTCTCTCCAGCCTAGGGATTGGCTGAACTTGGATATTACGCACAATTTCGAGTGCAGCCTCCGCATGGTTCTGGAAGAGGGCGATACGATCGTTATTCCGATTTCTGAGGAAAATGGCATGGCAATCCTCAAATCCTTCTACGGTGAGAAGATCCTCTCGCTTCGCCAGCCTGACATAGGCGTCTTCGATCCTCGCTATCAGGTCGATGGGCATGGGCTTCCGATCCAGATTCCCAACCTGATGGATGACTCCTCCTTCGAAAAGGATAGCCAGGAAGCTGTGCTGGATTATGCATCCACCTTTGGAAAATCTCAATTCAACGGAAGCATTGCTTTCGTACTCGGTTAAAGCAGAATGCCTGGACTTCATAGATCCAGGCATTCTTTTTTTCTTTGCGTACTGATCCATCTCAAAAAACAGGGCCATAACAGAAGGAGGCATGATCATTATGCCCACCATTTATTCGATGGGGTCACCATCCACATCGTGTACCTATGGCAATGTGACAAAGGCATTGGAAATGGAAATTCTCCGGTACTTCCCAGAGAACTACTTCAAATACATTCATATCTCCTCTCAGTTGATCTTCCGCGAAGCTACTAAGTTTCGTGAATTGACTGATGCTGAGCTTGGAAAACGCGAGCGTCCGTTTCTGGTCATTCGGCCGGATTTTGAACCCAACCAAGATGTCCCCTTTTCCAATACTCTTCTGACCTCGAATATCTATAGCAATCCGAATACAGTGTCCCGGAAATCCATCTTTCCGGTTGTAAAGGATTATCGAAACAAACTCGTTCTCGGTATGCGCATGAACCGAGATCAGCTTCAATATGAAATCACCATTCGTGTCAACACGATGGTGGATCAGTTGGACCTGGTCAAGATGATGCAGAATATGATGCCCTTCAATGGGCCATACCAGACGACGTTTACGCTGGAATCCCAGATTCCTTTCGATCTAATCAATTACATCGCACTGCTCAATAATATGGATCTGAAGAAGATCGGTCAGATTCCCACCATGATGCGGTATCTGCGGAGTCATACGAGCTACCCGATCACCTACAAGATTCGGAATAGCACAGGACTCCCCGAGTTCTTCCTCTATTATCCGATTCAGACCACGATTACCTTCGAAGATCTCTCCTTCGATCAGGGCTCCAAGAAGGGAATGGTTGATGACTACTTTGAAATCACCTTCCGCGCCAAGACAGAATTCAATCTGCCTGGTGCCTATCTGCTCTATGGTGACGACATCGTTCCTCGTACCTTCGATTTCCGGATTCGCTCCGAGATTGGCCCTGGATCCGAGGTCTACTTCCCACTGTATACCATGGAGCGGCTATTTGAAGACGATAACATGGTGGTCGCAGGATACAAGTTCTACACAACCGCAATCATCGAAACAGATGAGGATAAGGAAGGCAAGGACGATGAAATCGACCTTACCGGACTGATCGACCCGATCCACATCCCTGTGATTCAGAGATATGTATCTGGCTTCATGCAAGCTGATATTCTATTCAAATTCCAGATTTATGCCAACCGGGATCTCCTGGTGGAAAAGAAGGACTTTGATGTGAAGTGGCATCACATGAAGATCGTGGTTCACAATACGGATCCGTCGATCACCTACCGCGTATTAGTCTATGCCAATACCGAAAAACTCAACAGTGAATTGGTATCGGACATCACAGACAAAGCGGTTGACAAACCGGGTATGCGTGTCCGTGTCAATTCCAAATAAAAAGAAAGTGAGGAATCAGTTTATGCCGAATCTTACTATTACTATGGGCGAAATTATGCAGTATGGCAGCTATGTCATGCTGCTCGTGGTGGCGATTGCCACTGCGACTGACATCATCGTCCAGGTGATGAAGGGTGTTCTCAAAAACATCTCCACCAACGTCCTCGTTTTCATCGTATCGATCGTCGTCTCTCTTCTCGTTCTGGCGATTGCTTCCGCCACGGGTGTTCTCACCTTTGCTTGGTGGTGGGTCGTCGTGGCCGTGTTTGTCGGCTTCGTCGCGGCTTTCGTCGGCATGTATGGTTATGACAAGCTGCTGCAGACCATTGAGCAGCTGAAGAAGAGTGCTGGCGACCTGACTGAGTAAGTTTTTAATCCCCGTAACTCGTTTGAGTTACGGGGATTAAATTCATCAATAATTCTCCACCCACATGTCCGTGATGGAAAGCATCGCAGCGGCTGTATCCGAATAGAAGAAACCACCACTGAATTCAGGATCATCGATCACGAAGCCTTCTTTTAGAGAGACAACGAGTTGCTTATCCTCATTATCGAAGAAAGGCTCATGCTCCAGTGTCTCGAAGTATCCATAACCACCATTCACTTTATCCGATAGCTGGAACGTAAGACGAATTGCGATATACGCTTCGCTCACATCCGAGACATCGATCAATCCTCGCTCATAATGACCAAGGCGATCTCCGCAATGCCATTCCTTGTATACCGTCTCTCCGGTTTCATCCTCCAGAGAGATGACAAATTCACGGCGATGGGTCATATTGATACGGACGGAATTATCACGGCTGAAGATAAACTTCAGCCATTTGCATTGAATAAAGTTAATGGGTTGATTGGTTTTATAGGTGATCGTATGCTCGGTGAAGTCTTCCATCTTCTTCCGAGCCAATACGACAATGGCTCCGAGATCCGGGATGATTCGAGTGTCGTCACCAATGATCAGATCCGGAATCAAGTAGGGTTGGTTATCAGGGACAATGTCTGTATTGACCAATTGATCGGTGGCAAAGACATAGTCCATATCTCCACGATCGAGCGTCCACCCTCCGGTCAACTCTCGATACGTATTCGTCGGATTGTGCAACTGCAGAAGTTCGGTTTTGCGCGTAATTAACGGCATATCCACACCTCCTGTGCAGGAATTTCATGCTTAACCCCCTGTTTTCGAGGCCTCTATAGCGGAGTATTTGTGTATAACATAGAGTGATAAATAGAACTCCCGTATTCACATATTTTACCAGAGGTGAAATCATTTGACTAAAGATGCACTTCGCGCAATTTTCCCGAATACGGTTGAGAATATCGTCTATTCACCGATCGATCTTGATTTCACTGGAATGACCATCCCGGATATCTTGAGAAACTGGAATAAACTATTCCCAACTACATCTCGGGAGAGAAACCTCGTTTCGGCGGGAAGATCTGTACATGTGGTATTGCTGAAGAGCGAGTACCTTGATCCCTATCGTGGGATCCTTCTAGTCTTCACCGATGACCAAATCACCATCCCTCTTCAGTCCCGAAACTACCTCGTATTTGCAATCAATGAGCAACGCCTATTAGACGATGACGACATAACCGCACTGATTACTCGGTTTACCGCGTATCTGGCTAAATATTGCCGATATGAAATGCCGAAGCTTAAAGATTTCTATTCTAAGTACGTCTACGATCCTCATGAGAAGGAAATCGAAGACGAAGAGATCTTCGGCAAGCACCATTAACGAAAAAGAGCTATGACCTATGGAGTTCGGTCATAGCTCTTTTCTTTCCCCTCGTAGATTGAGTATATCATAGGCCTGAGGAAGGAGTTGATTCATGGTAGGAAACGAATGAAAAGCTTACCATAGACGACTCAAATAGAAGCTTTCTGTCCGGGATTTAATGCGATGATCGGTTGGGAATGGTAGCGCCGATGCCAGCCGGTTATAAATCTCTGTCGGACTGATGGATATTTGGGTGAGCTCTCCTAGGAAAGGAAAATTGTCTATGACTTTGGCATTTGGGGATCTTGTCAAGAAAGTGGCGAGCCTCGAAGATGATAAATTTCCAGATTTCATCTACGATGTGCAGTTCCATGAGTATGAAGACACCCCGAACTATTGGTACGAGTATGACCATAGTGATGAACGACTGCGACTACTCGAGACGCTTCCGAAAATCAAGGATCCGTATGAGTATGTACGGTTGAAGCGGCTATGGAAAAGCTACGTACGAGATGTGGCGGACAAGCATGGTATGAGGCCGAAGATGATCCTCGCCATGTTTCAGTTGGGCCTCATCACAGAGTATATCCCGAAACCACCTCGTATCTCGAAGAAGACCTTGAAGAGAATCGAGAAAGGTAACATGCCAGCACCTCGTCGTGGGTATGGCTTGCGCCCGTATCTCGAGGTCCTACAAGAAGTCGATCAAGAAGATCCTGAGAGGACTCGTCCAGCACTCGAGTCCGATTCCTTTGTGCGCAGTCCGACAGAGAAAGAAGCCAGGTCGCTTGGCGGGTCTGCTGAGGAAGTGGCGGCCAGAAACCGTGTCAGGAACTTCCGTCGGAAGTCCAGCATCTCGCATCTGGAACTGCTTGGTCAGTATTATGATTCCATCGAACGTCGGTTCAGCAGTCCTGAGTATGGATCTCGGTATGGTGATAGCTCCGGCTTGAATGAATTCGATCTGGATGCGGCCGCTCGTGAGGGTGAACGTCTGGATGTGATGCCAGAGTGGCGTCGGCAACTGGAGACCGATCTGAGTGTTCGGAATTCGGCTCTTGGGACCAGATGGGATCATTCCAGTCAGTCCTTCGTCACGGAGCAGGATATCGAGTCCAATGCGATTATGACGATGCTGGCCAAACTCGGCGTCAATTTGTCTGATCTGTACAATGGCAGAATGAGTAAGCGGGAGATCCAGCTGATGCATTCTCTGGACGGAGGAGACGACATAAAGCGCCGGAAGAAAGCTGCTAAGAAAGCGGCGAAGCTGGCAGCGAAGCACAAGGAAAGGGTGAATTCTCTGGCAAGTGTGCTGACAGAGAATGGATATCACTTCTTGGATGAATGATAGGAGGTGAGCAGAGTGGATATCCTACAATCTCAAAAATCCGATGGGCAATCTTTGATGGATGTATTGCAGGATCTCGGTGGCCCGATCTTCGAGGGCGCCGAGGAGATCGATTCGCAAGCACATATTGCGGATGCGATCAGTGCACTTCAAGATGAAGAAGAGGATCCGGAAGTGGACGAAGACAAGGAGCAGTTTCATAGGGATCTGGCAGAGTCCGGTGGTCTGGATGAATATCCGTCGGCTGCACTGCAGGCAGCTTGGCTGGGAATTCAGGTTCCGGAAGTGATCCAGAGAGAACCGACGGTTCCGGACAGTGTTTATTCGTCCATCGATGGGTCGATTGCCCCAGTTGAGTCCGAGAGTGATGTTGGGCGCGGTGATGAAATTTCGATCGAGCATCGCCGGCTGAGCAGAATTCTGCGGAACTTCACCAAGGACGAACTCAAAGCGATCTTCACAATGGCATTGAGCGTCCACTATAACTCCAATAATCAGAAAGCGGATCTTCTGATCGACTATTTCAAGGAAAAGGGATTCACACCGCTCGGCACTGGAACCAATCGAATCGCGTTCAAGCAAGGGGAGTATGTCTATAAGTTGGCGCTTGATCGTCGCGGGATCATCGACAACTTCATGGAATTTATTCGGGCTCCTCAAGCTCCGCAGTTTCTGGCGCATGCGTATGAGTGCTGTGGCGTCGTTCTGGTTGCCGAGTATGTTGATCTGATCGACGAGAATACCTTCGACGCTGAGAAGCAAACGATTCTTGCCGTGTTGACCGAATTGTCCAAAGAGTTCATCATGGGCGATATGGGATATACTCGGAAGAATTATTGTAATATCGGCGTCCGCCGCAAGGAAGACGGAAGTGAAGCTCTGGTGTTTCTGGATTATGCGTATATGCATACCAGGATTGGCAATGAGAAAGCGTTCAGTTGTCCGGCTTGTCGGGTGCAACTTCGGTATTCGCCCGATTTCACGCAGTATGTCTGTCCGAAATGTGGGAACGCGTTTGACTATCGCGACATTCTGTGGAAGCTGAATTCCAATTATGACAATGCCGAGAATGCTTTCTCTGCTCGCATTGCTGACCTGGATCTGGAAGATCTTTATATTCCATTCTGAGTGGAACGATCCGTATATCATCGTGGCAACATCTGGATTGTGGTTGCAAGACAATTCAGAAGCCTACGAAAAGGAGTGAAATGACATGGCACTGATTCTGATTTCCAAGAAAGCTTGGGAGAAGAAAGGCGTCAAATTGGTTCGGATGCAGGATTATATCTGCATCGACGCCACGGGGGCGCAGAGCACGCCCTTGTCCGAAGAGTATAGCCGGTGTTATACCGCAGACGGGTTCAATCCCGGTCGGTCGGTCTGGAAGAACCCCGATGAGGAAGACGAACTGGATGATGACATCTTCTCGGCGTCCAGTGGTTGGGGCAGTGACCGTCCGACGTCGTTCTCTGAGCGTCAGAAGAAAGCGCTCAAGAAGTGGCTGAAGAGCCGCACGTTCAACATTGCGCTGGGCAGAATGCTGGCCACCATCGTGGATTATAACGGCAAGCTCAATGTCTTCATCATCATGAATAAGGAGTTCTATACGGCGTGTGCTGAGAAGATGCAGCGGTATCTTGAGAACAAGGTGTTCCGTGGACATCTCCGTGTGTACCGCTGGAAGGAAGACCTGAAGGACAGCATGAATATGAAGGACATTCTGACGGCACCGTTCAGCCAGGATGACGTCCTCATGATGCGGGAAGTTCTCAAGGCGATCAAGAACGCCTATCGTGATGACAACATCACGAACTTTGAACGTATGGCGTAAGTGAGCCATGACCACCCAGGTTCCACAAGGACCTGGGTGGTTTATTTTTCATTAAAGAGGTAGATTCAGATGTTTTGGACAAACGATCTGATTCATGAAGTGATCGATAGAGAGATTACGGAATACGATATCAAGTCTGGCAATACGTCGATCATGAGGATCTTCCAGGAAGAGTTTAATCCACCGATCTCTGAGTTTGATATTAAGAGATTGGAGTTGCTGGATAAGCAAGCTCGTGTGGTGGAAGTCGGCCGAATGCTCCGTGACCATAAGGGATTTGCCAATGTCTTGGAAAAGGGATTCAATACAGTGGTCAAGGAGTTCATCGAGGCGAATCAGTTGAACCAGGAAGATGAGATTCTGAGTATCAAACGCGATGCTGTGTTTACGACCGGGCTTGTGACAACGACGACAATCCGGGAGTATGCGCACTTCATTCCCAAGAATACCTATCAGGGCTATTTCCGAATTCCTGGGTTTGAGTTTCTTTACAATACAGACAATGAGCGGGTCGATGTCAAGGGATTACAAGATGAACTTCTCCCGCTTCACGAGCAGGGAATCCTGCAGTTCATCCGAGATGCATATCACGTTCGTCTGGAATCGGGGCATCGAAATTCCGTTAGGAGTAACAGCTGGATGGCAGAGTTCCTGGAAGCGTATCTCCACAAGGAGCTCCCGTTCGATTATTATCGCGAATTCAATTCGGAGTCTCGGTTCCGTTTGAATATCGGCGGAAATACCATGATGATCGATTCGGTGAGTGAGGAGAACGTGAAGGACCTCGACATCAGTTATAATCACCAAAAAATATTGATCCCGTTTATCGGTCTTTTCCTGCGATAATACGAAGGAGCGTTGAATTTTCAACCGCCCCTTCTTTTTGATAAAAATGAATCGGTATATTGTCTTTATAGTGGAAAATGAAAATTTTGGAAAGCGAGGGATTTGACTATGCAAGCGCCAGTCCCAGCCAAGAGTCATTTTGAAGACCGATGGGTTGCGCAGCAACTCGACGCCATGCTTCTGATGTATGGAGAGAAGCTGGACGTGGAGGATATGAAGAAGCAACTCCACGAGGCGTTTCAAAAGACCTGTTACAATCCGACTGTCAACTTCAATAACAACTACAAGCTGCAGACGGCCAAGACCGATTTGATCAACATTTTGGATTTCGTGGAAACCACAAAGCCCATCATCGGAGGCAATGGCTGTCTCTTTATGCAGCCTGAGAAAGCAGACAATCCGTTGGTGGCGTGGATTCGCGAGTTGCTTGCGCTTCGTAAGCAATATAAAAAGAAAATGTATCAGTATCCCGTCGGTAGTGATCTCTTCAACCAGTACAACTTGCTGCAGCTGAATACCAAGATCAAGATCAATTCCATGTATGGCGTCTTGGGGTATTCCAAGTTCATTCTGCACAATCTGTATCTGGCGCAAGCTGTCACCTCATTTGGTCAGCACATCATCTCGTCTGCGGCACAAGGTTTCGAAGCGTTCATTGCTGATCATGTGGATTTTGTGGATCCCGATTCGGTGTTTCAGTTTCTGGCAGCGGCGGCCCGTCAGACACAAGATACAGATGGATTGCAGTATCTGAATGATGAGCACATTCGAATCCCGACGGAAGAAGAGCTCTATGCGAAGCTCATGAAGCATGTGGCTTTCCCAACCTATCCGGAGTTCGAAGATGCTTTGCACCAGGCTGTGGGAAATGTCGACGAGATGACTCGGAAGTTGGCATTCTATAAGAATGACGTGAAGGAATTCTTTCGGAATCCCTATTTTCGGGAGAAGCTTCGGTATTATATCCTCAATTGCCAGACAGCTGTAAAGGACAAATCTGGGAATATCGAAATCAAGAATAGCCTGCTCGCTGCGGATCCTGGATTGCTGACCGATGAGTTTAAGCAGATCAATGAGGAGCTCTGGGGATATCTCCGGTTCTATGTGTTGGACGAGCGTCCGGTCTATGATCGAATTCGGAAGACGAGATTCCAGAATAAGTATGCCGTCGGCTATATCGATACCGATTCCAACTTTCTCTGTCTCGGAAAATGGTTTGAGTTTGTCAAGAACGAAGTGTTGGGTCCTGGGGAGTATCCGGTGGATGAAGAGAAGAAGGATCTGATGAACTTCACCATCGCGAATACCTTCACCATCTGGTTGACCAACACGGTGAACTCTTCGTTCAATATCATGGGCAAGTGGCTTAACATTGCGCCGGAGATTCGTTCGTCGATCCAGATGAAGAATGAATTCTTCTATAGCCGCATCATGTTTGTCAAATCCAAGAAGCGGTATATTGGAAGAATGCGTCTGAAGGAAGGCGTCGTTGTTCCACCGAGCAAGCAGGCTGAGATCAAAGGCTTCGAATTCCGCAAATCGGTGACAAAGCCGCATGTCCGTGAGTTCTATACCAAGATCTCTGTCGATAAGATCCTATTGCCGGAAACGATCCAGCCCATCGAAGTCTTCAAGACCATCATGGAGTTCGAGAAGAAGCTTCGGTATGACATCATGCATGGCGATACGCGGTATTTCAAGCAAGCCAATATCAAGACCATCGCCGATTATACCAATCCGTATTCCATGCAAGGTATCAAGGCGGTATTACTCTGGAATACCTTGTGCCCCAACTATCAGATTGAACTTCCTGGCGATGTGGATATCGTTCCGATGCGCTGGGAAGTTGGTCGAAAGACAAGGCCAGACCCCAAGGTGATCAAGGACAACTATGTCCAGGTCGGCACAAAGCTAGTCAAGGATAAGAAGACAGGTCGTCAGTATGAAGCCGTCTTGTATCAAGACAACGATACACCGGCGATGCGAGAACTGGAAGAGAAGTATCCGCTGGTGTATGCAGCTTTGGACGAGATGATCTTCCACAATCCGAATCCTGAGATCTGTAAGATGGGATTGTCCTTTATCGCGAAACCGAAGAACCCCCAAATTCCTGTACCGCAATGGCTGTATGACTTCATGGATATTGACCGAATCGTGAACGACACGCTGACACTGTACAACAGCGTCTTGGAATCGCTCGGCATCAATGTTACCAGGATTTCGACAACACAGTCTCATTATACCAATATGGTGGAGCTCTAAGGAGCTCCACCATCTGATTCATTTGAAAGTGTGATACCTATGCAACCGAGTGTATAAAGCCGTGTCTTAGAAATATAGATCATCTCTATGACATTGGCAGGACATTTTAGGAGGTTTCTTCCAAGATGCCGTTTACAAAAGAGCAGATGGTCGAGTACAACGAGTCCTATCATCGCGATGGTGTGTTGGTCAGTGCGTTTGCCGGTACCGGTAAGACGTACTTCTCTCTGCACTCCCGTGAGCTTGGTATTCGTGTGATTGATCTCGATCACGAGCCGTTCCTCTCCATTGACGATGCACGTGGACGTCGTCAAAATCCCAACTTCGTCTCCGACTATCTTGCAAAAATTAGGGAATTGCAAGACAGTGGCCACTACGATGTCATCCTGGTAACCTATCTGGATCAAATCCGCAAAGCAATGACAACGCACGACATGATTTTCCAAACAGTTTATCCTGGTCGTAAGCTGTTACCGGAATATGTGATGCGGCTGAGTCGATCCGGGAAGACCAACGCGTTCATGGAGAATTTCATGGACAGCTGGGATTCGTTCATGGATGACTTCGAAGCCAAGAAGGATGTCGGCTTCCGTCAGTTTGTACTAGAGTCGGGCCAGTACCTGTCTCTGGACCTTGTCTCGGAAGCGCGAATCAATTTCGGGATTTACAAATCATTCGGTGGTATGGCTCAGATTCAAATCAAAACGATGTCGGATATCCGTGCGGTCGACGAACTTTATACGCACGCGAAGCCGAAAGAGAAATGAGAATGTGAGATGCAGTAGGATTTTATGCTGCATCTCACATTCTTCTTAATGACGAGCTGTACCTGTGCCGAAACAAGCACAGTTGATTCTATACAAAGGAGCGTGCATAGTAATGCCTGGTTTCCAGAATAATGGACCGCGCAGTGACGGAAACAACTCTGCGCAGTTTAACGTTACCACCTCGTCGTTCCGCCTGTATTCCAACAATACCTGCCTGAATGTGTCACTGTATAATCAGAACCTCAACATCGGTATCATCAATGCCACCAAGGACTCCGAGGGTCATCTTCGCTATCCTGGGGACAATGAAATCCGAGCTCTGGTGACTGCCGAACGCGCTACGGCGCTTCGCAACATCATCGTCGATGAACTCATCCCGGCTATGAAAGAGCATCGTCCGTTTGAGCGAGCGATCATGTTGAACCAGCGGATGACCAACATGCTGAAGATGGAAGTCAACTCCGACGGTCAAGTCTTCCTGCACATCTACAACAACATCGGCGAGAATCGGGTTCCCTCCACCAAGGCGACCTATATGTTCGCCAACACCCCGACGCTCGGCCAGTACAACTCCGAGACCGGTGAGTACACCCAGGGTCCGAGTGATCCGTCTCAGATCTATCTGCTCGGCCTCTGCCTGGAGGAGTTTGTCTACCAGATGAGCTGTGCTGGTGTTCACATGTCCCGCTTCGTGGAGCGGTATCAGAACCGCCGCATCATCGGGATCCTGGAACAGATGGCGAGCAAGCTGGGCGTTCCGATGGAGTCCATCCGGAACAGCGGCAACACCACCTATCGCTATGGAGGCAATGGTGGTTCCCGTACGCCGTTCAATGGCAACAATGCCACCAGTGCTCCGGCTGCCCCACAGGAGCAACAGATCCAGAATCTCGGCGAGATGATGAGTTCGGATCTTCCGTTTTAACCCGTTTTAACACCCACACGAACAACCGTGTGGGTGTTATTCATAAAGAAAGGACGATCGTGTATGCAACCCATGAAAGTCACCATCGTTGGCCCGCTCACGCAGTTCAAGCATGAGATGTATGATATGGCCAACAAACTCGCGACTGAAGCTCTGAAGCTTGAGCTGCAGGGGCGGTTCCCACAGTTCGACTCCAACTTCGCCTTCGGCACCAACTATGTTGTCGATACCACCTCTGCTGGTGTCGTCAAGATGGGGCGTGTCAACATGGAGAAGGGTGCCATGGTGGAGCTTCTCGAAGTTCACTATCCGGCTCCCTTGGAGGATGGCCGCTATCCTGTCGCCGATGTTGTTGGCACGGTCTTCGATGCCGACGTCGTCGTTACCCTGAGTGAATGTGATCCCAATGATATCCTGAGCTATCCGGCAGAGATGGCCGAGGCCATTGTACATAACCTGGCGCTCGGGGAGGAGCATGTCAAACCCTGCTTCAACCTCTATCGGGATTCCTATGACTATGCCTCTCAGGATGATTTCCGCAAGTTCTTGATCGAGAACATCGGGTATCAGATCGAGCAAACCAACGTCACAGAAGAGCAACCCCAGGAACCCACTGAGTAATTCCGATTGACTCGATGAAGGGTGGTGAATCCAATGCTGGTTACGAGCCGAGAGGATGCTATGGCATTAGGTGAGGCCGGCTATTGGATTTACGTCCCTCATCGAAACGGATCCATGATCGATGGGTGCGACGAATACTTCTATGCCCCATCGAGAACCAATCCCTACAAGATGGTCTGGTATAAGATCTCAACCAAGACCATCGGAGATCAAAGTTACCCACCAATTTCGCTGCTTCAATGGTTCGACTGTGTTCCAGGGATAACGCCACCTCCGTTTATCATTCGTGAGGTGACCAATCAGCGTCCACCGATTCTTCGGTATGGACGGAAGACCAAATCCCATCACTATATCCGAACCCCACACGAATCCATTGAGATGACACTGGATGAAAAGCGTGCAATGCAGGGTCATGCTGGCGTATGAAATTTCATCTGGTGGGTAACGTAATTCGTAACGACAAATGCGAAAGCATTGCCGATATTATCGAAGGAGGAACTCATCGTGAAGCTCAACAAGCATGCTGTTGCAGTCGGTCTGGTTGGCTCCGGTGCCGCTATTACGGTTGCTGGTGTCGGCCTGCTGGTCGCCGAGAAGCTCGCTGCGAAGAAGGAGTGCGAAGCCACTCCCTGCGCTGAGGGTGTCGAGGAAGACGGCATGGCTCCCGAAGAGACTGCGGAGCCCGCGGAGGCGTAAGTCGCCGCAAGGACACTGGGTACTGCGAGACATCGCAGTACCCTCTGTTTTTTATTTAAGGAGGCCCGTCTATGAACGTGCCTGACTATGGCCGTCCTCTCAAGGATGATGTCAAGGACCAGGTGATTATTGCTCCCTTGAGCAATGGCGTATTTCAACTGGCCATTGGCATTCTCTTCCACATGTGGACGCATGAGGACGAATACAAGGAAAAATATCCCTACATTGAAGTCATGAAGAATCTTTCCTACGATCAGCTCTTCGTGTTGGGAACCTGCTATACACTCTGGGAGTGGATGCTCTATCTGGCGCATGGTGAGCAATACATGATTGCCGATCATAAGCCGGATGAGCTTTGGAAAGAATTTGTAGATTCACATTACGAAACTTACTGTACGATAAGAATGCAGTGGGATCTTTCCAACCTTGAGCTTTTTACAAGCCTCGGATCGGGCTTAAAGATGCTACTGCATCGAGGCACAGTCAGTCAACTCTATCTCTATGGCGATCTCATCAACTATGACACGGCGATTCAGGCACTTATCGCCAAGTATTTTGGTGAGTTCATGGAGGAGGGAAAGGTGATTGTGCTCAATAATTCCTTTGAAGAAGTATACAATGCCGTGAAACACAAAGATGCCAGCTTCTGCGAAGAAGTTGACGATGTGTACGACATCCTACAGAAAATGAGTGAGGAAGCCATAGCGGAGCAAAACATTGCTTTCTCGGATACCCGGTTTAACAACTTCATCCCCGAGTCACTGGATACTTTAAAACAGGTATCGGTGACGGTAAGCCGACCACTGGGTAGAACGGGAAGAGAATCCGTATGGCGATCAGGATGGGTTCCTCGGCATTGGGAATACTTCTCCAAACTGGAGAGCGATAAGTCTCTCCACATTGGAACCTATATGTTATCCCCTTCGGGATTAGGAGGCATTACGAATCTATGAAAAATCAAGTATCGGTTGAAGAGCGCCTTCGGGCCAGCTCCAATGTGATCGATGGCGACGACTACAAAAAGACACTGTTGACGGTGTCCCATCTAGCCGCTACCTATTTGGCTCATACGCTTGGTCCGTATGCCCACACCACCATTCTGGATGACGGTCAATACCGCTATTCTACCAAGGATGGCTGGAGCATCGCCAATCGTTTGACCTTCAACGATCCGTTGGCCGATTCGCTTTTCAGCTACATCAAAAACATCTCGTACACCATCGTCTCCAAAGTCGGCGATGGCACCACCACTGCCATCGTGGCAGCAGACAAATTCATTCAGACGATCGATCAGGGCGTGAAGCTGTCCAATTATCGGCAGCGTGATGTCCTGGCTGCATTGAATTCCATTAAGGATAAGATCGTGGACCGTCTGGAGTCGTCTGAGTTTGTCCACTATATTGATCCCAATGGCGATTTCGATGAAGTTCGTCGTATCGCCTATACCTCTACCAATGGCAACGAGAAGCTGGCAGAGATGATCCAGTCAATTTATCAAGCCACCAAGAATCCCAATATCTATGTGGACTTCGGATCGGATCTGGAGACCTCGTATGAGATTCAACGTGGTTACCGTCTGGATTGCTCTCCCAAGAGACTGCAAGCGTACTCTACCAGTGATACCCATGAATTCAAAACGGGCGTCGGGACGACCATCGGTTTCTTCTTTAACCACAATCTGACCTACATGATGCATCGTGGTGTGATTGATTCCATCATTCGCTACACTGATCGTCTGAGCCAGATTCGGAAACGGAAGTACACCGCCGTCGTCTTCTCTCCGTATTTTGAAGATACCCTCTCTGGGCAAATCAACAACGTCATCAACCAGGATCTACAGGCACACCAGGCACCTATCATTATGATGTGCCAGGTTCCTCTGATGACCACCATGCAGCAAAACTATCTCGATGACCTCTGCACTCTGGTGGGTGCTCAGATCATCAATGCACCTGTCGTGGAAGCACACACTCGTATGGCAACTCCGGGCGATTTTACCGAGGAGAGTAATAAGGAATACAAAGAGAAATTCCCGAATCTTCTAAAGGTGACCGATCCTGTTGAGTTTATCGGTGGGTACGCAGTACCGCTCGATCATGTTACGTTCAACCAGAAATTCATGCTTCTGGAAGAATATGATACGGAAAGTGCCGAGTATAAGGCACGCCTTCATGAGATCGAGAGCGCCTATAAGCTCGCTATGAACGAAGCTGCCCACAAGTCTACCTTCCTGGAGAAGAGTACCATGGATGCATCCATGCGTTACATTCGTTTCTTCGGTCAGATGGGTATTATCCATGTGGGCGGCGAATCGGAGCTGGAGCGTCGTTGTACCAAGGACTCCATTGATGATGCTGTCCTGGCATCCCGTTCTGCCTTCGAGAATGGTTTTGTCAAAGGCATGAACCTGGCGACCATCGGAGCGATCGAAGAAGTGGAAAAATATGAAGATCTGAGTGACATCGAGATCGACGTATTGGCCGCTTTGAAGAAGAGCTTCATCTTGACGGTCGCCGAAGTGATCCACAATAAGTATCCCGAGTATCCTGTGGAAGGTCAGAAGACCTGGGTCACGATGGATTACCGGAAACAGTGTGTTGACATCGAAGTGCTGATTGAGAATTCGATTAAGTGCAACTGTGGCTACAACCTGGTGACGGAAGAATTTGAGGACAATGATCATCTGACGGTTGTCAACTCGATCAGTTCGGATGTCGAGATCCTCAAAGCCATCGTATCCATTTTGGGCTATGTGCTGACTTCCAATCAGATGCTCTCGATTACCAAGTCCTATGATCGCGATACATCCAGGAAGATTCGTCAGGCCGAGGATTATGCAAAATACAACAACATCGGCCATGCGATCGTGGATGCGTTCGCACATCGAGACTAAGCAATATTTTACACCCATATGCTTATCATCTGAGCATATGGGTGTAAATTTCATGGTATATTATTTCGCTGCCAAGATACCTTTAATTTGAAAAGGAGTGTTGCTACATGGTTTACGTTACTGAGAGAAAGATTGGTGGTCGTGATTACACGATCCGCAATGCCACTCGGCTAGATTCTCCGAATGACATCGAGTTCTTTGAGGAAATTGCCAGAGAGTTTCCGGATACTTCCACAGATGCTCCTGGCGAGTTCTCTTCTACCTTCGCATTGGAAAATGCAGAATCTCTCGAGCAGGATATGGGAAGCTCTAAGGCTCTGTATCTGATTTGTGAGGATAGCAAAACCAAGGAATATGTAGGCTGCGGGGCTATCTACTTCTGTCGTCAGAAGAGAAGAGCACATACCGCTGATATCTGCAATATTGCAACTAAGAAGGAATACCGCAGACAGGGAATCGCTTCGGCTATCATTGAAGAGCTGGAAAGAGTGGCCAAGAATAACGGTGTTGAATCAGTTTGTCTAGTATGCATGGCCCCAGACGCCGATGCTCTTCATTTCTATGCCAAACGAGGCTACTTCGTATGTGGGTCTATGTACCAATATTTGAAACTGGAGGATGGCCGATACGTGACGGCGTATTACCTCCAGAAGTACCTGAAGTGAGAATCGTAAAGTCGGGCGATTTGGCTGGTATATTATAAAGGTATAAGAAGGACCAAGAATACATTTCACTTGGCCCTAAATAAAATTATGTGCGCTCCCACACGTAACAACGGGAGGAAAGGAACTTATTATGAAAACCATCAAGAAAATCGCCACCGTCATCTTCAATCTCGTCATGGTCTACTCTGCCATCATGGGCATCGCCGCCACGTTCCAAACCGTCGTCGAGTTCCTCGTCTGCAAGATCGCCGACATCCCCATGGTCCGCAACGCCAAGACTGGTGAAGCGGCTGACGATGTCATCCCGGCCCGCCAGCTGATCGCCGAGCGCCTTGGCGCCAATTTCCAGGGCCAGATGGAGGTCTACCTCGTGACCATTCCCGACTTCATCTTCCACATCGTCAAGAAGGTTGTCGAGAAGATCGAGAAGCTCATGGCTACCGCCCGCCGCAAGTTCGTCGAGGTTGAGACTGAGGAAGCGTAACAGCTTCCCGGCCTCATCCGAAATTCACTCATGATTGCGGGCCCCAATAGGGACCCGCTATTTTTGAATAAAAACAGAGAGGAAGTTGCGTGTATGGATTTGCGATTCGGAAATTATATGAAAGTCAATCCCGATGCCCTTGTCATGGATGCCAGTGATATTAAGCTTGCCTACGACATGTCCGAAGCCTTCGCCAAGCAGCTCCGTTCCATGATGATTGCGGATCGTGCGATCCGTCCCGATAGTGACCGCGATGGCGCTGCAGAGATCCATTTGAATGTCGGCCTCACAGACCTGTACCGAAATATTGAGGCCAACGGTGGCGGCGAATTTTTCAATGCTCCTGCCATCGATGCCATGTGGATGACGGTCCCACCTTACCCGAATACCTGGCTGATTCCCAATGACACTGTCCGGAAGTATTTCATCAAGATCCTGGGCAACGACGATAACTCTGCCAAGTTGCATCTCGAGATCTGGATCAAGCCGTTCCACGATTTCGGAGATTGCTCGTTCTGCGTAGCATCCATGGATATACAGGTCTACTGCGTCGATGGTGATCAGCCGCTATCCAGCATTGAAGATTATCCCACGCCGTTCCGCGTCGTGAAAGACTACCGTGTCATGTCTGTTGCGACCCGTCACAAGAAGCAGATCCGTCCAAACTATCTTGACTTCTGGAAAGCGCTGGCTAAGAAAGTGAGGGAAGATTGGACGCCTGGGCCTTGGGAGGATTTCCAGAAGAACCAGGTCACGGCGGCCCTGGTCACTATGTCGCTGGTCAACTATTCCATGATGCAGGGATGGACGCCCGATGGGCTGAAGCCGGTTAAGGTCAAGAAGAAGCCCGGTCGTAAACCCAAGAAAGCGCTTCCGGTTGTTGAAGAAACCGCAATGAGCGGTGTCACTCCGCCGAAGGTGAAAGTCATCAACACCTCCGGCTCTCACACCGTGCGTCCTCGCTACTATGCCGCCGAGAAAGGTACCGGATACTTCTCCGAACGCCATTATACGGTGGACAAGTGGCAGGTCCGGGGGCATGTCCGTCACTACAAGAGTGGCAAAACCGTCTATATCAAGCCGCGTGTCAACAAGCGCAAAGCGATGGTTCCGAGCAACGGCGAAGCCGCCAATCCGAAGATCGTCGTCAAGTAACTTAAAAAGAATGGACCCAAGTCGACAGGGCCCATTCTTTTTTGGCTCCCCAATGCCCAAAAACAGGGGGTTAAGTTTAAACTGGTTTGGAGGTCACATCAAATGGCCATCACATATAGGCTACAGACTCCTCCGAAGAAAACCCCCGTCTTGGAAACCCTGAGCGATTATGTCGCTTATGGGAATTACACGCTGGCTCTTGAGGCAAAGCACTTCGAGAAGCCGGATGACTGGGATTCTGCGGAAGCCCAAGAAGAGCGCCGTGTGCTTCGCGAGTTGTATGTCAACCGCAAAACTAAATCCTTCAAGCTTCGGGAATTCATTGACCCGAAACTTGAAGCAAATCTTCCTAAAAATGAAAAAGCCCTCATGCAATACATTGCTCGGTATCGCGACCGTAATATCAACATCCTGAGCACGATCTATATTAAGGATGATATGATCTTTACCGATAGCGATGCGAATGCTCTGTTTGTTGCATGTGGCGTGGATAAGGATGAACTTCAGAAGATCATCGATAGTCTGGAGAAGCCGCCCTTTGTCCAAGAGCAGAAGAATATCACGCCTTTCCGCGTTCTCATGATCTTCGTGGTTCGCTATTATCAGAAGCGTGGACCGAAGACTTACTATGAGATGGCGAAGAGCTACTACGAGTACAACTTGTATTACTCGCTATACAATACCAACTTTCCTCACAAGATCAAGAACCGTGCAGTAGACACTATGGTCTACACCATCGACAATCTGCAGTCTGGCATGATTTTGAAGAAAGCTGGATCCATTGAAGTCATGATGCAGATGCTGGCGAATAAAGTATTCGATCCAGATCCTGATAATGACAAGACCAAATACAACTACACCAAGCTGTGGGAAGAAGCTTCCGATTGGGGTGTGGAGTATCTGATCAACCAGCTGAAGACTCGTTTGAACGGACAGTTCTCAGCAATCAAGAAGAAGTTTATGGAGAATTATAAAGCTGGCAATGTTTCCTATCAAGAGGGTGATCCTCACGACGAGGAAGGCAATGTCGTGGAACGCGAATTCTCCTCTGGACGAATTTCTCAGCTCACTGATAAGTACGTGACGAAGTTTTTCGTCAATACTATTGACCGAGATCTATGTACTCGGTGGGCAAAGGTATTCAAAGTCTCTCCCAATGAGCTTATGAATGCCTTGGAGAGAATCCAGTCTGAGAATCGGACCTCTGAGGTTCAAGCTTTCTATAGCTCTCTTTTTACTCTCTTCTTTGAGCAGAATCCGAATGCTCGGGACGAAGATCTTCATTCTAAGTCTTTCTTGCTCACTGCGGAGACTGTCTATCGGTCTGGTAACTCCAAAAACATCCACGTGATTACCATTAAGAAGTATACCCATGAATGGCTGGATCGTGGGAGTAAGACCTATCACTCGTCTACCTCGGCTGGAACCTTGAATTCGTTCCGCCGCGCGATCTTCTATTATTTCGTGCGCACTGTCGCCGAATCTCGTTAAAGGAGGGATACCATGAAGACGATAGCGGAAAAGCGCAAAGAATTTATGAAGGTTCTTTGCGGCACTATGGATCGTCTGGATCCCACCGGTGCCAATTCCAAGCGATATCACGAAATGCTTGATAAGATGTCGGACGCCCAATTTGATAAGTGGGCTCGGCAATTCTTTAAAGATGACAAGCAGCAATTCTATCTGGAGATCATCGAATACGAGCGCGATATCAACTATGATCAGATTGATAACGCTGCAAAGTATCTCGGCGTTCCTCTCTATGAGACCGTCTATCTCCCCTACATCAACCACAGTCACGACAACGTTGCTACGACGCCTTATCCGGTTCCCGTTGGCTACGTTCACGAGAAGCGTATGATGCAGATGTTGGAGAAGAAGAACTCCGGTTCTACTTCGATCGAGCATCGCTCTCCTCTTACCGGACAGGTCATCGGCGATGACAAGAACGCTCGTAACACCGACGTCGAGACCTATTCCATGCTAGCCATTGACGCCAACGCTGCATTGGCCGAATTCCTTGGTCCTCGTTCTGATGATATGGTTGCCAAGAATCAGATGCTCTCGCAGATAGCGGCGAATGGTTATGCATCTATGGCGGATATCACGACTGATAAAGCCAACAAGACTTCTCTCAATACCTTGGCAATTTACTTCCTCATGCAAGGCTTCCGTACCAACATCATTGGTTCTGGTGGTATGCTGCCCCAGCCTGCCAATATGGAGCGTACCGATCGTCTGAATGAGAAGGACAAGGATTTCGTATAGAACAATGAGACCCCCGAGTGATGAAGAAAGATCACTCGGGGGTCGTTTACGCCGCGTAATGTATTGAGATTTTAAGGAGGAATCATCAACAGTTTGGAACCCACAGAAACGCCAAGAAGGTTTCGAGAGACGCGGCGCTGGCCAAGGGGAAGGAGTTGCCGGCCTTTCCCCTTAATAGAAAAGTTCGAAACTTGTCCAACGCTCTTCTTAAGCCCTTCCGATAAGGGTGTATATCATTTTGCTGCACCCGGGACTATACTACACCCTGGGATGTAGAAAGGAGCAATCATATGTCTGTCGAAAATCAATTGTCCGACATCATCAAAGAGTCCACCAAACTCAAGGTTTCGATGATCGGCATCGGCAACGCTGGCTGTCAAGCAGCCGACCTGGCCTATAAGGCTGGGCACTCGGTCATGGCGATCAACTCGAGCGCCAAGGACCTGGATTATCATCTCCTGAATAAGGAGATCCCCACGGCGGTCATCGGCAACAAACGTGGTGCCGGCAAAGACCGTAATATTGCCAAGGAGTTCATGAAAGCAGAGCTTGTCTCGATCCTTGACAATCCCGATTTTAACTCTGTCGTCTCTGCCGCCGACGTGGTTGTCGTAGTAGCAAGCACTGCTGGTGGCACAGGCTCTGGCGCTGGTCCTCTGCTGACCAACCGCATCATGGCGAAGTATCCGAATAAGATCGTGATCTTCTTCGGGATTCTTCCGAAACATTCTGAGTCCGCGCAGGCTCAGTACAACACCCTCGAATGCATGAACGAGGTCACCAACGAGAAGTTGGGCATGACCTATATCCTGGCTGATCTTCATTACTTCGAGGACGATCCGAATGAAGATGCATTCCGCCGTACTGGGGAATACATCGTGGACTGCATGAACGTGATCCGTGGCGATTATCTGAATCGCTCTCCCTATGGGATGATCGATGAGAATGACATGCTGTCGATCCTGTCGACGCCTGGGCTTCTCGCGATTTATCACAAGGATAAGATCACCCAGAAGGAAACCGAGAATACAACGCTGCAGTCTATTATGGTCAAGGCAATTTCCAGTTCTCCGGCTGCTCCGATGCAGCGTGATAAGGTTGTCCACAATATGGGCATCTTCATCAATGCTACTGATCAACTGGATGACCCGCATTGCAAGGCTGGTGATTTCTCTGAACTGGAGAAATTTATCGGCAACCCGCTGGTCACTTTCCTCAATTACGCTGTGGTCTCCAAGCCCACGGCCGAATTGGGTGTGATCTTGTCTGGCATGAATAAGCCGATTGATCGTCTGGACGAATGCGCTGAGATTGCCAAGAAGTGCAACGCAATTTTCCAGGAGCGCGATGTCGGTGATATGAGCAAGACGATGGCTGAGATGGGTGCCATCCGCGCTGCTCGTGATAGTTCGCATCGCTCTCAGATCCTTGGTATCGCTACCATTGCCAATGACAGCGAGGATGTTGCGAGCGACATTCCGGACATCTTCTGATTCTCAAGTATATCATACCCACGGAGACGCCAAGAGCTCCTAACTATCCTAACAAGGAGGAATCCCACTATGCAATACACGATCCATACGTTGAACGTCCTACTGGACGACCTGAAGGAGCGTCGAATTTCGAAGGAAGATGCGGCCTATCGCATCTCGAACTTCCTGTTCGACCATGACTTCATGCTGGAAATCTATCGGCCGGAGACTCTCGGAATCAACCCGACCGAAATCAAGGAAGATTCCGATACCATGTATGTCCTGATCAATCGCCCGCGTGCTCTGAAGTGCCTGGCGAATGCAATCATCAACGACGGCTTCGATAAGTATGACCGCAATACAGCCGCCTGGCTGAACACCATCGTCACGGCTGGCATTCTGGCGTCGGCTCAACGCGAGAAGCGTCTGAATGATGATGTCGCGAATGGGGAGATCGACAGGGCCAAGGCTGAGAGGGAGCGTGACAGCATTGAGGAGTTCAATGCGGCGCTCAACAAGGTCATCCGCGTTGCCAGGAAGATCGTGAACTCTCAGGCCAAGAAGATGGCCCAAGAGACTGGCCTGCCGAAGGAGCTCTGCAGTACGATTCTGTATCAGGCTCCGGAACCCGAGATGATCAGCAACTTCAAGATCGGGTTCTATACTGTCAAAGCCCTGATGGTAATCTACAAGTATGTCGAGCGAGTTCCGGCAAATGCCCGGGAACCGATTGAGGACATCAACTGGGCGCCGATGTTCGCAAGGCTGTTTGGTGAGAAGAATATCACCGAGGCCTGCCTGTTCATCTTGCTCGAGGGGAGCAACCATCTGAGCAACTTCAAGAGCCCTGATGTGAAGCGCATCTGGGATTCTCTGACGATGTTCGCGCTGACTCGTCTCGAGAAAGTTCCGAGCGAGACCCAGCATCAGATGATGGACCTGTATCTGAAGAGGATCCAGCGGATGTTCCGCAACAACAGCTTCGATCTTCGGGTCGATATGCGCAAGCTGGATCCCGAGAAGATGCCCAGACTGACGGCGTTGATCAACGACGACAAGTATGACTACAAGGGCAAGATCACGGCCATCGTCAAGGACATTGTCAAGGACGATAAAGACGACGACGATGATGACGACTAAAGGAGGTCCCCATGCTCACAATCAGCAATCTGTCTTTGATGAGGACAGAGTTCATTGACATTGGGGACTTCTGGTTACTGAGTTGCTATGCCGAGCCGATGTACGCAAAACTTCGGCTTCGGCTGGTTACTCCGTTTCTGACGATCGTTGAGTCAAAGCACGATACACCCACAGAGGGTAGTGAGCGCCTGTCCACGGCTTCGGTCCTGAAGTTCGCCATGACTAGGAACGCCAGCAATCTCGGTCCCGTCACTCTGGATGCCGAAGTATATTCTGAAAAGGATTTCGAGGCACTGTGCCAGGATGGCAATCCGGAGGATGCTCTCGTCCAGGAGATGAATGGCAAGACCGGTGTCATCTATGATCGTCTCAGTCAGTCCAAGTTTGTGGCGGTCATTCCCACGGAACCGAAAGTCGCGGTTTCTCGCATCTTCACAGAAGCGTGGAGCCGCGAGAAGTTTAAGGCCTACACCCTGTTGGCCGAACCGATCCATGGGATTATGACGCCGATCCAGAAGAGACCCGAATACAAGATTCTGGGTGGGTCCATTGTGATCACCGAGGAGATCAGCGCCGGCTCTTATCCTGAGAGCTACTACGCGTTCTTCCCGGAAACCCATCATCGCTTCGACGATGTGACCCGAGTTACCAGTGGACGGAAGATGCGATTCCCGGCATCCAAAGCTGTCTATGTCATGGTGGAGCAGTATGGCGTGTCGCTTCCCGTCATCGAGGATTATTGCACCATGAAGATCCTGGACAAGTCCGATATCGAAGATTGTAACAGCCCGCACTACAAGTGCACGGAACTGGCAATCGATGATACAGAGGGTCAACAGATGGCACGCATCGATCACGTCTTCCCGGATGGGCTGTTTGATCAGAATCCGTTCATGTCAATCCATCTGATCGGCGATAAACCGTCCAACATCCTCAGCAGGATCCCCGCTCAGTCGAGGCTCTTCCCCACCTAATCGCAATCAAATGCGTGGCAGATGTTATCTGCCACGCATTATTTTTTATATCAAATGACACTATGGTTTAAGCCCTCCCATGGGCAAATCTGAATACTTTTCGAGAAGGGAATCACGAACATGATTACAGTGTACAATCCCGAGTTCTTCGTTGTAACCCAAAAGCCTTGCGAGCGTCTCGCAAAGGAAGGCAAGGAGGTTCCGATGGAGACCTTCTATCAAGTCGAGAAATCCATCGAAAAGCCGGACTCTGAGGTGAAGCGTCCTGACAACTGGGCGACCTTCTTCAGTGTCCTTGATTGGCCGACCAGTGATAAGGTCGACCCTGCGAAGGCCGTTCGCGTTCTCTCCGTGTACGGTCATCACAACACCAACAATCGGTATCGTGTCCGCGCCTCTACGGCGATGGTCATGAACCCCTCTCCGGACCATGACGCCAATGTAATCCTGATGGCGATTCCCTATCGTGGTATGTTTGGGCAGCTGGAGCTGCCGGAAGGGATCAAGCTGATCGCTTCCCGACTCATTCATCCCGCTGCTCCGATCGAAGTCCACAAGCAATCCGTTACCAGGACCTGGCCGCGCATTGCGTATCTGGCACTTCTGATCGATCCGATTTGCACGGAGGCTGAATTCACGGTGGTCTACAACACCCGCAGCTACAACTATGGCGTGGCGACTGGGAACGTTGATTCCACCTCCATCAAGTATACCTGGAAGGATGGTGCTCTGACGGAGGAGAAATCCATCATCACCAGCATTCCGGATCCCGGCAAGTTCGATACGCCGTTGAAGGTGACTGAACTGCCTGAGCGTCCTCCGCGTCCGAAGCGCGAGCCCCGTCCCAACAACGGTCAGAATGGGGATCGCCCTCGTTACAATGATCGCCAGAAACCCAACACCTACAAGGCTGGCGGTCCTCGGGGCAATAACAACAATTTCAATGGCCGGCATCGTGCTGGTTAAATCCAACTCATTCGATGGAGTGCTCGAAAGGGCACTCCATCTTTTCTGCTATGATGGCGGAACCGAACGATAATTTTTGTCTCATAAAATGAGAGAAAGGAAACGACTATGACTGAAATTAGCGTCATCGTTTTTAAACGCGAGGGCGATGCCCGTCAATATGCGATTAACCATAAAGGAGAGCATCTCGATCACCCTGTGATTCTGTGGGATGGCAAGCTGGTTCATTACATCATGGATGATAACGGCGTTCATTCCATTCCCAAATACTTCGGAGAGATGGTCGCCAAGCATCTCAAGCTTGCCAACTATCCGGTCAGTCGCACCATCAGCAATGTGACGGTGGTGACCCTGAAACCGGAGGAAGAGCGCGTTACCTTCACCTATATGGACTGATTTAATGTGTGATCCCGTATATTGTATTCATACGTTACATCAGTAGGAGGAATCATCCATGACACTCGTCGAAGCTCTTCGCGCCAAAGACAAAAAGCATCTCTTTGACTCCAATGATAATTTCGTGGTGTACTCCACCGGATTGCTTCCGCTGGATTTCGCCAACGGCTTCATGGCTCCCTTAAGTGGGGGCCGTAAAGTCCCTGCCATGGGAATCATGGGCGGGACTTTCACCACCATTATCGGTGTATCCGGTACTGGCAAAACCACCTTGGCCGATCAAATCGCGTGGAATATCATCCGTCCGTTTGAGAACGGTCTGATGATTCACTTCGATATTGAGAAGACAGCCTTGAAAGCACGCCTCGATCAAATCACTGGCACCCATGAAGATCCCCGGGTCATCCTCAATAAAGACAATGTCAGCATTGAGGATGTCCTGGATACGCTGGATGCTGTCTGTGAGATGAAAGAAGCGGGTGGTGACGAATACAAATACGTCATCGACAAAAAGTATTGGGCCAATCCCGATAAACCGACCAAGGTCTATGTGCCCACCGTGTTCATCCTCGATTCTCTGGCAACGTTCAATAGCCGGAACCGCAAGGAAGATGAACTCGAAGGGCAGACCTCGGCTGGTCGTGAGGCTGGCCAGATTGGACAGTTCTATTCCAAGTGCCTGAATAAGATGTCCAAGTACAATGTCATCATCCTGGTCGTGAATCACATCCGCGCCAAGATTGATATCAATCCCTATCAGCCGAGCCAGATGCAGCATATGATGCTGAAGCCCGGTGAGACGCTTCCCCGTGGCTTTACCCCGGTCTATCTGTCTCAGAATATCTTCCGAGTTAATGGAACCAAGGGAAACATCTACACGATGGAAGAGAATGGGTTTGAGGGATTCAAGGCCAACATCCAGGTGATGAAAACCAAGACCGCATTCATCGGTTCCACGGTGAATGTCTGCTTCAACTCTGAGATTGGGTTTGACCCCATCTACACGCTGTATGAATTCGCCGATCAAGCGGGATTGATTTCTGGCCGCAATCCCAATCTCTTCTTGAAGGGATTTGATACCTTCAAATTCAATCGGAAGGATTTCCGTCGTCGGTATATTGATGACCCTGACTTCCGCCATATGGTGATGGACGCGATCTCTCCGTATCTGGAGATGATGCTCGGATCCAAGAATGGTGAGGAGTCTGCACAGTATCTGTCGATTGATTCTTTCAAGGAATAAAAATGGATAACCCCGTATGGTAAAAGAAGCCATACGGGGTTATATCTAAAATTATTAGAAAGGGACTTCATTATGCTGGATACTGACAAAGCTGTTATTCAGCCCATTCTATCATTTTCGGACTTCATCAATTCCAAGACAAACATTTTTGCCTGGAAAGATGAAAAGAATGTTGGATTCTGTTGTGATCATCTGGTTGCTATGCCCGTCGATATCCATGAACCACTCCAGCATTTCCTGATGGATCAAAAACGTTTGATCGATATCACGGTCGTGATGGAGATCGCTGATCAGACCTCTTGGAATCATTTCATGGATTTCTGGAAATCAATTGACGCCATTAGCAAGATGAACTACGACGACCGCGTCTATCATATTGCGAAGATGAAACCGAAATCCTATCTGATTCACGTCAGCCCTCGTCCTGGATTTGGGACGCCCCTCCTCATGTTGACACATGGAAAGGACAAATCTGGATTGATGATCGAGATTCTGTTTCCGGTCTATGACCAGCCGTTTACCGGCGTCTATTGGTACCATCCAGTCGACGAAGGCGTTCTCTCTGTATTACACGCCAACTTCAAGGAGCTCTCCAAGTTGCAGTTTGAATCTCCCGTAAACCCCTAATGCGGGATCAACTTACCGTTATAAACGCAAACAAAGGAGGCCTCTTTATGGACGAAAACATTTGCGCGCAGTGCAAATGCCTGTATTGCGGTAACAATGCAGTCTTGGAACTGGGACGGCAATCTGGTGCGCCATATCAGTTTGCCTGTCATCAGTGCACGGGAACTCCTACCAAGACTTGCATCAAGAAAACTTGTGAAAATGAATCGAAAAGGTAAAGGTGAATCAAATGTCCGGTAAGAAAATCGTTGCCCGCAATGCTGATGGCACTGTCATCTACATTCCCGACAAGATCTTTGACAATCTTCGGGTTGTGACGATGCCCGCTTTTGCGGGAGAGGAAGACACCCATAGGACCAAGTTTTTCCACAAAGACTTTCTGTCTACCATGGTCAATGGCGAAATTGCCGATACGACCAAAGATAGCCTGATCCAGTATTTTGGAAAAGGCCAATGGAATGACACGCTGTGTAAGATCTTTAATCTTGGCGATAAGCCGCGTTCTCCCAAAGTGATTGCAAAGATCATGGAGATCTCCAATGAGTTTGCCGTTGGGGATTATCTCCGTTGGCTTGCTCGCCACGTTGACATCATCGGGGATCCACTTCCCGTCGCAATGGATGTCTTCACGGCTTTACTCACCGCTTGCTTAGAATGCATTCAGGAGCAAGTCATTCCGGAACTTCCGGATATCTCCACGGTCAAACCCGCCGAGTCTCTGATGGATCGGTTCTGGATCTACTTTAACTGCATCTCGATCATGATCAATCCCGATATCAATACGGCGCTCTGTGATTTCTTCAGTTCCGTCGATCGGATGTATGCGACGAAGATCGAGCCTCTCGAGAAGATCATCAAGGATTATTCTCTCAAGCTCACCGACGATACACCTTTCTATTCCGAGCTCGGATGCTCCATTCGCGCCGATACCTTCAATAAACTGTGGAGGACCGATGCCTGGCGCGAAAATCTTGATCGTTTCCCAACTGAAAGAGCTCATTTGATCGATGCCTGCAATAATTTGCTGACGGTATATTATGGTATGCGTCAGGAGTTTCACAGTGCCGTCGACACCATGAGTGAATCTCTCTGCAATATTGCGAATATCGCAATTCCCTCTCGCACAAATCCCAAAGAAATGATTCCCATTACCTCTCAAATGGCCACACGTATGGGCGCGCAATTCTGGTATTATACGAAGGAAGGCTGGATTCCCAACTTCAATATTCCCGTATTGCTTGGACCCGTCGTGGGAGAGTAACAAAATTCGATGATCAGGAGGCATACCAATGGCAATTGGTACAGAAGAATATCGCCGGCTCGATGAAGAGTGGGGCGATAAGATGGAGAAGCTTTTCGGACCGACGCTTCTGGGATTCCCGGAAGGATGCGATTCGAGCCGCCTCAACATGTTCTCCTCCAACCAAAAGCAGTTTTTGACTTTGATGAATCCTGATGTCCCGCATATCCTGACAGGATACGAAAACATGTTTGGTGATTACAGCCATGCATACAAACGGATGACGGGGCGTTGGGAAGTTCGTTATATTGTCCCCAAGTACAAGACCGGAGACGTCTACATGATGTTTCTCTACAACCCTGACACAGATACCTGGGATTGTGTGGAGAAGCAGATTGCAGAGAATCTGACAGAGAAGTTTGGCTTTGCCTACAACACCAGCTTCATGGATTCTCTCAAAGAGGGAGACGTCATCACGGATGCTGTCCTCTATAAGTCCACTTCCTACGACGAGCATATGAACTACCGCATTGGCAAGAATGCTCGTGTTATGTATGTCACCGATAACTCCACCATCGAAGATGCCATCAAGCTTCGTCGTGGCTGGGCCAACGGTGTACAGTCCGTTGAGGTCGATGAAGTCCGTGTCATGATCAATAGCAATGACTTCCTCAAGAATCTCTACGGCGATGATCAAAATTACAAATCCTTCCCCGATATCGGTGAGCACGTCCACGATTCCGTCGTGTGTGCTGTCGGTCGTATCAATCTGAATCATGCCCTGTATGATTTCCAAGATCGTCATCTTCGGTCCATTGCGTATACAGACACCCTGTATCACGCGCCGAAGGGATCCAAGATTTACGATATCGACATCTACTACAATGGGGAGGGTGAATTCCCCGATACCGTTTTCTATCGGCAGCTGAGGACCTACTATGATATGGAATGCGAGTATGCCGACCGTGTTGCGCATATCTGCTCCACCATCATGGATTCGGGTTCTCGTTGCACGCCGCAGATCTCCTATTACAAAGCACGGTATCAGCATTTCACCGATCGCCAGTATAGCTGGAAAGATCGTGATCGTGTCTTCGCCAATATGGTCGTTGTCTTTAAGACCTGCTCTGTGGTAGACCTGCAGGAGGGCTTTAAGCTGACAGGCCGCTATGGTGATAAAGGTATTATCTCCAAGATTACGACGGCTGGTGAAATGTCGTCTGATGTGCCTCCGGCTGCCGCGTACAATCAGATTGCGCAGTGTATCATGGACCAATTCTCCGACGATTCCAATCCTCATACCATGGCAGAGAATGCTAAGAATGTGGATATCGTCGAGGATTGTGATATGCCCTATTACTTCACCGAGGATGGCGAAAAGGTTGTCGTGGATATTCTATTGAATTCCTCTGGCGCCATTCGCCGGTTGAACTCCGACCAGCTCTATGAGGTGGAGATCAACTTCATCGGTGAGCATCTGCAGCGCTATATCCGCAAGCTTCCCACCGTGGAAGAGAAACTCGCTGTTGTCTTCCGTTTCCTGGAACTGTTAAACCAGGAAGAGCATGACTATTATCTGAATCTCTGGAATTCCTATACCCAGATTGAGGCCGTAGGGCAGAACGAGATTGAGCTCTATGATCGTCAAGCGCAGGAAGACTTCATCAAAGACATCGAAGAGAACGGCTTCTACATCGTCAAACGCCCGGATAGTCATATTCGCTACGACTGCCTGAAGCGCCTGTATGATGAATGGCCCTGGATCAAACCCTACGATGTCTATATCGATCTCTTTGGAATGAAACAGAAGAAGATCATGCGGCCCGCTGTCATCGGCAGCAAGTATATGTGTCTTCTGAAGCAGACGTCCAACAAGAACTTCTCGGCACGTTCCACCGGTCGTACTGACAAGCGTCAGTGCCCTGCCAAGTCCAACGACAAAAAGACAGGCTTGGCTGCCTACAGTCGGTCTCCCATCAAGATTGGCGAGACGCACAACCTGATGGCGGCGTTGTCTGGTTCTACGATTGCCGAGTTCAACATCTTCACCCGTTCCTCTCCCATTGGGCGCAAATCGCTTGATCGTATTCTTCGCGCATCTGGGGATCCCTTCAACATCGAAAAGCTCGTCGTCAAAGATGAGTATACCAATGTCAACGCGCAGATCCTGGATGCGTATCTCAAAGGTATCGGCGTTCGTATCAACTATATGGTCGACGGCGAATATGAGGAGATCTCCCGGAATGTCATCACTGAATTCCGAGTTCGTGGTTACACCATCATGGACTATCTGCAGAATCGCCCCATCTATGAGAAGCTCTTTGATAAGTATCATGAGTTCCTGGATGAGAATACCGTTGTCACCAACGATCCGGATGGTGTTCGGAAGTCTGCATGGGAATATGTATTCTCGCTTCCGGAGGTTCAAGAGATGATTCAAGATGTTCCGAATTTGACAGCTGACCTCCTGATTGCCATCACAAGCACCAAGAAGCCCGAACTCGATATCAGTTCGGAAGAGACCGACGATCTCGATGACGACACCCTCGCTGAGGAGAGCGTCTAACCCAAAGAAAAGATGGATACCTGGTAAAAACTGGTATCCATCTTTTTTATTTTGCGACCTGAAAATGTAACACACCGGTTAATGAAGTTATTGAGGTGACTCCGATGCAGCAAAGACGCGAACACCGCCTCATCCTGTTTGACTGGAGTGGCGTTGTGACCAATGAGTATCACGGCGTGGATACTCGGAATGATGCATTTCTTCGTGTTCTGGCTCGCTGTGGTGTCGTGAATCCTCCCTCTACCGATGCGGAAGTCCAACATGTGTTGGATCAAGTGAGTGACCTGACGGGGATCGATCTTCGAACGTCCAATCGTCCGGAAGATTGCAGGCGTTGGATTGCAGCACTTGGCAAAGTCCTGAACACACGGATTCCGTATGTACTCTACTACCGAATCTATCAAGAAGAAACCAAAAAGATTAGTTGGAACCATGAGCTGGCTGAGTATATCTACGGCCTCAAACCGAGGGTGAACATTGGCATCCTATCCAATCGGACCCTGCTGGATTACCCGATCCTATTGGATCAGATTGGGATTTCGATGTTTGATTACGTTTTTCTCTCGTTTATGATGGGGCTGAAGAAACCAGACATGGCTGTATACGAGGAAGTGAACCGTGCGGTATCTCAGAATCATATCTCTCGGATCCTCTTCTTCGATGATAAAGAGAAGAATACCAAGGTAGCGGAGCAATATGGATGGGAGACCTGCACCACGAAAGGTCTGGACACGCAGAAAATTATAGATCGATGCGAAGAATTCATCGAAGAAGATTAAGTATGAAAGGAGAGTTACTACAATGGCGAATGTCTATGGTATTGATGTCAGTAAATGGCAAGGCACCATCGATTGGTCCAAGATGGCAACGGAACTGAAACGAGTCAACGGCAACAAGAATCCCGGCTTTGTCATTATCAAGGTCGGCAATAGCACCATGTCTTCTGGATTTACCCTGGATGGACAATTCAAGAAGAATGTAGCGGGTGCTGAGAAGTATGGGATCCCCTATGGCTTCTATTACTACAGCTACGATCAGAGTACTGCGAATGCTACGAAAGGTGCACAGGCTTTCATCCAACAGATCAAGGTCTACAAGCCTTCCTATCCTGTCTACATCGACATGGAGTATGAGCAGTACAACATCAAGTGTGGAAAGGCTGCCAATACGGCAATGCTGAAGGCTGCCTGCGCAGCGATGGAAGCGGCTGGATACTACGCTGGTATCTACTGCAGCCGGAACTTTTTCCAGACCTACACCAATCTGAATGAACTGACAGCTTACACTCTGTGGGAGGCTGGTTATACCAGCAGTGACACCACAGCTGTCAAGAATGACATCTGGCAATATAGCAGCAAGAATGCTTTGAAGATTGCTGGGTTTGGTTCTTCTCTGGACTGCAATGTGGCGTATAAGGACTTCCCGTCTATCATCAAGAAAGCTGGGCTGAATGGCTGGCCGAAGGGTAGCACGGGTACGACGACTCCGACTACGCCTACTCAACCTTCGACTCCGGCTTCTACCTGTGACTGGAATTCGAGCAACAACGATTTCGTTGTTACCTGCAGCAAGGGCGATCGCGCTCAGCTCAAGGCGCTGTGCGATAAACTCCAGCTTCCGGTTCGCAACGCGTAAATTCTAACTCCCTCTGTGGATCCGTCTACAGAGGGAGGCTTTTTAACAATTTCGGTAATGAAATGAGGTGACTTATCGTATGGCTTTAATCATGGAAGCGACAGAGGTTCTGCCGCGTTATAGCGTTTCTTACGACGGAAGCGTCGTGAAAGATATCGACTATAAAGAGAATGACACCGCTGCAGCCGTTCGTGTATGGCATATGCAGACTCTACAGAATCTGTCTGGTACGATCAATCATGGCCAGTGCTGGCTAGGTACTGGTGGCTGGGTTGGCGGTTCTACTGATAGTGCCGAATACACTTGCGCCGGTGATGGTACCTATCAGTTGTCCGTTTGGGGTACTGCGGCATATGATGGCGCTTATACTTCCAGCTCGAGCTACAAAAGTGGTTCGATTGTTGTCAATGGAACTGATACGAACTCCACTCGGGCTACCGTGCATACTGGGAACAAAGTCAAAGTCCGTCTGCACGGATCTTGCTATGCGGATATCCCTGTTGGCATGGCGGGCGACTTCTACCTTTCGGGCTCTTGGTCTCTGACAGCGGTCTAAAGACAATAACCACTCTAGGAAGTTTTCTTTCCTAGAGTGGTTTCAACTTTTGCGTAATTTACTTATCACGATTAAAGGTGATTTATCATGACGCAAAAAGAACGCTATTGGTATCTGAAAAATAAAGGCCTCTGTACCAACTGTGGGAAATATCCACATGCCGAAGGCGCTGTCGTATGTGAGAAGTGCCGAGACAGAGATAGACGAAGAAAACGCGAATTGATTGCAATGAAAGATGACAGTTACTGTCATATTCCGTATTGCTTCTATAAGCATCTTCCAGGATCCTGTTGGTGCGAGAGGCATGCACCCGGCAAAAAGAAGAATTCTGACAGACTAATCCAGAAACGAAAGGAACATCCAGAAGTATGCTGCTATTGTGGAAAAGTTCCGCCAGATCCTGGATATAAATCTTGCAAGGCATGTAGAGATAAATATCAGAAAAATTCCCGCGATGAACGACAGAGAAGAATTGAAGCTGGAGTCTGTGCCGAATGCGGTAAAAACGTGCCACCACCTGGATTTCTGATCTGCGAAGATTGCACCCTAAAAAGAAAGCTCTATCGAATCGATCATCACGATCGGATCCTCGAGTGCGCTCGAAAAACGTATGATAGAGACAGGGGTATTCATAAAAGTAGATATGAGCAAAATGTAAAGGATGGTATATGTGTAAGGTGTCATAAAAGTAGATATGAGCAAAATGTAAAGGATGGTATATGTGTAAGGTGTCATAAAAGTAGATATGAGCAAAATGTAAAGGATGGTATATGTGTAAGGTGTCATAAAAGAAGAAGTGACGAGGGACACGTTGTTTGCTCGTATTGTCGTGCTAAAAAGAGTGCGGCGTACCATCTTAAGTACGATCAACCTCCCGAGTTATGCTCTTCTCCCGGATGCCCTTACCCTCATCGTGAAAATGGACGTCTATGTCAATATCATTACGATCGTCGCTTCGGTAAAAAGCTTAAAGAAAATGCCGAAGCAAGAGCGAGAGCAAGGGAAAAAGAAAAGGCTCCCGCAAGCGCTATTGATCTTTTCAAGGAAAAGCACAACGAGGTCGAAAGCAACGGATGATTTGTATTTGCACCTGGAAGTATTCATTTACTTCCAGGTGCAATATCTAGCATGGTTCTCGAAAACTTTCATTTAAGTTAGGTTTTTCTATATCTCATGAAAGGAAGGATTAACCTTATGGATTACGAATATAGCGCCATGGAGGGTATTCTCTCGTTCTTGGAGGATGACGATCCAGATGAAATTGCCACTGAGGCAATGAAGAAGTCGGATCGCGATAAACTGCCGAACTCTGCTTTCGCTGATCCCGATCGGCGTCAGTATCCCATCAATGATGAGGAGAGCCTGCGCAATGGTATTAAGTTCTTCCGGTTCGTTCCGAAGGATCGGCAAGAATTGGTCGCTAAGAACTTCCTGAAGGCTGCCAAGAAGATGAAGATCAAAATCGTCATCACCAAGGGCAACCCCTTTGAGAAGTACTGCAAGAACTACCCCGATGTCCAGATCGTTCCTCCTCGCCGTGTTCACAAGGGCAAGGATCTTCCCAAGAAGGCTGACGTGACGGATATTCAGGATGCTCTAAAGAAGAAGCAGAAGGCTGACGAGAAAAAGAAAGCTGCTTCCTCTGCCAAAAAGTAAGTGAGAGGTGATTCCAATGGCTTTGTCGGTCATTGAACTTTACCAAAAAGCATATCGTGGTCTCGTAGACTGTCTCCAAAACATCTACGTCAATGCCGAAGAAGGTGCCAATAGTTGGCTTCTCCTGAAGGCGCGTACCACGACTTATGCTCTCGAGCCCAAGCAGTATGCTTGGTATTATATTCCGATTCAAATTCGGAGAACCCATAGCCACCACTATGTACAAGTCGTTCTGGATCAGATTGAGAGTGGTATCAGCATTGCGCTGACCACCAATCCTTCCGATCAGTGCTACAAGCGTGGTGGTATCTTCTTCCAAAACGTCATTAGCTCTTTTGCTACCAATGCGATCATTATTCCCAAGGAAGAGATCCTCAGTCATCAGTACTCGGCGATTACTTGCATCTGCGATATGGCGTGTGCTACTTACGTTTGCCATACTCTGTATGATTTCCGTGAGGCCATGAGTGTTGCTGATCCGGATGTGGATCTGGATTGCTGTCATAAGTGCAAAGAATTCCGTACGGCATATGGCGAAGAACTAGTTCTCTTCCCGGTCAACACGGAGGATCTCGGTCCTCATGATGGCGGCACGGATTACGATAACTATCCCACAGATGATCCGTATGGTGCTCATTGCTGCTGTGGTCACTATGATCCGAAGTCTGAGGGCTGCAAGCATTGCCCCGATAAACAGAAGAAACACTGCCCGTTCGTGCATGGCCTTCCCGACGATATGTATGAGAAGACTATTGGTGGCGTCGAAGGCGTCTATCAGACCGGCGGCTTCAACATGCCGATCAAGATCTGTGGTATCCGTCTGACTGCTGAGTTCCCTGTCAACCCGACGAGTATGGAACTTTATCAAGATGGCGAACGGTTCCTGCGCAAGGAGCTAGAGCCCATGGATCAGGGTGATTCTGTCGGATTTTTATTTGATCCCGCAGAAGTGACACCCTCCAATACCCCGATCATGTTTAAGTTCCCTGGAATGGACCATGGATCTTTGACGATCAAGCTAACCTTCAAATTCTAACCTATAGCCTGGAAAGGATGGTAAATGCCTCCTTTCCAGGCTATATATCATTTGGGTAAGCTGAGATGGATAAAATTCATTCATTTCAACGTCGAACAAATCCGTTCCAAATTCTAAGGAGGTAAACCATGAGAGTTCCCCACTATTCGAATGATCCCACTATGCATGTCCGCCCCGTCACTTTTGGGTATGGGCCGATCGATGATGATGACGACGAGAGATACCCGTACGAAATGGCCCTCGAAGAGCTCGATGACAAACTGCAGGCCACTGTCGATGAGCCCGTCGAAGTCCCCGATGAAGAAGACAACAGTCATGATCGACAGTTCATCAAGCCGGCCGAAGTTCTGAGCTACGCCATGACCGACTATGGCGATGACACGTATACCGGAATGCGTGTCCTGTTCGATGGCGAAGATCCCGACGAAGATTTCTTTGCCCAAGCTGTTGAGGTCGACGGTGGCACTGGCCTGCTGCTCGGCTTCATCGACAACGGCAAGCACGTCGATCTGGCACTGGAAGCCTATGCTCACTACGGCAGCTGGATTTCCTCGTTTGCCATCGCCGTTCCCCGCAACGACATGCCCGATCCGGATTCCTGGAATGTCTTTGTCCTCTATTCGATGAAGTACTTCGCCGGATGGGCTGTCGACGACATCATCGACTTCTATCTCGATGGCATCAAGGCTCTCGCCGGCTTTGATCCTCGCGATGTTCATGGCCATGCGTTCCTGGGCTGGCGCTCCGAGATCCCGTTCCAGACCATGTTCATCCATGACACCTCGGATCCGTATCAGAAGATGCCGCAGCGGATCTTCAAGGGTCTTGGCGTGGTTAACGGCTATCGCATCCAGACCATCGATTCGACCGTGAAGATCAGTTATCCGGTCAAGATCAACGTCGAAGAACCCGAAGTTTCCAAAGCCCCTGCTAAGAGAACCCGCAAGACCACGACCAAGAAGAACGTCCAGGCAGTTGGGTTGATCCCGACTCCGAACGATCAGCCCGATGCGGATCCTCTCGAAAAACTTAAGCCTGTCGAGTAATACTCTATCATTAAAATACGAAGGAGTTGTCTTTCATGCCATTCACCGAAACGTATAACGATCCAGCCCCCGTGTCCGTCCATCAATTCCTCGATACGATCTGCGGCAACGCCTGCTTCTACAGCAGCGCTGTCAACCAGATCAACGCTGCGCTTCGTAATGGTTCCTACTCCATCATGACGGTGAAGGTGGATACCACAACCAAGCGCGACGTTCTGGCGATCGAATTCCTGCTCAACGATCGTCAGCCCGAGTACAAGAAAGCGCTTGAAGCGCTCTCCAATGCGCTGCGTGATACCTATGCCAAAGTTGGCTGGGACATGTATGCCATCCGGAAGAAGCGCGACAAGAGCGGCAACACAGTTCCCCCGATCAAACGCACCAGCTTGCCTCTGGAGCAGCGTAACAACCTGCCTGGGGATTCCGATCTGATTCCCTGGGTGGTTTGGTTGGCGCCGCACGGTGTCAAGATGGAATACGTTTGAGAGCAAAAAGAAGGTGGCGCAGGCCACCTTCTTTTTTATTATAAAACTCAATCTCCCTCTTACCATCTCATTTAGGTAAGAGGGAGATTAGCCCTTCAATGGGTAAAAGCCCACACGAGTTTCTGAACGAAGCCCTTGGGAGGCGCGTTCTTCTCCAGATCATGAATGCACGCCTCCAGTTCGGCGATGCGATTCTCTCTGGCTTTCGCAGTCTCAGCCAGCTTGTCCTTCTCAGCGGTAACAGCGGCGAGCTTATCGGCAGTATCAGTCGGGACGGGCTCGGCTTTGCCAAGGGCAGCCACGACTTCCTGCATGGTATCGATCATCTCGTCGTACACACTGTTCTTCGGGCGCGCGCGATTGTCATGGGCGGACTTGATCCACGCCAGGACATTTTCGCACTTGGCGGTTACGTCAGACAGGGCGTCTTTAGGGAACTGAACCAATGGAATCGACTCCTTTCGGTAATTTACCGTATCTGTAACGCTTGTTTTTAAAAACAAGACGTTGCGACAAGCGTAAAACAATTTCGGCCATAGAACCCGAGCTTAATCATAGCTTTTAGTCGAGGTGATTGACTATGACCTTACGAGAGTATATTAGCAATCCTATGGGTAAGGGTGCCTCGGCGACTGGTGATGCTACTGCTTTAAAAGAGCAGTATCAAAATGAATCACGTGATCTTGGCCTATCTGGCCATGGTATTGTCGATTGCTACAATGTAAGCAAACGACAGATCGTGTTTCATTTCAAACTCCCATCAAAGTCTGGTCAAAAGTATGATTCAAATTTGCATTACGACATTGTCATCGCGATGGATATAAATGACGTTAAGAAGGCAAAATCGATTCTCGATTGTGAGATGAAAGTCTTCTCCAACTGTCCGTCATTCATCTATACGTATGCCAATCTTTTTATTCGTAAAAAGATGATCATCCCGTGGTTGGAAGCGCACTACAATGCGGCAACTCGCCGTACCGTAGCTTCTCGCTCCAATCCCTACGATGTCATCAATTATGAAAGAAGTTTGTACATTACGGCATTACGGATTGAGACACAGTATGGATCAACGAAGCCATTGGATCTTGTCAACCAAGCAACACAGATCCTGGAGGCAAACCTAAAACATCTGGTACAAACCCAGGATGTCGCCAGTGCAAATTTCCGTTCTGCCAAGACGGCATACCAGCAATCTCAAGCAACGCCTGCTACCCCAGCTCCTTCGCCGCGCCAAAAGGCGAACGTAAAAGAGGGTGTTGCTACCACCAAGGCCACAAAAGGAACAGCCAAAACGAGAACCACGAAGACCACAAAGCGAACCTCAAAAATTTAATGCGGTATATCATGGGCTCGTTAGGTTGGAGGGAGGAATCATCATTATGCCACGCCGCAAGAAAGACCCCAAAGCCACACTGGAAGTAACGACGAGCACTTCTACAGTCGCCCCCGTGTCTGTGGAAAACGGCTCGTCTACGTATGATTCTAGTCCGACAGCCTCCGCCGGTTCAACCATCATTATTGTGCCGATCGATCACCCTCGCCTCAACGAGTGGGTCGAGTCGTACATGCAGCCCGAAGATATTAAGTTCGCATATGTTAATGACGTCGTACGGGCAAAGTTCTCTGAGTTCATTGAAGGCGGAGAGCACGTCAAGTTTGAGACATTCAAAATCAACAAGAATCATTACAAAGCACGAATGAATGACGTATGCCATCACATAAACTACTATATCAAGTTTTACGACAGAGATAGCAAGTTCATGATCTCGATGGCATCTATGAAATATATGGTGGATCGATTCACCGATCTGTCAGTGGAGAGCTTCAAGAATCTTCTACTGACGCGAGTGATCACACCACAGTTCGTAAGCCAGGTCAAACAGATGGCTTTCGATCTGTATACTGTCAATATCAACACTGACAATGAGGGAAAGTATCGTAGCACGCCGAAGATTACCAACGAGGAAGCCAAATTGATTTTGGCTGTATCGTTTGCGTACCGGCTTATTCTTCCACTCTGTGTGCACTTCAGCAATGTCAATGACAATATCATCGCAAGCAGCGATTATATCAAAGCTTTCGATTCGATCTTTATGGAAGTCATGGCACTCTTCGAGACGGAAGATACGAAGATTTTCTACCCCATCTGCAAATTCATCAACTATCGTCTAGAACGTGTCTACAAAATGGATTCGTTGATCTGGAATAAGAAGAAGCAGCTCTATGGTATCACCTTTGAGTATGAATTCCAGTATCTGATCCATGATGTCATTCTCGTTAAGTCTCTTTACAAAATCGCATATGATCGGTCGGTTGTATCGTACATTGACGGTGTATTCACCAATTCTTACAACCACTTCCGCTTCGAAAACTTCAAATTCAAACCCATTGAGATTGAAGCTGACTCTGGCGGATCCGACTCTGATGATTATCTGACCCACGCAGAATCTCTTGAGATGACCATTTATCGCATCGATGAATCCAATCAGTTGATCAATGATGTGAATAATGAGCTCGTCTTACAAGAGATCTATGAGCGTTTCGCAATTCCAATCTCCGATGAGGAGTTCAACTTCTACATGGAACACTGCTGTCTGAATAACCTCACCCAGCATTTCCTCCATACCTTCTTCAGCTCTTTCTTCCATAGCTCCACTGCAATCCAGACTATCACCAAGCGCGATACCATCCATCTACTCATTATCCTCAAGAAGTATCTCCAGGTATGTGGTATGGTGTTGCTCCCTCAATTGGTGAGCTCTGTAGTTCGTGGACGCTTCCGGGAGAATATGATCAAGAATACGAAGTTCATGGAAAAGCTGGAATCCTCTTCTGTGTATCGTCAGGTGATCGTTCCCAAATACCGTCCGCTCTTTGCGATTACTCCCAAAGAAAATCCCATTGTCAAGAAACTGTCTACAATCATCAATTCTACCTTTATGCTCGTCGATCCCGATCCGGCGATTGACGGACGCATCTTGGAGAATGTCCCAATCGATACGATTGTCGATGAATATCTGACATTCCTGTCGATCTGCTAAAAGCATGAAAAATGCCCTCTAACCAATCACGGTTAGAGGGCATTCTTTTTTAGATATAATCGTTGATGTCGAAGCCAGGATTCTGAGAACGCTGTTGATCCAATTGATCGAGATAATCTTCTACATCCATTCCGCCTTCTGGCTGTAAACCATAGTCGGGGCCGACGAAATCGTAGGGAGTATTCTGATCCAATTCGCCAGTATCCATAAAGGTAGTAACGGATTGCTGCTGTCGTCTGGCTTCTTGGGTAATACGAGCAACGTCCGACATATCATCACGGACAACTTCTTGCAGTTTCCCTGCAATGCGATTGTCTTTGAAAGACTCTTGGATTCGCTGCTCACGGGTCTTGGGAAGTTTGATATGTTGCGAGAAGAGAGAATCCTTAAGCATCTCTTGTAGATCCGGAGGAAGATTGGGATACATATCACGGAGCTTCTTGAGAGTATCCAGATCCTGCTCTTCTTTTGTCTTAGGACGAGTCTCTTCTTTGATTTTGAAGTTGAGACCGGTGACGTCTTCTTCGTCCGGATCAAAAGCGCCTTTCACCAATCCGAATTCTTCCAGATTCGAAGCATTGTATAGGACAAAGAGTCCGATCAGAAGTGCCATGATATTATCATCATGCATCTGAGGAGCAGCTTCGATTTTTCCGGAAGGCTTACGGATCAGAGCGCAGATGTCATCCACGACAAAGGGTGTGTAGAACTTTTGTTTTTCTTCATTCATCATACGTTCGAGAATACTAAACATGGCTGGACGAGTGTTGCCATTGGTGTTGACACCATACGCACGATTTTCATAGGCCGATCGAGTATGCTCGCCATAGACATTGATCTTGTCTTGGACAGACAGAATCTTCTCGGTATCGTACCACACGCGGTCTCTAAAAGGGCCATCCTCTCGACGAAGACGGTTAATCAACTCACGACCCTTATTATTCTCAACGATGATGATTGCATTGGGGCATACGTTCGCCATAAACTTCTCGATTGTCATGCAGAGATCTTCCTGTGAGATGTAAGAGCTCTGCATCTCAGCTACGACCTCTTTGGTATAGGGAGACAATACCTCGACCGCGTTGTTATCGAGAGCCAGACTCTCGGAAGGGTCAACGCAGATCAGATAGGGAACGCTCCGTTTCATCTTCTTGTAGAAGTTCATGGGGCATTCGAAGGAAGGCGAAAAACTAATGGATTGAAGGGGTTTGGTTTTTACATGCGCCTGGATAAACATGATGTCTTCTCGACGGAAGGGAGACATGGAGGAGCCATGGACTCTCTTCAAGTCGATTTCGCGCTGCACCGTTTCTTGATCATAGTTGACAAGACGGCACTGCTCGAGATACCAAGACATCGTCTTCTTCAGTTGTCTCCAGGTATGCTGGACATAGACAATACCATTCCGACGGAAAGATCCATCTCTGGCAATGGCGGTGGATTCCTGCTTTAACTTAGCCACAGGCCAGTCGAGCATCTTATCGCTCCACACCAGCATGCCGTCGATCCATTCCATGATGTCTTTGCCATCACGGGAATCTAGATCGCCAGGGGTACTGGTGAAGATTCGGCCAGCCATAGAATGGTTTGCGATTGCATTTTCCGATGCAGTTGCGTAGGCAAAGGCAGCAGAGTTTAGAATGGTGGTATAGTATGGGGAGAAGTCGACCTCATCACCGTAGAAGATTGCAGAGGTAGCGCCACGTCCACAGGAGTTTGCACTATCTTTACTATTGGCACGAGGTAGAAGTTTAATATTATTCTTATTGACCGGATTCTGGAATGTGGTGACACTATTCTTTTCTTTGGTAATGGATCCATCATCCGAAATGCCCATACGCATCTGCATGAAAGCCGGAAGCATATCACGCTGACATTTCAGACGATACAGATTCATCTTGTTATTCTCGCCATCTTTATTGGTAAACATGACGGTTGCACCACGAGCGCCATATAGGAATGCATAGTTGATGATCGCCAAGGCGCCTTGTGTCTTACCAGTCTGACGCGGCTTGCAGACATACTGATCAATATGGTGGAGGAATAGATACCACATGGCCACCGAAGTTCGATCGATCCTGAAAGGAACTCCTCCACCGATCTCAATAGGTTTGCCATCAGCGGGGATTCTACACACTTCTCTCAGCCAATACCAAGGATTTCTTTGACATTCTGCGAAGACACGGAGTTGCATCTCCAATGTTAATCCAGGGCTATAGGGATCGACTCCGATCAGAGTTCGATCATAGATCGCCAGAAAGAATTTATTATTCTTGACCCCTAGCATATAGAGGTCCTTATAGAGCTCTAGAAAAGAAGTATTTTTAGTTTTAAAATCATACGTCTTTTGAAACTTTCGAATGTCAGGAGTCCCCAAACTAGGGTTCTGAGCGAGAGCTTCGAATTTATCTTGATTCAAAAGAGCAGATACGGGTAACTCCCCGCCACTAATTTCTGGGGCTTTATTTTGACCTTCATCGTCCCCCAGATTCTCTATCTCATGATAGATATTGCGGTAACTTGTTTCATACATGGGAGTGACCTCCTTTACGAATCAAGTTTGGAGATATGAAATTAACGACCTGATACAAAAAGTATCAGGTCGTTCATAGGTTTCAGTTACAGATCTTCGTCTTCCTCATCTTCCTCTTCATCCATGTCGTAGTCGACAGGACGAGACTGGAACATGGGTTCATCGGTCTCGATCAGAGGACGAGCGCCGCTCACAGGGTTGCCAGGACCGGCAGCACGGCCAAAGCCATTGCCGCTGGTGGCATCGCCCTGCTCATCGAGCCAGGTATCGATATCGACATCCTGATCTTCGCCCAGATCCTTGTCCAGGCCGTCATCATCTTCGTCTTCACCATAGAGCTCGCCAGGGCCAGGATCGACATCATACAGATCGTCATTGATGACGTCATCCATCAGCTCAGTCAGGCCGGACTCTTGCTCCATGGCCACGATGTTCTTCTTCACTTCGTTAATCAGCCTACTCATGATACGTGTCCTCCTTTATGGATTCACAAGGGATTCCTCTAGTAGATCACGGGCATATTTGCCCACATCGTCATCGTAGAGATATTCTATGATGACGGTGGCTTCTCCATCGGAGTATTGCGGATAGTCATCGAACTCAAAACGAAGAGCAATATCCGGCAGATATTTGATTGCCAGGTTGGGATGAATCCGAATCGTCTCATCCTTCTTGAACTCACATTCATCGTGTAGTAGGATCTCTCCATTGTAGAGGAGAGTCCAGCCAGAAGCCTGGAGTTCATTCCTGGGTGTAATGGTAATTGTCTGAATGGTAGCGTTCTGAGTAAAGACGCAGAGATCACAGCCTTCCTTTACGGTTGCCTGTGTGACAGCCTGCGTGCTGCGCTCCTCCATATCCGCGATCTTCCTAGCGACATCACGAACCTTCGGGATGAGCGTCTCAGAAACGTATTTCGAAAGTTGTTGATCCATATCTTGCTCCTCCGTAACCTCAGGATTCTCTACATCTTCTCCGACAAGTTCGATCTCCAATCCAGATCCACTTCCCATGGATCCGTTGTAAGCTTGCAAGAGAATATAGATCAGCACTGGGCCATAGAGGTAGTCATCGATCGTCATTCGGAATTCCATCGTCGCTAGGTCATCCAGGTTGATGGTAAGTTTATCCGTGGCGGTCAGGTAATCATAGATCAACTGGTTCTTGGGATCTTTAATGCACAATCCAGATTCATCGAGTAATGCATTGGTAAGATCGCTCGGCCAATACTCGCGAGTCACACCAGTGATACGGCGAGATGCCGCATCGCTGATCGGGCACGCTTGTGTAAAGACACGAGGTGTCTCTGCATAGAAATCTGGATGGTAATAGACAAAGGGTGATGTATCCTTCACTATACCATAGGCCTCGTAGTAGCTGTAACGAGCCAAGAAGGTTAGATCCCTCTTCTCGACAGCATACCAGAGCAACTTGCGATACATATTCGCGAAGTTGGGTGGCAGAATATCATCATAGGTGAGGGCAACAACTCGATCGTAGATGTCCTCATTATTCCACATCCCAGTATTCTTCATGAAGTGAATGACATTCAGATCATAAAAATACGTGGGTGTATTATTCCACATTCCCAATGCCGCAAACGATCCACAATCCGCTTGGTAGAAGGTATCATAATATCCATCTAGAAGCGCTTTGATATAATCTCCGAGCTTAGAAGTCTTCCCCAGAGCATCATCCGAGATGATACAGGAATCTTCCGTTCCGATATTATCAAAGATGCAGGTGTATTCCTCAACGACCTGCTTCTCAAGCTGCTTGTAGGTGGTATTCTTCTGCATCTCCTTCGCAACAGCACGGATCTCAGCGTCGATCTGATAGAAGTCATTCGACTGGATCGTATTGTACTGCTTGCTCGTTACACGGAAAAGAAGACCCACTACGGTATTGGGGAACTTGACATAGAAATGATCTCCGGGGATTGGTCTGACTGTCTTGGGAAGAATGATCAGACCACTCAGATCCATCTCAATGTCGGCACCGGTTTCATCATATTGAAGATCCGGTTTCAGATCTGACAGACCATAGATCGGGAATTCTTTAATTTTGTTATAACGAAGCGGAGAATTCGGTGCGATTTCTTCTTTGACGGTTTGTAGTCCGGCATCGGCACGACTTCTCGTGGTGTTGATATGATAATAGGTGACAAAGATCGGGTTCTTATCCAAGAACTTGGAGAACTGACCGATCTTGTTAGACCCATAGATCTCTACCTGCCTATTGATGTAGGAAGATGTCTCGGTCGAAAGAATTCGAGCCACTATTACACCTCCTCTGGGCTTAAACAGTTAATCCAGTGTTTTTCCAGATCCCTGAAAATGGCCCTGGAAATTAAAGGTATATTATTTTCATAGCAAATGAGCGATAAAAACTCACTTGCGAATCATAATTATTGGAGGAATTCCCATGTCAAGAGACAAGTATGAAACCGTCAATTTCCAGGATGCTCCGGACATCATTCTGAAGCTTTTGGTCAAAGCGCAGTATGATGAAGAGGTTCGGGACTACCTGGAAGAGATCGCTTCACCCGACTTCGCAACCCGCATGATTCATATCGCAGGGATCTTTGATCGGGCCGGCAAAGGCCTGTTCGAGGATACCGAGAACCCTGAGCTTGGGGTCATGGACGCTGTCATGATCGACATGAAGAATGCTTCGGTGAAGGTAGAGTCTGGGGAAGAACCCAGTCTCAACGCATTTCTTTCGAAGTATGTCTGCAAGTTCCTGCAGGAAACCTGTGAAGATCCCCACAGCGTCGCGTATCCCTATGGGCCATTCATCGCTGATGACCCCATGACATATACCAATTGCCCGATCACTATCTACATGGTTTACCAGGCAGTGGATATCGTTACGACCCGCTGCAATGGTAAGGCGGGTAAAGACCGCCGTCCCGCTATCACGGAGTTCGTTCACCGGGCTCTTCGTGAATCCGTCGCTTACGAGGCACGTGCTGTGGCAGCCAATATCTACAACAAAAAGTCTCTCGGCCAATAAAAACTATGGAGGTTAAAAATGTTATGTTTCCCTTTGATAATGATCAAGAGCGTGATCCCAACACCCGTCCGGTTCCTGTCCGCGAGTCTTCCGATGGCTTTCCCGACCACAACGTTGAGGATATCCGTAAAGCCGTTGAGGTGATGAACTCGGTCTACCTGGATCGAGGGGTCATGGACAAGTTCCTCGAAACGTCCGAATCGAGGTCGATCTATACCAGAGAAGGTCATACGCTCGACACCTGGTTTCCGTTCTGGGTGAGCTACTATCCCTACTTCTCTGGGAAGAGCTACAAGGCTTTCAACTGGGCGCTCAGCACCAAACGTAGCATCTATGGGTTTGAGCCAGTCGGGCATCAGGAGTTCGTCTGGCTTGGCTTCTCCAGCACAGAAGGCCGCCGTCGGATCTACCGACTGGTTCGGTCCTTCTGGCTTGAGGTATTCCTGCTGATGTGTGAGCAAGAAGCTTATGATCAAGCTGAAAAAGCCCTTCTGAACCTCTGCACCTACTACGGCAGGTCCATCGATTTCTACACCAACATGTGCAACGTCGAGATCCGGTATACCATGTTCCCTGGCCGTCGGTATTGTGCTCTGCGCAATATCGCGCAAGATACCGGCTACTTCGAAGATGAGCTCTGTGATGTCCTCTTTGCCTATGCTCGCAAAGCCAATCCCGATATGGGCAATGAGCTGATCTCCGATGCCGCAGAATGGTACAGCTCGGCGGTATATGACACTTGCTCCAACGCATTCAAGAGTCACTATCTCCGGCGCTTCGCCAATGGGCTGATCGATCACTACTCAGCCCAGAGGACGTTCCAGTCGCTCAACTACCGTGAGCCTCGGACTCCGAATTCCAATTCCTGAATAAGACATTACACCCCACTGTGTTGCCACAGTGGGGTGTAATGTTTCAAGGAGTGTATGAATGAGCAAAGGAGAGAATGTCTTTATTTTTTAGTCCTTGATGGCCTTCTTGTTGCGGCCATTGGCATCGGTCTTCGCGATGGCTTCCTTGATCTTGTCCTCAACCTGCTTGCCGCGGGTATCCTTGATCGCAGAAGCGGCACTCGCCTGACCAGTCAGAACACGCTTCGCCTCGCGGCGGCCCTTGGCCAGCCACTTGTCGTAAACCTTCTGGCGCTCGTCCAGCATCTTGTCGCGGTACATCTTGTACTTGGCATAGTGCGGATCGCCAGCAGCACGGGCCAGACGCATAGTAGCGTTCTTGGTAGCCTTGTCGATGATCTGCTTCTTGGTCTGGATGATGACGGTCTTCTTCTTGGAGGGGATGGCGGCCTCGAGGGCGCTCATCACGTTCTCATGATCGTCGATGATGCCATACAGCTCGAGCATGTTGGCGCTCTCATAGACGAGAGTCTCCAGCTCTTCGGGAGTGCAGACATCTTCCATGGCAGACAGGAAAATAGCGGTAGCGTCCTCACGAGAGTCGAGGTGGACGCTCTCCTGAACGGCATCGTCATCGTTCAGGAAATCCAAAATGCTATTCATCATAATTTCGGAGCTCCTTTGTATGAATTTAGCCGGCTGCGATCGTCCAACCGACCAGTGATGGAATGTGCGATCGGACGGAAATCCCGATCGCATTATAACAGTGTTGATTTTGGAATTGGCGCCCTGGATCCCGCGCGCCAACAGGATCCAGGGCATTTGCCAAGGCCTCTCCACTGAAGGCTGTGTGCGAACCTTCGGGATTTATAGGAGATGGTGGAGCGGATGATGGGAATCGAACCCACACAGCCTGCTTGGAAGGCAGGAATCCTGACCATTGGATCACACCCGCATAATAAACTACAGTTGGGCCGGCAGGGATCGAACCTGCGAATCATGGAGTCAAAGTCCATTGCCTTACCACTTGGCTACAGCCCATCATTTTTAGCTAAAATTTTGTAGGATCTGTTATAAAGATTTTGACCAAAAAATAAAAAGCCAGGTGAGGAGAAATGGCTAAAACCTCACCTGGCTTTCCGCGTCATAAGACGCGATGTATGAAAGAGACGGGAACTGGCTTATTGATCGCGATGATCCATGATCGCCTGAAGGTCGGCGAAGTAGTCATCATCGTCTTCCTCCGCCCCGCCATTCTGAGACGGGGCGAAGATCTGCTGGGAAGCAGGGATGGGCGCTTGGGTAACCTCCGTGGGAAGTGTGACTTCGGCATGGTACTCCTCGAGAGGCGCTTGGCTGGCGTTGTCAACCACCGTCGGAATCGGTGTTTCCACAGGCTCCTGCTCAATGGGACCTTCGCTGACAGGCTGGATGACGACCTCTTCGACACCCTGCACATAGCCATCGGAGTTCTCGAGTTCGACCTGCCATTCATTGATGCGGCCACGGACAGCGCCACGCAGCTTATCGAGATCGCGACCTTCGGACATCCGGTTCTTCTTGAAGGTCGCACGCTCGAAGGCGCGGAGAGCATCGATGGAGGTGAGGTGCGGGCGATCGCCAATGTAGGAGTCACGGATGACGTCGATGACCTCTTCGAAGCTGGCGTCATAGACATGGATGAACGCAGTGGTCCAAGCGGCCAGCTCTTCTTTCTTGGGCATGGTGTCGCCCATCAGGTCAACGAACTTGGTGCTCTTCTTGCCATAGGTGATCAGATCAATCCACTCAAACTCATCGGGCGTTGTGGTCTCCGAGAAGCGATGGATCTTCAGTCGACGGGTATCCACCAGCTCATTGCCGCGGATGGCAATGTCGAAGGTGTAATAGTTGAAGCCCTGGGAGTCGGCCAGCATCAGCATGGTGAAAGTCTTCATGCTGATCTCGATCGGAATGCCATCTTCCAGGAAAGCCTCGCGCTTGGCATTGCGCAGGAAATTGGTTGCTTCCAGCTTCTTATCATGCTGGGCCTTGAGTTCTTTCTGCATGTTGATCTTCTCCTGGTTCTTCTTGAGTTGGATCTCTTCAGCAGTGGGAGGAGCCGGCGGTTGATACGCCTGCTCGACGGTGTCCATCAGAACCTGCGCCGCATGCTCTTGCTTGGCCTTCTCTGCACGGGCGCGAGCTTCCTCTTCTTCCTTAGCTTTGATCTCACGCATCCGCTGGTCTATGTAGGCCTGTTCCTCCGGACTGATGTTGGGGTTCCGATCTTGCTTCGGGGCTTCCGGTTCAACGATGACGTTTTCTTGCTCTTCCTCGATACCGTCATCCTTATTCCGCTGCAGCGCAACGATTGCACCGATGAGCACAGCCATCAGGATGATGAAGACCGAGAAACCAATGACAATTCCTACCATTTGCTTGCCTCCTGTAAATTGAGATTCTCTTTCATACACAACACGAAGAATATCGTATTGAGCACCAGTATGATATATGCGATAAGGTGATTCTTTTCTACACATATATCATCGACAAACCACAGTGGGAGAGGAAATACCGCTGTAATTTAAGGAGGCTATTGTATGAAAATGCGCATCAACATCCGCAAGCAGATCAATCCAGAGTATCAAAAATACCACGACGCCAGCTATGACTTCTTTGATGACCTGCAGATTCTATCGGAGGAATCGGCAGAGCTTATCCAGGCGTGCAGTAAACTCGCCCGTGTGTATGGGTGTGGGTACTTCACGACTGCGAGTAAGCTTAAGGCGATGGATGATTTCGAGGAAGAAATCGCCGATGTCCTCGCTACAATCTCGGTTACCGTGGATAGCTTAGAGAAAGGAATCCAGCTGGATAAGAGAATCTTCTGGAATAACGTCAACAAGATTGCTGCAGCAAAAGAGCAACGGTTCATTGATCGAGAGAAAGAGATCGAATACCAGAAATCACTGATGGAGTATTCTGCTCCTGATGATGAGCCTTCAGACAAGTAATATGAGTTAAAAAGAAAGGTATACCGTCAAAGGTATACCTTTCTTTTTAATCGTAAATCTGCCTTTTACGCCTCATATATTATTCTGGTGTAAAGAAGGCTAGATGGTTAACCGCCGGTGGGAACACCGGAGTGCGCGGGTTCGAGTCCCGCCTTTACGTTGAATGGTTTGGCGTCCCGATAAGGAGCTGACCAAACATTCTTTTTTGCTTAGACACGCATTACCGTCACGGCGCCTGTGTCTTCGACATTCTCTTCAGTGGTCATAATGACATTGACGGAGTGCCCGTCGAATGTATTATTGTGAGACACCACAAAGATCTGCTCAGCATTGATAGCCGAGATTTGCTTGAAGAGGATGTCAATAAACTTTTGCCGATCAGCTTGATAGAGCGGCCCATCCATCTCATCCAACAGCATCACATTATACCGAGCGGATGCCTGCTGCATCAGAGCAAAGCTCAATGCCAGAGAGATGATAGCACGTTGACCCTGACTTGCTTTGGCAATGTCATCCACAGCGGTTCCATTGATAGAATACGGGATCCGGAATTCGTCCTCGGTAATGACAAATGGAGCAACCTCGATTTGGTCTCCGAAGACATTGGAAATGAGATGGTTCAGAATCGACCTGCACGATCTCATAAAAAGCTGGATATAGACCAACGGAATCCCCTTGGAGGAAGATACCGCTTCCACAATGAGTCTGAGCTTATTCTGGGTCTCCTGACAGTGCCGGAGTTCCTCGGAAGTCGCATTGTAGATGGCAATGGTATTGCTGAGAGACTGGGCTTCTTCCATGGCAACTTCCAGCTGTCTTTTTGCGTCCAGGCGTTTCTGTTCACACAGATCTCCGTTAGCTCGACACTGCTCTGCGTCCTTGAGATCTCGCTTCATCGTTTCATATTGCTTAGTCTCTTCTTGGATCTTTCTCGAGAGATTCTCAATGCGGGTGTTAATGTCTAGGTCACTCATCCGTCTTGAAAGTTCTGCATTGGCATCATTGAGCTGCTGTTCATAGCTCTCTTTGGAATCGGCCAAGCTCTTATACTCGAGAACCATCTGCTCCATCCGAGCGGTGGCTTCTTTATATTCGGCTTGTACCTTTTCAAAGTCCGAGCTCTCCAGCTTCGCAATCTGCGCACGCATTCCTTCCATCGACAGCTGAATCTGGTCTGCTTTCTCTTTGGACTCGGCAGCATCGATTGCATTGATCAAACGGTTGTGGTCATACCAGATCTGTGAATCCAGTCTCTTGAAGATCTCTGGGAACTTCTTTACCTTGAGGGCTCCGATGGCCATAAGAATCGGAGAAACGGATTTCCAAATGGAGCTTAAGGTTGAGATCTTACTATAGACGATGGGATACTCGGAAAGTCGTCCGAGTTCTTCATCCAGCTTCTTGACCGTCTTGTTGATTTCCTCGTATTCCTTGTCGACACCTTTCTTCTCGATCTCTTGCTTTACCGTGATAGGATGGGTCAGACGATAGGGACAGGTGTCTAGGAACTGACAGTCGGGGATTTCGCCAAGAGGATCGACTTCCTCATACCGCTCCAGATATCGAACGTTGTTAAGCCTCTTTTGGGTCTTCAGCTTTGTCGCATTAACGACCCCCATCTTTTTGGAGGATGTATGGACAGCTCGTTCACTATGTGCCAGGATATCCTGAACCGTCAGCTCATTGTAGTTGACAATCTCACTGATCAGGATATTGGCAGTATTGAGTTGCCCCAGAAGCCTCTTCAGTGCCGGGGAATCATAGCGATAGGGAATCTTCTTTGCCCGTTTGCTGAAATCCTCATGCTGCGCTTTGACACGTTCGAATTCTGCTCTCAGAAGATTGAGTTGATCACGGTCACGAGACTGCATCATTTGCCCCTTAAGTTCATCGATACGAGTCTGCAATGTCTCGGTGTCATTCTCCAGCTGGATATACCTCTGAGAGTTCTTTGCCAAGAGACTGGTATAATGCTGAACGTTCTTGATCAAGTCATCCGTCGAGGGAGCATTCTTCAGCCATTCGACTCGTTTCACCAGTACGTCGTATTCGGTCCGATCGGAAATGATTTGATTCTGAAGATCTTCCATATCCTTCTCGAATTTCCGAATGTCACTATGGCGAATCAACGAGTTGAATGTGGCGACATATCCCATCACTTTCCGCTGATAGTGCTCGACTTTCTTCTGAAGAGAAGCTACCGTCTCATTGAGTCGATCACGCTTCTGCCGAATGGACTCAATATCCCCATCAGCACTCTTGGCCAATCGGCCGGACAGGATATCAATCTGAGCTCTGACATTGCGGAGATCATCATTCAGATTCTTATAGAGCCTGACATAGATGTCCGTCTCTTCCAACATGGAAGCCAGGAATGCTTTCCGGCTGGTAGATTTCAGATCGATCAGATTGGAGACATTTGGTCCGAGTCGAAGTAGCGTCAACATCCCGGGTTCAATATCCAGCTCGATTTCGACAAGATCTTTGAAGGCAGTGACGGACCCCGATGGATTCAACTCGTTCCCATTCTTTTTGATAAACGACTTGACCGAATGATGGTTCTTGACCCACCGATACTCATGACGAATTGCATAGATATTCTCGCCATCCTGAATATCGATTTCCTTGATACCATCTTTTCCTTCCATCACAATCTCGTCTTGGTTTCGTGAATCCAGCGTTCCAAGAGAAGCGAACGGTTGCAGGTGTCCAAGAATCACCGTCTTGCAGGAACCCATCTTGCCAATGATGATATTGATGACCTTATGAGACTTGGAGAAGTCCAACACGATTTCATCTTTCGATAACCCAGAATAGATATGCGCAAAATTCTTCAATCGCAATCGTAGAATCTTCATGGCATCTAACCTCCTTACGTATCGAGATGATATTTGGAGATTAAGTCCTTCATGGTTCCAATCGTGTACTCCTGGACTCGGTAAACATTGGTCACCAGATCAATGAATTTCTCATAATGCTCGATGTCATCATACCGTACGACGATCCGCCCGTCGGTTCCTCGGGAAGAGCGGGGTGTGGTATAATCGAGTTGTGAACGCACACTTCTGGGATGGCCGGCCTGATGGATGATATCATAGATATGACGAATGAGGCACTCGACAACCACGGTATCTTTATCGGCTGGAAGTTTTGGAATCTCTAGAGCAAACGTAAACTCATGTCTCGAATCCGATCTACGTCCATTATTCACCCGGATATAAGATACCCGAATGATACTGCTGCTGGGTACTGGCATCATGCATCCTCTTCTTTTTCCATTTTGTGTTGCTTGAAATACTCATCGCCGACTTTAAGCATATTAGAAATGACCTGTCCGCAAATCTGGGCACATTTGGTCTTATCAATAGGAGGGATCGTTACCTTTTTCTCCAGACCATAGCATACGGGCACTGAGACTCCTGCTCGAGAAACGTAGTAAATCATGCTGCATCCTCCTCATCAGTATCTTCATCGCTTGCATCGGGAATTCCAATCTTGATGGTATTGGTATCGCCAGGATCCCTACCGGACATCCGGAAGTTATCCGTCGACGATACGACAATGGGCGCTTTCAATGCTTCACCAATCGGATGCTCAGGGTCAATCTCTTCCAGACTCACCACCACGCGCAGATTGAACGCATCGGCACCGCGCTGAAATACCAGAATGGTCATCTTACCATCGCTCTTCAATACCTGCTTGAAATTGAAGAGCGAATTCTTATTTTCAAAATTCTGGCGACATTGATCGAGATCGATTCCCTTCTCAATCAGCGCTTGCTTGATGGCGCGCTTCAGAAGATCGTCTTTCTCACCAATGACCGGATGGTAGATCTTCCGAGAGGAAGCCCTCTGTCTTGCATAGATGGTCTCCTCTTCATCCTGAAGACTGCGAGCAATGGTAATCGGATTCAGCTTGAAGATGTGATCTTCTGTCGCCTTATAAATGTCACTTTCGGGGTTATTGGGATCATGCTCGATGATGAAGTAGCAATCTTCCGTGGAATCATAATAGATGCCAGGATCTCTTGCCAATACTCTCGGGCATGCTCCATTGAAGAGATACAGATAGTTTCCATAGAAGTAGGCATGCTTCTTGTCGAAATTCCGACTCTCCGGATTCAGTGCGACAATGGGAAGCAATGCCTTCGAACCGATTGCGGCGTATGGCTCTTCATCAGGACGAAGAAACCCTTTCGACTCTGAATCCTCTTGCACTTGAGGAAGCTCGGTGATGGTAATCGCCGCGAGTTTCAGTTTGTCCTTGCCCATGGTAAATCTCTCCTTTTATTGCAATTTGAAAAGTTTTTGGCTTTGCGCTTTCTGAATTCCCGCCAAAGAGGAACTCGCTTGTTGCTGAGCCTGACGGTAATCTGTCGACGTGCCATTGATGATGGCGGTGGCTTTATCCTGTAAACTCATCTTCTCCGCGACCGAGACATTCCCCAGACGCAGCGCACATTGAAGAAGCTCTACAAGATTGACAGCTTCCTGCTCTAGATCCAACCTTTGTAACACCCCATGAAGTCGAAGTATATCTTGCCCCGACATGGTCACCATGTTTCCCATATCACCATTCATATAGATGGAGCACCCCTCACATGCACGTTGCTCCTGGTTTAAATGAATGGAAGGAATGATAGTCATCGTGGTCGGAGTCGACTTCGAATCTGTAAAAGTTTCGCGAATCTGGTTCATCTCTGCATTGAATACAACCTCTTGCTTCTCTTTATTGAAGAGGAAGAGCTTTTCGAATTCAGCAGAGAGGAACCACTCTGTCACTCGATCAATTGTGGCATAGAAGCTATTGAACGAGCGCTGCATAATCCATACCGATGGACGAAATCCAACGGGCACGTGTGTTGGTGCAATACTAAACGACAATGCCGCACTTGGTGATACCAACGCATACACTCCTTTCGGCGTAAATGTAAACGTCGGCATCGTGACAGCGAGATCGAGAGAGACCCTAGGCGCCCGAAAGATCGTCTTATAGACCCGCTCGGGAGTCGGTGGGCGTGCGTCAGGCATTGGGTATCACATCCTTTTCTGAGACATTGATGGTGTAGAATTTCGAGGCCTTGCTATTTTGCAGATATTGAGTTCGAGTCGCCTTGGAACGAACGGAGCGGTCGAAACCCATATCATACAGCATGACATACAGAGCTTGCTTCCCTGGTTGTGGACGAGCGCGGCCTGCCGCCTGGTTATCTGCCAGTCGATCGACTGGGTCACAGGAGATCACGCATGCGATATTGGGCGCATCGATACCATAGGAAAAGCTGCTGTAAGACGCAACGATAATATCTGCATTTTTCTTGGATTCATCTTTCGTCGCTTTATCGACATCTCCGTGGTAGATTCCGACGACTTTATCGGGGAATCGACTCTGAATCTCCGCAAAAAGGTAGTCGACATGCTCGATGAGCGACGTGAGGACCAAGACACGGGATTGGTTATCCGCATACTGAGGATCCGTATAGAAATGATGAATCACGGCTTCTATACAGTGCAATACATAGGGCTTCCGATATTGATATCGCATATAATGGAATCGGGAGAAGCCCTGCCGGGTCATTACGCTCTGCTGCTCCAGCATGGTAGGATGACTGTTGTACGTCATCGTCAGTACATTGACGTATTTGAGCGTGCGCATCTCTTGTTCTTCGGGGAGAATTGGGACTCCATCAAAGACTCGTTGATACTTGGACCCTTTGGCTTTGGTGGATTGATTGAAGTCAGCCGTCAGATAGTAGGTGTATTCTACGGAAGTCACGGAATCCAACGTGATCATGGACTCGAGATTCCGATGTGCTTCGTCGTATACCTTAATACCGACGCCCAATGCACCAAATACCTGAGATACGCCAACCCATCCAATTCGCCTTGCTAGACTCTCAATCAACGCATGAGACATAATGAAGATATCGTAGTTACGAATCGGATAGGGATCCACTATTGCTTTGATCAAGATCTCGCTCTTATCGCATATCAGAATCCTATCTGGCGGGATTGTCGTAAACTTTTCAAAGGCAGTCTCCCACTGCGATAGGATATTCTTCATATGACTGATGATAGCGGCTTTCTTCTGATGCTGTGCAATCATATAAATCGTCGCGGCGGTCTTGCCCAATCCTGTTTGCAGATTATTGAAGATTCGACGGCAACCACGAAGTTCGTACGAAGTCGCCTCTTCCACAAACGCCTGCTGCTGGTCTCGCAAACTATACTCATCCGATTTAAACTCGAATGGATAGGTTCCGAGCCCTCGTACGGGATTGGCATACTCAATCTCATAATCGGGGAAATAATCAACCTGTACCTTTCTGGGATTCATCATCGCACACGAATAGAAGTGCTCCTCTTTGTGATAATACCCAGTGAAAGGAGTTCTCCATCGTCGCCCATAATTCGGCACCGAATGCAAGGCTTCAAACCTCGGATTCAGATTGGACTTGTAGGGCGTAATCATGATACCGGTCGTTGTCACAAAGATCTTCTTTGGTGCATCCATCCATTTCGCTTTGCCTCCCATACACTCACCTCCAAATTTTTATATGATCTTAGGAAATATCCGAGGATACGATATACAAAATTTGTATAGATTTTTAAACGACCTTTAGCGCCACAACTACAACGACTGATTAAACACCCTCGGCATGAAGTATATCATCCGAGGGTAGTTATTAGGAAAGGATGGTGCATCGTAAGATGAACCAGGCAAGCCTGAGTGAACTCAAGATTCTGAACTCATTCGCGGAATTGGATTCGCTCCTACAAGAAAACGGCGGCAGCCCTCTCTGTGTTGCCGGTATCACTTCTGTCGACAGCGTGGCTCCTTATCTGGGGAATCGCAGCGACGAAATTGGTGTGGTTCGCTTCCCCGGGAATCACTCCGTTATGATCGTCGGCGCAGCTATGATGACTGAGCCGTCGAGCAGTCAATATCCCTGGCGACTTTGCACGAGGCTTGGCGAAGGCTTCGTTCGATATATCCCGTTGGATCGCTTCCAGACGTTCATCGTCTTCCCTGAGTCTCAGTGTGGAGCAACGGCTGAAGAGATCTGCGACTATTATAGCACCACCAGACAATAAAAAAAGAAAGGTCTACCAATCACGGTAGACCTTTCTTTTTTTATTTTTATTGCTGATTCTGAACGTCGAACGGTTCCACCTCAGTGGCGACGATAGGATCAGCAGCTTCCATCAGCGCGGGATCAACGGTGGTCGGCTGATTCATCGCGATCACCGAGTTGGTCAGGATGTCGTCAAAGAGTTTCTGTGCAATGGCGTTGCAATCGGGATCGACTCCATTGCCATTCTTGACGACGACGGCCATCGGAAGAGAACGCTGACCAGGACGGACCTCGGACTCCATCTGGAATACGATGTCGTTGTGGTTGGCGCCGCCGACAGAAGCGACACGGAACGCGATAGCTTCCATGATATCCTTCAGGCTCGCATAGTCTCCCATCACGTCAAACTGGAGGCGATAGTAATGCCCATCCATGATCTTTGCCTTCTGAATCTCGGTGGCAAAATCCGTCGGGACTTGCTGCAGCTCTGCCTCGAGTTGATCCAGGATATCGTCCGCAGGACCATCCAGTCCAACTTCGCCCAGATCAAGAGGCTCTCCATCATCGGGAAGATCGGGGTCGATCTCCGGATTCGGATCCACTTCCTTCTCAGGCGGCTGGACTGCTTTCTCGAAATGATCGAAAAGCTTGGAGACTTCAGGATCAACATCATCCGGCACGAATACCGGAGTCTCGGTCTCTTCCTCCGCCAGCATCTGTGCATCTTCCTCTTCAGGATTCAGAGGATCCGGCTGCGTAGCCAGGAATTCGAGCAGCATCGGGATATTGATATCCTCATCCTCGTCATCGGAGTGATGCACCGCCCAGGTGGTCAGAGCGATCTTCTGATCGTGGGTGAGGGTTTCGTAGTATTCGAAAGTCGGATAGGTAGCGAGGATCATCTTTGCCCAAGCCCTCGGGCCATCAGGAGCAGAATCCAGAATACCTTCCTTAGAATCCAGGATCGCCGAAGAAACCGCCTGATCGTCGTCCAGGAAATTGATCTGGTTGGGATTTGGGTCGTTCGGATCTCCGAAATACTCGGGGTATTTGGCTGGATCTTCGATGTTCTTGACATGGACCACATCCGGCTCTTTCCATGCATCATTCATAGGTTTTCTCCTCTCTTGGATCGTTGCCTTGTTTTTGACACGGAAACTTTTACGTACGACGGGATTTTTGCTGTTATAGTAGTGCGCCCAGGCACCAAGTGACTTGGAGCCAACAGGCGATACGACGACACGCAGGGGCTTTTTCTTGGAAACCAAGTCCTCGAATTCATGCTCACGCAGATAGACGTGGATCGTTCGACCCAACTTCATGACTCTCCGCGAGAGACGATACCGAGGACGGCTGGGCTTGTTTTTCATGGGGATCTCCTTCTTTCGACACAGTACTAGATTAGCAGAAGACAATTATGAACATGCGGACGAATAGGATTGTCAATCCGACCACAATTATCATACCAGATATTCCAAAAGCCCCCATTGCGTATTTCGTGCATTGTAGATACACAGGGTTTTCCATGAGACGAATGTTTTTACACTTGAATAGGATCGTATCGATCAATAGGCTGATGACTGATAGGACTGCCGTCACGCAGAGGACGATGTAAGCGACCCCAATACAGCGCAAGAGCAACCACATCAGATCTTCGATCATCACAGATTCCTCCTTCCGTTCTGATTACACCGAGGTTACAGGGCATGAAATACCATTGTGCCGTCGTTATAATATACTTCTTACGACGCAGCTGGTATACTCCGGATGACATCGAAGCATAGTGCCCAGGAACCGATCGCTGCAATCAGGAGGACAATCACACCGAAGACAAAAAGAAAGGCAGCCATTCGATATAGCATTTGATGGCGGCTCGTGAGATAATCGATTTCCTCCTCTTCCAGATCCCTCCCTCTTAGAGCTTTCCGATTCAACTCTAAGAGGGAGGTGATGGTGGAAAACAGAGCGATTCCGACGATTCCCATGATATCCGCAAATAGGAATACATAGCCGAAGTCCACTCTCTGTCCCTCCTTTAATCGTCTGGCGGAAGGACGTGAGCCAGGTTGGTGACGAAGAGAGGATCCAGATGACTGGGTTGCCTCTTCTCATAGAACTCGGGCGACAGCAGCTGACGCTTCAGATAGCCATACGAGAGCGAGATGGTGGGAGACGGAGACTTGAAGAGTGCATCGTTCAACCGGAGAATGGTGTAATCCTCGGGATCTCCATTGGGACCGAAGTCCGGCTCCTCATACACATTGGTACCCTTACGAATCAGAGCACGAATGAGCATCTCGAAATGCACGAAGTTGTAGTTAATACCAGCTTCCAGCTGTTGCTCAGCCATCATCTGACAGACTTCATCAATCGTCGTGCAACCCATCTTGTATTTGGTATTCAGCAGGCTGTTGATGTTCTTGATCGGACGGGTCAACTCTTTATTCTTGACCTCGACATTGAAGAGCACGGAAGACTCGTCGTCGAAGGAATCGAGAGCGATGGGTTTGTCCTTGGCCCGCTTGTAAGCAACCAGAAGATCGGGTGTCAGATACATCTTGGCGCCACTGTTCTCCTGGACATGGAAGACGCGCATGCCCGCCATATTGACAACGTCGAAAGACGTGCAATAGTATTCGGTGGAATCCTCCGACTCCTCGGCATGCACTTCTCCCAGTTTCAGATAGAGATCTTCATCACTATCAGCATCGGGGCGAATGGTGATATCGTTGGAGTATAGCTCAAAGAGCTTGGAGAAGTCCTCCGACATTTCGATGGGATCACTGTGTGTCATCTGAAGATGTTTGGAGGAGAGCACGTGTTGGCCAAGAGGCTCTGTAATCTTAATGGCACCATAGGCACCTGCCGAGTAGAGATCATGATTCAATTCGAATAGACCGCCATAGCAACAGGCACAGATGCCATCTCGGGAAGCGCAGGTGCAGGGAGAGCGGAACATGATGCGATGCCCAATGAGATCGGTATCTTTCCGATAATCCAACATCTTCAGATTACCGTTCTCATCATAGTAGTACCGCTTGTCCAGCATCTTCAGGAACTTGGCGTCCCGAATGAGGTAGGTGATGGGCTTCTGGGTATTGCACCGCTTGTAGTCTCGACGCAGCTGCACCAGAGTAGCGGCGGTGGTCGCTTTCTTGGAGAAAGCACCAGGCTCGCCCATCTTGGTCTTGGACATGATCAGTGCTTTGCGGCCCGACATGCCATCCAGGAAGATTGCAGACGGAGAGTTCAAGCCATCCACCAGGATATTTTGCTTGATCAGATACGGAACGGTCGAGCCATTGATGTCGGATTTCAGACCGATCATGATGGCGATCTCTTTAAACTGGCCAGTGGACAGAGCGTTGCCAGATTTGAAGAGCGGCTTCAGATCATTGTCCGGATCCTCGACAATCAGGTCGATCAATTCCTGGGTCCGCTTATTCAGCTCCGCCTCAATCTCGGTTGGCTGCATAGTGGGATCCAGTTTCTCATGCATCAACTCACCAATACGCGGATTCCGCTTATCGGCTTGAATGATGGAATAGACCGAGATGCCCAATCCGAAGAGCGGAGCGAATGCCTGAGAGATGGCCGTCATATGGTGCGTGATCTCTTCCACAATACGGGATTTGGTTGGGAAGTCGACATCCTCGATGGCAGGCAGAATCATATTGTCGATGAATTCGACATTCTGCTCCAGAGAGGCACCACGGAAATCGTGAATATGACAGGGCTGGATGGCTTCATAGCAATCGCATTCCATGAATGCATACCAGAAGATCATATTGCTCAGGAAGTGACGAAGCTCCAGCGTGTATTTTTGCTTCTTGGGGTCATCCCCATGATGGAGGATAAAGTGGATCGGGCGTTCCCGAACCTCTTTGACCTCAAAAGCATATTTGAGAATGTCTAGAAGATCTTGATAGACTTCGATATAGTGCTTCTTATCCTGCAGGACATCGTCCAGGCAGAGATAGACACCGGTGTACTTGCGAATCAGATCTTCAAAACTGGACTTTGGGTGGCCATGGTAATCAATATCAACACCAATTGCCATGATTACGCCTCCTCATTCGATTCGGGCTCTGTAGTTTCCGGTTCCTCTTCCACTTCCTCAGAATCGGTTTCGGATTCAGGCTCTGCATCCGATTCATCGGCGGGTTCTTCTTTGGGAGGTTCCGGGGCTGGGGGTTCAATAGGTTTGGCTCTACGGCCGAAGTAGGAGGGAGCGGCATCGAGTTTCTCAACAATGCGAATCTCCTCATACTTCAATCCTGGGAACTGCTCATCATGCTCCGCGACGTACTTCATATAGTCATCGATGCTGTCGAAGGTAATCTCGACGGGGAAGCCGAGTGCCTGACAGGCAGGACTATTGTAGTATTCTGCAATCTCCTTCTGGATATGCATGCCAGCGGAGCAGGGTTCGTGTTCAGGCGAGAAGTAGAACCGATCATAGAGTTGTAGGAAAGGAGTAAACGCGCCACTCATACCGACATCGGAGTTGGACGACACGTTGATATCGATTCTTCCCACATAGGACGGATGAATGTTGCGATACTTCTGAGAGATGATCTTGGACGATTGCTCGCCAAGAGAGTTCGGACCTTTGGCAGAGAAATAGAGATCTTGCAGCATGGTCATGTCGTTGACCAACTCGTCAGCCTTGATCAGGTCTCCAATGTTGCGCATGCCAGCTACGATGATATCAGAGCCAAAGTTAAAGAGTTCGAGAAGGGTGTCCATGGTGTTGAGCTTGGACTTGCTCTTCTTCTCGATCAATTTGTTGATATTCTCCGAGATCTTCTTACCCAGCGAGGAGAGTACGATGTACTCATTCTTGCGAATCCTCTTGTTATTCAGATCCATGTTATTCCGATTCTTGAGTTGATCGAAATCCAGAATCATCCAGCGGAGGATAGCATAGATGTCCTTCTTGTAGGGCTCGGGAAGACGGAGGTCCATCCGGCTGATGGAGTCGAGAAGGCGTTCCACCATGTAGATCGAGGTGTTGCCCTTCTCATAGAAAGTGGACAAGGATTTCGTCCGAGAAATATTCCCAATGGCGCCAATCCGGCATCTCCAGTAATAGGTATCCTCGGCGACTTCCTTGGTGACACGGTAATCTTGTGAAGCAAGACCCATCATCATGGCCACGAAGCTTCCGATAAAGGGAATAGTGTCGACCAGATAGCGATTGACCCGAAGTACCAGGTCATCAATCTGGAAGTACCGGTAGGTTTCCCAATCCCAATCGGGCTCTGTCTCAGCATCCACAAACTCCATGGCATGACCGAGGTTGAAATAGTCAATCGTCTTATAAATGCCAATCTTTGCGGCAAAGATCATCAAGGGATTGATGAACTTCACCTTGGCTTTGCCACCATAACGAGGCTTGCCATTCATGGCGTAGCTATAGGACGAATACTCGACAATCTCGCCGGACATGTCGGTGTAGAGACGCTTCTTGGATTTGTAGATGATGATCGGCATCCTCGACTTGAGGGTAATCTTGCCTTTCTGGGAATATGTCGATGCATCCACCAACTGCCAGAGGGTCTTCCACTTCTTATTATTGATTGCGTAGAATCCCTCGTACTCGATGGGAATCAAGATCTTCTTGACGATGTTGGTGGTTTCCTTGTTGGTGGTGAGCTTGATATAGAATCGAATCTCGCCCACTCGGTTGGTCGCCAGGTATTTATTGCGCGGAATCTCGATGGACGCTTTCCGGCGTTTGTAGTTGATATTGATGGAGTGCTCGTTGATATCGATTTTATCCGGGTCGGTAATGATATCGTAGCCCGTGATTTCGATATTCGCGATCGCTTCATACTCCTTCATCACCATCACGACAAGATCCTCGATGGGAATATCGTTGGTGGAGAGAAGAAAGTCTTTGTTGATCTCTTTGAGCATGGGGTTGGGGAAATCGTGAATCGTGTGGAGCATAGTGAGGACTCCTTTGATACGAATTAGATGACTTTATAAACTCCGAGGTAGATCGTTGCGATCATGCAGTAAATCACAACCCAGAATAGGGCGAAAGAGAGTGCAAATACACCCGTCAGTTGATAGAAACGAGTCTCTTCTCCTTTACGTTTCGGAATCTCATAATACCGGACCATATCGACGAAGGATTCCGTTAGGATACCCAATGCGATTGCTTCTGCATAACACAGGATAGCGCCGCGGATTCCTTCGGGGCCATTCAGGATGTACGAGATTACGAGTGCCGATACAATTGTCAGGAGAAGTACGTACCCAGCCCAGAAGACGTTTCGATGAGAAGGGTGGGTTGGCTCTGTGAAATGAAGTTCAAATTCATTCTTTAGGTGGGGGAGTGTGTAGAAACGGTACGAAAGCAGCACCGAGCCTTGTAGTGCAAAGAGAATCCAGGCTGGTATACTCATACTTCATCACCTCTATGCGAATAATGGCGCGACGATTCTAACCCACCCGCCAAGCAGAGCGACATTCAAGAGGGTAATGGAAATCCACATAAGAAACGCTCTTGCGTAGTCGAGAGGTTTGAGTTCATTCTTCTTGAATTCGGCATCCACAAATTCCATGAGGCTCCAAACCAAGAATGCCAAGTTGAGTAATAGAAGTACCATTACGGCGTCACGAAATACCATCCCGACAGTATTGCGTGTCTCGGGTGTGAAGTACCCACCGAGAATGGAGAATACGACGGGAAGTGTGAAACGCCAAAATTTACTTTCAGATGTCTCAGGCCCTCGCTGTTTCCGTGTGAGAGCACTGAAAATTGTGACGACTCCATCAAAGAGTGCGATGGAGAATAGCGCCACAATCCAGTAGTTTGCCACTGGGTTCACCTCAATTTTGTGAGATCTTGAAAAGGTTTTACAAGCAAAAGAAAGGGCTGAAGTAGTACCTGTGACGGTATCTGACTTCAGCCCTTTATGATCACTTGAGACGAGATACCTCAAGCTTCTTGATAACCAGCCAACTGGGATCGCTGGCTGCCGGTGCGATATCTACATTGTCGAGAATGACATTCTCGACGTACATGCCTTTCTGATACCCCCGATTGAGCTTGATGAATATCGAATCTCCGTCCTGCTCGATCTCTTCCAGCATAGTTGGGTCAGAGATTCGCGGCGGATAGATTGTGATCTTAAGGACTGTGATGGTTTGCCCGATTAAATCGAGACAGGGTTTCAGAGGCTGCTCAGCATCCTTGTCCACCTTGGAGAGAATTAGGGCTGAGACAGCCGCGTTGACTTTAGTATAGAACGTATCGCCAGAATTGTCGATTCGCATACGACCGCCATTTGCTTCGATGGTAGCGTGGTCGAATGCTCGATAGAGCGCGAGGCTCTTCTTCGAAAGTAACTCCGGTTTCAACGCCATGACGATTGCCTCCTTTTACGCGGTTTCGGTGGCCGAGTCTTGTTTGATCGTCAGCTTGGCAATGACGCCGGGAGCGAAGTTCAAAACAGGCTTGCCCTCATCCGTCGTGGTATATTTGATCTCAACCACGTCGCCCAGGTTGTAGAATCCATGTTTTCCCTCAGCGGCGAGTTGCTTCAAATACTCAATCGCTCCGGTGATAAAATAGACACCGATCACGACGGCGCCATACATCTCCCGATAGGAAATGCCATGATTCATCATCATGCTCGCATTCGCCAGTCGGTCGATCTCTTTCAGAACCTCACCTTCCATCGGGTTCCGAACTTTCAGCGCCATCGGCAGAGATTCCATCACCGGAGAATTCGGATTCTGCTTGCTTGGATCGGTGCCATCAAAGATAAAATCCTTCAGATCGGTGACCCGCAGGTCATCGTCCAACGGATACAGGATGATATTCAGATTGCCATCCTTCTCAGCATCTGCTGCTTTCGCAGAAAGCGCCGCTCCCAGAACTGGCCCCAGGTTCAGTCGCCCATCGTGACCCGTCAAGACCAACTTGTTGATCTGATGGACAAAAGCTTTCAGCACACAGACGGCCGTGGTATACATCAGAAACGGACGATGGACGTCATAGCGAGCATCCTTCGACAGAATCGGACGTACATGATCTTCGATCGCCCGGGTGATTTCTTGCTGCTTGGGGCTGCCGGGAAGAATTGGTGTGATAGGGGTGTTGGTTTCTTTTGCCATTTTGGGTTGCCTCCTATTTCATGCTGCAAGGATGATATACGATACAGATTTTTCATCTACGGATCTGGTTCTCGCAGAATGCATATGCTCTCTCGATTTCCCCAACTGTGAAGATGGGAAGACCGCGTTGCTTTGCTTTCATCGCTTTACCAGTATTCTGGTTCGCGGCAATCACGCATACCGTACTGGAATTGAGATTGTCGCTCACCGAGAATCCGAGATGATCAAATTTGAGAGCCCATTCCTTATCGCGGAATCCCGTGAAGACCACGTTGCCGTAGTATTGACGGTCTTCCACAATCGTCATGTGGCTCATGATTTCCTGAATTTCAGACTTGAAGTCATTCCGGAAATCAATAATTGTCTCGACACGCTTCGGCCCCAGGGCATCCGTATTCATGATCTTGAGCTCGAGGTCATAGTCCTTGTCATTCAAGAATTCATTCAACGACACATTCTGGAAGATCTCTCGACAGAGTTTCGTCGAGATTCCAGGAATCCCAAGAGAACCAAAGAATTCCGAGACGCGAACGGGTGTTTTGGACAGCTGCCGGATATTCTGGAGAATCATATTGGCTTTGCCATCTCCGATGCCGGGAATCCCATCCAAATCCGAACGAGTTAAAACGAAGATATCTGCGATGTCGCGAAGTCTCCTCGATTGGACGAGTAGATCTATTGTCGCGTCGGAGATATCTTCAACGCCCAGCTTCGCCAGGAAGTTCGTAATTCTTCCGGCCATCACTCGGCGACAATGGGGATTGATACAGGAGGAGTTCTCCAATGGATGCCCACAATACGGACACACCATCTTGAGACGGATCTTCGGGGCGTCTTCATCATAGACGCGTTCACCCGGAAGTCTCAACTGCGGAATCACATCCCCTGCGGAATAGATATAGACCTTTTCGTGCTCATGCAGACCCAGTTTATCCCAGATCGCAAACGACCCGATGTTCACATCAGTCACGATGGTCTCATTGACTTCGCATGGTTTGACTTTCACCATGGGAGTCGCTTTGCCCATCCGCCCAATGCTGATATAACCATACTCGATCGTGGTCAATGCCTCGGCGGTGTTGATCTTATACGCCATTGCATTTTCCATAACATCGGCGGTATTCTGGTCGGTGATACACGGAAATACTACGACGCCATCAACCCGATAGGGAAACGACGAATCTTTGGCTTTTCGCAGTAGGTCAACCATGTTACGCAGGAGTTCGTTTTGCGATGGATTCTTAAGATAAATCGAGCATGGCGGGCAATACCTCGCTTCTCGATTTTCGCTATAGAACATGAGCGGAACGATGCTCACACAACGTGCAAATCGAAGATTTTTCGGAGTATTGATCACAGCGGTGGTTGCGGATCGACGGTTCGCATACCCAGCTTCTTTCATCACCGGGAAGTCTTCCGACGATACGCAGACTTCTGCTTTGAGATACCCCGTGATATGCCCACCGAGTTTCTCGATTACTTTGTCAATATTCTTGGACCTCTGGATCAACGGCGTAATGTCCTGACCGAGAGCTCGATCTCCTCGGGTCAATGCCTGATGCACTTTCCCGTTGCGGATCTCGATGTTCGCCGAGACACCATCATATTTCGGTGCCACAACCCAGTTGATGATCTTCGTGCCAGCTTTTGTATAGGTCTCTTCAAAATACTGACGCATATTCTGGATCTTATAGGTCTTCTTGACAGAACCCACCATCCAGGGCGCCGTGTGCTCCGCCATCGGCCAAGCATTCTCAAAGACGTCACAATAGATGATCTGCTCACCACCACGGGACATCCACATATTCATGAGCATGTCATACTCGTGGTCAGAGATGAAGACCTCACCTTTCTCAGAATACGCATATTGATCCAGATTCAACCGGATCAATGCTTCCAATCCTGCATCGGACGGAGTAAAATCGTTGTACAGAATCGCTCTCGCGTATTCTACGATGGTATCCTGATACATTGGCAGTCGGTCAATCTCGATATGTCCATTCGGCGTATCCACGGTCTTCAGAGAATGATACAACCGAATGACGTCGTTTTGCAACTGGTTCAGATGTAAACTCATATCGACAACTCCTTTCAGTGGAATCTCTTCACTATCTGATGATATATTTAAATGGGTGAAGGCGGTCATTTCCAGACCGCCTTCACCCCGAATTCATCACAGCACTTCGTGTATACTGTGTAGGCATATTCTTTACTCAAACACCGGTCGCTGTTATCCCAGGTCATTCTCCAAAGCATCTGAGAGACAAATTGCTTGGTAGCTGGGTGCATAGCGATTTGGCCAGAGCTTTTACGAAGCCACCATTCATATTCTTTCTGGTAGCTAAATGCGCCTTTCTCATACGCCTTACAAGCTCCCAGATAGTCGCAAACCAGTTCCAGAACACACAAAAACGGCATTGGAACCGGAGTTCCACCATGGTCCAGATTGTCGATCCAATACTCATAATGATGTGGATTGTGGCCCTTATGATGCTGCCAAGCTTTGGAATACCCATTGGCAGCCTTACTCGCTACGATGGGAGACTTATCACCTTGATAATATTTGACACTTTCCCAGAACTCGATCGGGGATAACTTGGACATATCGTGCATGATGCCCCTGAACGGGATTCCGGCCTTACAGCATTCTTGAAATACATACCACTTATGGCGCAACGTGGTCGTCAAATGACCGGAGAATCTCTGATAAAAATTCATATCCATTAGGCCTCCTTTATGGGCCAGTTTTCGGGGTTATGGAAATCGAAAAATGGGGTATTCCGACCAGTATATCATCTAGGTGTAAGAAGACCAAGAATACATATTCAACTTGGTCTAAATAATTTTACTGGGCACGTATAAGGCCGTGCCAGAAAGGAACCAAAAAATGTTCGTTCATGTTATCACTCGCTATCAGCAGATTGCCACCAGCATGACCAAGGCCTACGCGGAGCTGACCGCCGACGGCTACCGCCCGTTCCGTTACAACAACGTCGCCAACCCAACCTGGCATCTTCCTCGTTATAAGGAAGATGGGACTCCCGATTTCAGCCCCGCTCCCGATCCCATGCATTTCGACATCATCGCTGCTGACTACTTCTGCAACACGTTCATCAACGTGACTGCTGAGAGCCAGCTCAACCCGCACGAGTATGCCGTCATCCGCTTCTACCGCGGCAAGTCCGGCGAGACCCTGGAGCGTCTGAATGTCGAGCACAGGATCTATTACGTGATCATCAAGCGCGCCGCTCTCGATGAGTACCTGGAGAAGATCTCCGTGATCAACGAGAGTAGCTATGTCGTCTCCCTGGTCAACTATGTCTGCGATGCGTGGCATACCGCCCGCGATATTGCGGCCCAGGTCCCGGGTGTCATGGGCGACATGTACACCGATCTTGTTAAACGTACCGTGGCCGAGGACGAGAGGCTCACCGAAGAGGGGATCGAGAAGTTCATCGAGAGCCTCTCCATCAGGTACGCCTTAGTCGCTCTGCACGAGGTTGCCGGCGAGCCCATCGACACCATCTCCGGCGAGCACAACGATGGGATCTACTGGTACTTCGATAGCTTCCGTCAGCTGGAAGCTGTGAAGGACAAGACCACGGTGACGATCGTCAACATGCTCCTTGAGTACGACAAAGCGTACTCCGAGACCATCGAGTAAACCTAAACCATAATAAAAACATTTGGAGGTTAATCATGTCTATCTCTACTTTGATCATCATCTGCCTGCTTTGCGGCATCTTCGCGGCTCCCTACTGCTTCATGGAAGCCGACGACACTCCCGTTGAAGAAATGAACGCGGCTCAGCTGTACGGCTACAAGCATCCGATCCTGCTGCGTCTGTCTCTCATCGTGGGGATCCCGGCCCTCATGCTCAGCCTGATCATCTTGGGCTGCGTGCTGCTGGCCTTCTAACCATTGCCATCTTCCTTTCAAGTTCCTTTCTGTGGGGGCGGGTCACTGTAAAAGGTGACCCGCCCCTAACATGGAACTTTCATTTTTGTCATCGACTTTTGTTTTTGCCATCGACTTTTGTTTTTGCC
>CANQJI010000001.1 GCA_947624205.1 uncultured Akkermansia sp. | reverse complement strand
GCATCAAACTTTCGGAGAATCCTTTTTCCCCGTTTTTTACGTCCCTTCGGTGACTTTATTTTTGAGGCAATGCGTGCCCTGAGCCACCCGGAACTGACGTTGACAATTTCCCCGGTATTTGCTAACGTATTGCTCAGACATGAGACTAGCCAGTTGGAATGTAAACGGATTGCGTGCAGCTCTTGGTAAAGGGCTGACGGAAAGCATGGATGCTCTGGCGCCCGATGTACTCTGCATGCAGGAAGTGAAGGCGCGCCCAGAACAAGTGGAAGATCTATGGCTCGCGTCCTGGCCCTACCATTTGTGGAATCATGCGGACCGTCCGGGTTATTCAGGCGTGTTGATTCTTTCTCGCGTAAAACCTCTCAGCACATCTGTCGGCATTGGTGTGCCGAAGCACGACACGGAAGGACGCGTCGCCACGATGGAATTTGAGGATTTTTATCTCGTCAACTGCTACACTCCCAACTCGCAGAATGAATTGGCACGGTTGCCGTATCGGCAGGAATGGGACGCTGCTTTTCGAGGCTACGTGAGTAATCTGGCGAAAGAAAAACCGGTGATTTTCTGCGGGGATCTGAATGTGGCGCACGAAGAGATCGATATTGCGCGCCCGGATGCAAACCATTTCAGCGCAGGCTTCTCGGATGAGGAGCGAGCAGGCTTTACAAAATTACTTGAAAGTGGCTTTGCCGACACTTTCCGGCGACTTCATCCCGATACAAAAAACGCCTATTCCTGGTGGAGCTTTCGCGGAGGAGCACGAGCGAGGAATGTGGGGTGGCGCATTGACTACTTCTGCGTGAGCGAAAGTCTGTTGTCAAGAGTGCAGGGGGCACAGATTCATCCGGAAATTATGGGATCGGATCACTGTCCAATCTCGCTTATTCTCGTTTAACCTAAGATGCGTAAGCCCACCGTACTCTTTTTACTACTCACCCTGCTTCGCGTTGGGCTTGGAGCATTCTTTATCATCACCGGCGTGCTTAAAGTCGCTCAGCTGAACACGACGGCAGAATTTTTAACACGCAGTCGCCTGCTGCCGGGATTCTGCTCCCTGCCGCTGGCGAGCCTGGGAGTTGCGATGGAGATTATCGTTGGAATATGTCTGCTGCTGCGCAAGGCTTACATGGGAGCCGCGTTTTGGGGAGGAATTATGACTTTAATCTTTTTTCTCCTCTACATGCAGGCGTGGGTGCGCGACCTGGATCTCACCTGCAACTGCGTGGGAGCCGCACATCACATTGTAAATTACCCGCTGGACACGGGATTGAGATTACTACTGCTCGTTGGGATGAGCGCTCTGATTTGGGATGCACTGCAGAAACGCACCGACATCTGGAAATTCCGCGCTCTCGAATTCGAAAAAGATCGATAAAGCCCATCAGGCATCCAGCCAGTTGGAGAGGATCTCCACAGCAGCGGCCTGATCAATGATGGCGCGCATGTCTTTCTCTCTTCTCCCGGCGGCGTGCAGTTTCTCCTTTGCATCCACCGTTGTGCAAAATTCGTCTACATACACCAAGGGAAGGGTCGGAAATTGGGCGTGTAACTTCTCCCCAAAAGTCCGAACCTTCACACAGGCGCTACCTTCCGTCCCATCCAATCGTAATGGCAACCCCAGCACAAGTGTGCGAATGCCAAGTTTTTGCACCAGCTCACCAATGCGTGTGAGGGGATTGCACCCCTGCCCCACGGGGATACTCTCCACAGGATATGGGAGGATGCCACAGGCGTCCGTAGCCGCGATGCCAATCCGAGACGTTCCGTAGTCAATGCTAAGAGCAGGATGGGGAGAGTTTGCGGACATAATGAGGAATCATCAAAGAAGGTTCGGCGGAAGTTGGGAGACAATCGTCTTGATGGCATCTGCTTGAGACTTGTGCGCCACGAGTAAGGAATCTCCCGCATCCACCACGATAAGATCGCGAACTCCGAGCAGCGCCACCTGCTTGGCAGGAATGGTGGAGTACACGATATTGGACACGCTGTCCTGCGCGATGGGACGATCAGTGTTGGAGGCATTACCCACATCATCGTGAGGAAGCCGCTTACCGATAGATATCCAGGAACCAATGTCATCCCACTCAAAGGTGGCTTCAAAGTTCAAGACGCAAGGCGCCTTTTCCATAAGGGCAAAATCGATGGATATTGGCGTGAGTGCTGCATAATGCTCATCAAGATACGCACGTGAGGCGCCGGACGCCGCAAAGCCGGAGGCGAATTGCGCGAGCTGCGGGACAAAGGCTGCAAGTTGTTGGCGCACACACGGAATACTCCAAACGAAAATACCGGCGTTCCAGCAGAACTTTCCACTCTCAAGATACTGTGCAGCTGTAACAGGATCCGGTTTTTCGCAAAAACGCGCCACTCGATAGCAAGTGTGAGATATCTCGTCGTCCGGGAATTCCTCCGCGCGCTCAATGTAACCGTAGCTGGGGCAAGGCCATGTGGGCTGTATACCAATGGTAATGAGCGTCTGCTGACGAGCGGCGAGTGAGAGCGCATCCTTTGCCAGAGTTGCAAATGCAGCATCATCGCCAATGAGTGCATCACTCGGCATCACCAGCATCGTGGCTTCCGGATCTCGAGCCGCGATGAGTCCGACCCCAAGCGCCACCGCCGGTGCTGTATCACGTCTTGCAGGTTCCGCCACGATATTCTCCCGCGGCAACATCCCCTCTGTCTGTCGCTGCACCTCCTCATGTTGCGCAGCATTCGTGAGAATGAACACGTGATCCGGCGGAAGAAAGCGTGTAACACGTTGCACAGCTTGGCAAAGCATGCTTCCGGTGCCGAAGAGATCCAGCAATTGCTTGGGACGATTTGCGCGAGAGAGCGGCCAGAAACGCGTACCACTCCCTCCCGCCAGAATCACAGCGTAGGAAGCTGCAGCAGACATAAGTCAGAACGAAAGGGTAAAGGCAAGCTTAGCCTGTATGGCGGCGGCAATATTCTGCGCCACCTGCTCAGGCACAGGCTTATTTGTTTTAATCACCGCGAGGGCATCACCGCTTTCCGCATCAGCCGGAGCAACAATGTTGTCAATATTCACCTTCTCCGCCGAAAGCATGCCTCCAATAGTAGCGATCACTCCGGGACGATCCGTATAGCGGAATACAAGCGTGTGACCAGGCAACGCAGCGTATAAATGACTAAATGCATCGATACGAGAAACAACCGGCACGCCATCGACCACCATTCCACGCACACTGGTGCAGATTTGTTCCCCATTTTGTTCGGTAAAGAGGTCAAGAGTGAGGGAATCATCATAGAGCTTATCATCCATAGGCTCACGGGCTTTGAAATCAATCCCATGCTCGCGCAGAGACGTCTCCGCCGCAGCGGGCATGAGGCCATGCTCCGCACCGGGAACAGCACCCTGCAAAATCCATGGAGTAAACCATTTGCGATAGATGCGTAAATTATTGTAGAAGGTACATTCAATCTTGCGGATCGTTTTGCAGCCAGCCGCGAGGTAACAGAGTTTGCCAAGCATGGCTGCCATCTTCAAATGCGCCGGGTTCAGATCCGCCGGCATTTCTGCATTGACCACACAACTTGTATCCCCCTCCGCAAAATACGCAATCATTTGTGAAGCTGCACGCATAGCAGCAGCCTTGTTGGCTTCCCTGGTATTGGCCCCCAAATGCGGCAGCATCACATCTGCCACGTCAGCGCTTGGTTGCATCGCTGCAACATCTTTCGGATGAACATCCGTGCAGTAGAAGATCTTTTTCCCCTGTTTTTTGAAGTCACGCAGAGCTTCTTCATCTACCACGCCGTAACGAGCACAGTTCACCAACACCGCCCCCTCCTTCATCATTCCCATAAGCTTGGCATTCACCATATTTTTCGTGGAGGGACCACCCGGAACATGGATGGAAATCACATCCGCAGAGGAAAATATCTCCTCTAGTTCGGCAGGTGTGGCGCCGATGTTCAGTGCTCGCTGCTTAGAGAGGAAATGATCGTACCCCAGCACCGTGCATTCAAACCCTTGCAGACGCTTCACTAACATGCGCCCTATGTTCCCCAAGCCGAGAATGCCAACCGTTTTCCGAGTGAGTTCGCGTCCCATGTATTGCTTTTTGTTCCACTCCCCTGCACGTGTGGTCACATCCGCTGGCACTATGTAGCGAAACGCCGCCAGAATCATGGCAACCACCTCCTCTGCCACGGCATTCGCATTGGCCCCAGGCGTATTCATCACATCAATTCCCTTGCTGCGGGCGTAGACGTAGTCGATGTTATCATACCCTGCTCCCGCACGAATGATGCACTTGAGTGATGGCATAGCATCAATGATCTCCACCGGAACTTTTTCAGAACGAACAATGAGTCCTGCGGCGTCCCGATGCTCCGGTGCCTGCTCAGCCAGCGGCGTCGCATCGTCCTGCACCACCTCGTAACCTGCCGTCACCAACGCTGCTGCGGCGGCCTTATCCAATTTTGTCGGTATGAGTATTTTTTTCATAAGTTTTCTAGAAAATCGCTTATTTTCTTTCGATCAGGTAGAGATATTCATCGACGTGAAGAGAACGAGTCCGTAAATTTCTGCACGCACGATACGTGCTATGGCCCGTACTCGTACACTCTACACCACCTATTTCCCTGAGGAATTCCATCCATTCATCGTGGGATACGAATCCCTCAGCATTATACGACAAAAGAATGTATTTGGAAGCACATTCTCTTACCAGGGAAAAAAGTTCCTCCCTCGCACGTCCCCTCTTGTTGTAATTGGAGCGCCGCCAATTCACAGGAATTCCCGACACCTTCGAGATCTCCTCAGGCGCTCTATTTTGCGCAATCAGGTTGAGCATAAAATAATTTGAGCCATACGGATGTTGGTTGTAGGGGGGATCAAGATAAATCAGATCAGCATGCGGAATGCTGCGCAATGCCTCGCGCGCATCCACTTGCAAGACATGACACGGCAGCTGAAAACGTGAAAACACGGGATATTTCAGGCAAATTTTCCCCGTGATTCGGGAGATGGCGTTCCTTCCTTCGCCACCGAATTGTCCAACACCACGACGATTCTTGTAAAAACCTTTGAAGACTCCGCCTGTGTTGCAATGCACCGAAGCTTCATAGAGCAACGGAGCCAGCAAAAACGGCTGTATTTCCTTCGGTTGCTTTGCGATGAGTGCACGAACTGTGTCGAGGTAGACCGCATTGCGACGGGTGTAAAAAACGCGCTCCCCGGGACGGATGTCATGGTCATTCTGCGGCGCGTAAAGCGAGCTGATAACGCCGGGCGCTGGCTGCTCAAGCGCCTGCGTATGTATTTTCTCGCAAGCGCATCTTATCGCTTCCTCATCCACCTCTGACCGATTCGCAAGGTAGCAAGACGCAACAACGCGGGCATAGTCCTCCCAGTCATTCACGTACAACTCGCTTGCATACGCCTTGAGGGCACGTGATACAATGCCAGAGCCCGAAAACAAATCCACGCACACTGGCTTGCGTCCGCCGAGACGAGCTTGTACCCGCCGCACTGCACCAAGTATCATATCGAGAAGCTCCCGTTTGTTGCCGATGTAAGTGAGTATCTGCTCGTTGAGGTAACGAGGATCTTCCTCCTGCACCGGCAGGTCTTCTCTTGCAGAGCTCTCCATAAAGAAAGACAACGAATCAGCGTTCTATCTCATGCGCAAAAAGGCCAGAGCGCAATTTGGGCTCAAACCACGTGGACTTGGGCGGCATAATTTCTCCACTGTCCGCCACCCGGAAAAGGTCATCCATCGTTACAGGATAGAGAGCAAACGCCACGCCTTCCCCACCGGCCCGATTTTCCAATTCTGTCAGCCCTCGAATACCACCGATGAAGTCGATACGCGGACTTGTTCGAGGGTCTTCAATACCGAGTACAGGAGCGAGCAAATTCTCCTGTAGAATAGAGCAATCTAGGCTGCGAATGGGATGCTGCTCATCATAAGTGCCCTTTCGCGCGGTGATGCTGTACCACGTTGCGTTGAGATACATACCAAATTCATGCTTAGCACGGGGTGCAAACGGTCCTTTTTGTTTGGCAGGAAGCACCTTGAACTTCTCTTCAACGCGATGCAGAAACCCCTCTACGCTGTATCCGTTAAGATCTGCCACCACTCGATTGTAATCCATGATAAAAAGATCCTCATCGCAAAAAGTAACCGCCATCAAATAGTTAAACTCCTCCTGTCCGGTGTAATTCGGGTGCTGTTTGCGACGCATAGCAGACACGGCGGCGGACGAGGCGGTTCGGTGATGCCCATCCGCGATGTAGAGAGCGGGGACCTCCTCGAAACCGCATCGTATAACCTCAATGACGCCAGGATCATTCACCATCCAGAGGATATGCGTAACGCCATCCTCACTCGTGAAATTGTACTCAGGCTTATGGAACTTTATCCACTCCCTCACGGCGACTGAGATTCCTTCGTGCTTGCGGTAAGCCAAAAATACAGGCTCAGTCTGGACGGAACACGCGTCAAAATGCCTGATGCGATCAAGTTCCTTCTCCTTGCGAGTAAGTTCGTGCTTCTTGATGGTACCATCCAAGTATTCGTCCACACTGGCACACCCTACGATGCCCGTTTGCACGCGTCCCCACATGACTTGGCGGTAGATGTAATAACAGGGAGTCGCATCGCGCGCGAGAAAACCGCGGCGGAGGAATTCCTCTATATTTTCACGACTCTTCGTGTAGGTCACCTCATCGTGAATCTGAGACTCGCTCGTATCTATGTCGGCACGGCAGATATGCAGGTATGAACTCACATTGCCCGCGGCCATGCGACAAGCTTCATCGTGGTTCATGACATCATAGGGGAGACAGGACACCTGCTCTGCATACTGACGGGGTGGGCGAAGAGCAGCAAATGGACGAATCGTTGCCATAGTTACTAGGAGGAATGGTTAAATTACAGATTTTTCGGGAGATCGAGTTTTTTCGGCGGATTTCCGTGGATGAGAAATGGGCTACCACCTCCACGCGGGGTGAAAGCATCATCCCATCTCACATTGTTCCGACGGAAGACGACATTGTCCGCGGAGCGAATGGAAAGTAGGGGAACATGATGCGAGAGGAAAGTATTACCCTCAATGCAAATGCCGACATGATAGGGTTTCTTCTGATTGTCAGGATCCCGCACCTCGGGACATATGGCAATGACGGCATCCGTGAACTGGTAACCGGCTGTAAGATTGTGGTCAAAGACGTTATCCACAATAGTAACGCCGTTACACGCACCACTTTCGTACCATCCTTGCGCATCCCCCGCCAAGAGAATAGCGCTGCCGTGAGAACGAATAAATTTGTTACCCTTGACCAACACAGGCATGGGCGTGGTAAAAAGAGCCCCCCGCGCGCGATTGTGACGCACAGTATTGTCGACGAATTTCACTGAAGGATACCATGAAGCGTTCTCAACGGCATCACCCTCGCTTATACCCGCCGGCAGCGGTTTTTCAAGTGTGATCCGCACATGTGTCGGATCGAGCATCTCCACACTGTCCACAGTGCCCCACTCTTCAGGAGGAAGATTCTCCAACGTTTTACCCCGAATGAATTGAATCTTTTCGCCCTTTTCAAACACCTCAAAACCAATGGATTGATGGTGCATGTACTTCGCTGTGAAGCTTGTCGGGCTCTCTACCTTCTCTATTGACAAACATGTGGAATGCACATTGATGGCATCATCCATCATCCCTTCATAGAGGGCTCCCTTGACGAAAATTTTTCCACGACAATTAGAGAAATGCGTGGCATCCGCCGACACCGTGTAGATACGCCCCGGAGCACGCACGCATCCTCCGCCCAGAATCGTAACATTCTCCGATCGCTGCGCCAGGAGTCCCATCCCTTGGCTATCAGAGAAAATAATCTTCACAAGCTTCGTGTCTTTCGCGCGGTAGAGAACCACGGCGGGATGTGGCCGCATCCCGTTACGCAGCACAAGAATCTGACCGACCTTGAGCCCCTGTTTCCCGGCGTCGGTATCAAATCGCACATGCTCTTTGTCCACCTGCTCGGCAGAATCGGTCCATCCCATATCACCGCCTCCGTCGCGCGGCACCATGGGACCATCCGATTCAAAGGCAAGTGCCATATTAACCCCGGCCTCACCACCTTCCCGCAGGATGCGGAATTTTCCATTCTCTACCTTCCAGGAAAAGAGCTTGGTCGGTATCTCCAATATCGTTTTTCCTCCCGCGATCTTCGTAATTTTTCCTTCTACGTAGAACGGTGCAGCGTAGCGTATCGTAAAGTTGCGCAGTTGTACCTTGTCACTGTCCATTACAAGAATCGGCTGCATCTTGCCGTGAAAAATGAAAGTGCTTCCCCGGGCATCCAGTGTAAGTTTTTTCTTGTTGACGATGGGTAGCCCCACGGGAATATCTTTCTGCTGGTCGTGGTTCGATACATAAAAGTTCATCTTAGGGGAACTCGCAGGGAAGAAATGGTACTCCCCCTTGGGAAGAACAACTTTGGCTCCCTCTACCGCCCGTTCCACCAGTTCGCGAATTTCAATCCCATTATCAACCACAGTAGCTGAAGCAGATGTACCTGTCTCCAGCACGAAAAAGAACGACAAAACGAAAATAAGGATGCGCTGTTTCATTGTTGAGCCATGATATAGAGCGCCGTCAAGGCAGTTGCAAGATCCTGCGAGCCAAAATAATGGGCGATGGCGAGGCGTTCCCCTTGCACCTCAATGTAAGCGTTGAGCTTTTCGATGATGGGAACATATGTGCGCTCGAGGACTTCCTGCTCCTCCACGCCCTGTTTCATGCCATGCAGTGTCTGAATCCATGTCTGTAAATCCCGTGTAATCTGCACCACGCCAGGCACAGCGCTCTGAGCTGTTTGAGCGTCTTTCACCTCGGCGAGGCTTCTGTAGAGTTTTGCGAGCATGACCACTCCCGTGCGCAGGTGCTCTTCTGCAGGACTCAGTGGGAGATGCCGCCCCGTGGGGTCATCTTCTCCTGACGACAATGTCAAACATCCCTGATCCGCAGTCGAAACTGTGCAACCTAAGGTCACTCCAAGCAAAACGCCGATTATCCTTCTAGTAGTGAACATAAAATACTAAACGAACGGAAGAAAGATACACACTCATAGCATCGCACCCTCTGCAGACGATAGATCTCATCATACACCTTGCCCCAAGTTTCTCGCATGGGGCGCTCAAACTTCGCACGGAGTTGCCTGGAATCCTCCTCACTGAGGGAAGCAACGGCCTTAAGCTCACGTCCTGAATCCATCACACGTGGCAGGAGTGCCTGTAGAGCAGGCGCCGCTTTCTCTGCCCCAGTTGCATCCCGTGCCGCCGATAGAACAGGCACAAGTTCCTCCCCCAATTTTATGTAGCGAGATAACACCTCCTCCGTCGCATGATCCACGCCAAACGCCGTACTGAGCAATGAAACCATCGCTATGATCAGCCCCTGAACCTTGTTCTTCATCTTCTCTATGCAGATCATATCGGCAAGAAATTATCCTCACTTTTCCTCCGCTTTTTTCGATTTCCTTGAAGGCGTTTTCTTCTTCCCCTTTCCGCTGCTTCTTTCTTGATCTCCCGGCTTCACCTCTTCCTCTTCTTCTTCCTCCTCCTCGAGAGCTGCACGCTCCTCTTCCTCCTCTCGGCGGCGAGCTTCCTCCTCCTCGCGTCTCTTGGCATCCTCCTGCATATCGGCTACATCGTCGCGCATACGCTCAATGGCGCTTGCTGCCACATCCAGCGCACGTTGAACATTCGTCTCGTCACGCTCGATCCTCTGCTTGCTACGCCGCACCTCATTGCGACGATTGCGAATCTCTGAATTGAGATCACGCACCTGCTCAGAGAGCATTCGTCGCATCTCCATAGAGAGACATGGCTCTGACAAGTGAGAGATATTTTGGAAGACCTCCGCATCCTTGAGCAAAGATTCGGCAGATTCAAATTCCCCGGAACGCATGAGGTTGATTCCCCTGTTAATCGTATTCCAGTAATCCTCCAGCAGCTGGGGCAATTGTCCCATCCCCTCATCTCCCTCGACGCGTTCCAGCGCAGCCAAAGCCTTCTTGGCATGCTCACAGGCCTGCTCCAACATCAATAGATTGCTGTTGGGACGGGGAATAAACCAATCCTTGTTAAAATCCTTATCAGCCGACTTCATCCGTTGTTCAAGCTTGGCAAGCTGAATTTTTTCCGAAGCCTCAGCCTTTTCTCGAACCGAATCAAGAAGTTTGAGTCGATTACGTTCAAGAACCCCTTTTGTGCGCAACCACTCTTTTTCAAATTTGGTTACAATACTGCGATACTTTCGAAGCGCATAACCAAACATGCCGGACCCACGGTACTTGTCAGCAGCTTTTTCAAACAGTTCAAGCCCCGTCAGTTTTATCTCATCCGATTTTTTACCCATCGCACGGAGAGCATCATTCAAAGCAGCGTCGGCCTCGGCCAAAAAGACATCCAATTGTTCATGGGAAATTCTCTGAAGTGCATATTCCTTGGAAGTGAGCTCGGTAAGAGTCTCGTTGAGACTGCGTATCGATTCGATGTACTTCTCGGCGTTTTTAAAATTTTCTTCAGCTACTTCTTTGCTGCGCTCAAAGTGGCTAACCTTCGATTTTGTCGGCTCTTTGATCTCCCTAAACTCCTTCACGATCTCCTCAATTTCCGCACGCATTTTCGCTATATCCTGCACCATCTTCATCGATGGATCCTTTTCCCCTCCGGCCTCTTCCGACGCCCCCTCCGCCGGGGCGACTGCCTCTGTCTCGTTTGCCGTCACAGCCTCATCTTCTTCCTGTGCAGGGGTCGGCACTCCAACTCCCAAACATAACATAACTGCCGTCCAAGCGATATAATTCTGTCCCTTCATACGCGTCTGGACCCATCGTATCACATTTTCCTCCGCCTGGCAAACACCAAAATTCGACGATTAGAACAATCTCGCAAGAAGTCGCATTTATCAATAAATTAGATTTACGGTTTGAAGATCAAACACTATGTTCAGCCTTCGACAAAGCTGTGTGAAAAATCATTGATATCACCTACGGACGCAATTGCAAAGCGAGAACAAACCACAAGAACAAAGATATCGCCAGGATCGGCTAAAATTAGCCAAATCCCAAAATATCTTCTTCCTTGCTTCCTCTACTCCTCCATGAGAGCTTCTTCAGCGAGAAGGCGACAACCACGGAGATCGAGCTTACCTGTGGCGAGTACGGGGATAGCTTCCACAGGCACGAGATAGCGGGGAGCCCAGAGATTGGGGAGACCTCGCTTAGCAAGCTCGAGACGAATCATGGAAAGAATCTCGTGTTCCTTGGAGCTGCGCTGATGGGCAGGAAGAGAAGAGAGCAGCACGAGAGCCTCGCCTTTCTGCTCATCCACCACACCGGTGACGGCAATCTGCACCCCTTCCTCCGGCGGAATCTGCAGAATTTGCGTAATGGCCATTTCAATACCCTCGTGCGGAACCATTTCGCCACCGATTTTAGAGAAGCGAGAAAGGCGACCGCCCAGGGTGATGAAGCCGTTGAGATCGAGCTGACCAATATCGCCGCTCTTAAACCAACCATCGTGAAAGATGGAATCGTTGAGCTCCGGCTTACCGATGTAACCATGGAAGACATTGGCACCACGGAACCAAATCATACCGCGTTCGGTGAGAGGAAGCTCCCTCGTATCATCCTCCACATCCGTGATACGCACGGCAATACCCGGCAAGGGTGTTCCAATACTGCGCGCCACCTTCCCCGGCACGTAGAAGGCGGAGCCTGGCACCATGGGCGCATCTTTGACATTCAACGAACAAACAGGGGTAGCTTCGGTGAGTCCATAGCCCTCCAGGAGAGTGACACCGCACTTACGCTTGTATTCCTCTTCCAGATCCGGCTGCAGCTTTTCCGCTCCCACAATGAAATGGTGAATGGAAGAAAAGGTATCCTTCTCGGCTCGACGCAACATGGCGCGCGCAAAGGTCGGGGTAGTGGCTAAAAGTGTAAGTTTGTACTCCTTCACCAAATCGCAGAGCGTGCGAGCATCTGTGGGATTCGGGTAAGCGCAGATGGGGTACCCGCAAAGGAGCGGCAGCATCAGTGTCACCGTGAGCCCGAAGCTGTGGAAGATTGGCAAGCTACCGAGAAAGCGTTCCTCTGTCAGCGGTATCCGGCAGGAACACTGGGCCACATTCGCTAAGAGCATGCGATGGGAAAGTGCCACGCCTTTGGGTTCGCCGGAAGAGCCGGAGGTGAACAACAACACTGCCTCGTCATCCCCTCTGTGCAGATCGGTATCAAACATCTTGCAGATCATGGATGCAGGAGCGGCTTTAGCCAAAAGGATATTGCTGATGAGCGCCGCCTTGGAAAGCATCCTGATAAGATCCTCCACGAGGATAAGCTGATCCTCCCCCGGCCACGGGAAAGAAGGTAACTTCTGCATGAATTTGCGCGCAGTGATGAAACAGGTGAGCCCTGCCTGGCGCACAGTGCTCTCAAATGCAGGGCGCGAGCTGGCATAGTTGATGATTACCGGTGTCACCCCAGCCAGCAAGCAAGATAAAATGGCAATCAATCCCCCGGGACCTGGCGGCAATATCACCCCAACACGCTTCGCATCCCGCTTGCGCAACGCTCGCGCCACAGTCATCGCTATGCCCAACGCCTTGTAATTCGGCAAGACAGCCCCACTCATCCCGTCAATTGTCTCCACATTCGGTTTTGCCCGGAGAGCAAATACAATCTGCGTCGTAAGCGATCCTTGCAGCAGCGGACGTGCCGAAAATAATTCCTCCCCTCTCTGCAGCCACGCATCCAGAAGACGCTCACCCGTCTGCGGCCCGGCCGCTAACTTTGGCAGTATGTGAAAAATTTCACAGCATTCCGCCTCTTCTCTTTCGCGGTACAAGTTCGTAATCTTGTCCCCATAATACCCCAAAAATACCGGTACAGGTGCGATATGCAAGCTACCCAGATGACGCAGAAACGGAGACGGTACATCCGCCAAAGCACCGCGCACCTTCGCCACCTGCCCCGGCAGAAAGACCACGCTCTTTCCCTCGTCCATGTGCGTCAAAATCTGCTCACGCACAGCACGGGATGTCGTGTGACGAAAGTCGAAGTACTCAATGGTGATGTCCTTCGTCTTGAGATAATCCATAATCTCCGGCGCCGGCGGAAAAGTAGAATCGACCAGGTAACAAACTTTCCCGTCCAAAAGGTGATGTAGAGCTTTTCCGGAGCGAATGCTCAATCTGTTCGGCATGTAAAAACCGGGAGTCACAATGTTTTCTTGTCCAGAGATGATAAACGGTGTCATAGAATCCTATTGAAAAGTTTCCGCTCCCCGCAGACGCTCCTCTTTCTACCATATTCTCCCCCTTTCTGTCAAGTCCGGGAACAATAATCAACCCATCAACCGTATCAAAACAATGGCACGGGTCTGCGACAACCCGCAAACCCTGTTTGCCGCCCTCGAGCACCACCTGCTTCTCTGTCGCTTTGTAACCGCATCCGATCGACACTTCACGATTTCAGCTCCCGCGTTTGCTACGCGCGCCCGCGCCGCAGGCGCGCGAACTTTCCAAATTGACTCACCAGCACCACACTGCCGGTTCGCCCCTGTCGGGGCAACGCATGCGCGTTGTCCATCCGCACTTGCTCTGCCAAATTCCCGCGCCTCTGGCGCGCTATAATTCAAATCGTACATCGTAAATCGTCCATCGTACATAGGCCAACGCATTTCCTAATGCGTTGGCCCTAGCCGTCATTCTCCGTATTGGAATCATCCGCAGGATCCTCATTCTGTCCTTCCTCAGAGGGGAGATTTTCCCGGAGGAAATCCAACAGATAATCCGGGGTGAGCAACTCACGCGTGACGATGGGTTCTTTGCCCGGCAGGTAGAGAGCATTTGTCGGCACGGCACTGCGATTGAGACGCCGCAACTCAGCATCGATTTTTGCGTTGGGCTTGGTTTTGTCCGCCCGCATGAGCACGACTCCACGCTCCTCCAACAATTGCATGACCTCGTCAGAGTACGCCACCAATTTATTCCCCTGGCAGGTAGCGCACCATTTGGCGGTAAAATCCACGAAAACCGGAGAGCCATCCTCGAGCGCTTCCGCCATGGCGGCGGGCGACCAATCAACCCAATCGACAGCGGCATTTTCCTCCTGGTTCCGCGGCATTGACCAGAACACCCCGGCACCCACGAGACAGAGAGCGACAAATCCACCCAGCCAACGACTCAGCCGGCTGCGCCACAGCGGACACCAACGACCGAACACCCAGCAGCCGGCTGCCACCACCACGAGACCGATCATCACACCTGCCCCGCCATCGACGAAGGTCAGGTACACATCCAGCATCCACGCCGCCGCTGCCAGCATGAAAAAGGAAAAAGCCTGGCGCAGGGATTCCATCCACGCCCCCGGACGCGGCAGAATAGCGACTAACCCGGGGAAGATGCCGAGCACGAGATACGGCAAGGCGAGCCCCACAGCCATCGCGCTGAGCGCCACGAGCAACCAGAGTCCCGGCATCGACATCGCCGGAGCCATGGCGGCGCCGAGGAAGGGTCCGCTGCAAGGGGTAGCGACCACCGTGACGAGCAAACCCTGCAGGAAGCTGCCAATCATACCGCCGCGACGCTGTAATTCGCCGCCGATGCCCGTGGCACGGGCCCCGAACTCAAAGACCCCGTACATCCAGAGCCCGAGCACCATCAGCAGCACCACGATCCCGTACACCACCCATTGATTCTCCATCCACGAAGCCCAACTGCGATCCGCGCCTCCCTCATCCCCCCAGAGGAGGATACTCGCCCAATCCTGCCACGGGGAAGATAACAGAGCCTGCGCCTGGCTCACCCCCACGAGGATTAACCCGAGCACCCAGAAGCTTACCAGAATCCCCACCGTGAACGCCAGAGAATGCGCCACCACCTTGCCCCGACTGCCACCGCTTAGCTCGACAAACCCCATCACTTTCAGTCCAAGAACGGGGAACACGCAGGGCATCAGGTTCAGCAGAAATCCCCCGAGGAAGAGGCCGGCAACAACACCCCACAACCCCGCGGGGACAACCCACCGGGAGCCGTTATTCCACTCGATCGGCAGGTCAACAATGCGTGCGTGCGACCCATCGGCAAACACGAGATTGCCGCTGATCGTTTTCGGACGTCTCTCAGGGGCGGGATAGAGGAGATTCTTGCCATCGTTGCACGGCAGGGAGAGGAGCCACGCATCGCCCTCACGGCGGACAGTCTGAGGAGCATCGGGAGCGACGCTGTTGTCATCGCTGAAAAAATACGCTTCCTGCTGATTGACGGGAGAGGTAAAGCGAAGATCGATCGCACCGCCTGTCCCTCGGGAAGCGGAGAGCTGCGAAAGAGAAACGTCGCCGAGCGTCTCCACCCGCTGCTCAACCTGATTCCACGCCGAAGAAGCAGTGCCATCCCCGCGTGACAGCCGGAGGGAAGCGCCAACCTCCTGCGTAGGAAGACAGCCCTCGTCGGAACAGAGCTGCGCCGTGGCATCAATCACGAAATCAGCGCCGGACTCGGAATAATTCTGCGGAGCCTGCACACGCCAGACGGCCACCACTTCTTTCTCATACCCGTACGCCAGGATACTGCCGCCGGACGAACTCATCCTGTGCGGAACCTCCCAAAACGGCCCCTCAGCCGAAAAACCTTCCGGGAGCCGGAGCTGAGCCGATACCGCTTCTCCGACACTGCCGGGATTGCGGTAATAGGCATGCAGCCCCTCGGGGATCGCGCCACGCATGGCGATGTAGAAGCTCTGTCCTGGGGTAAAACTGCCTACGCTTGCCTCAACAGCGGCACGAAAGGACGTGTCCCCTTCCTGTCCCGGAGCTGCGCCCGACAACAGACCGACAAGCAACATCATGCAGCAGAGAAGCCGTTTCATAGGAGGATCCTACCATGCACACGCGCGCATGGCAAGATTTGATATTCAAAATGAGAACACAGCCGACTTCCGCATTGTTCTCCAGGGCAAACGCGTTTGAGGAGAAGTTAATCAACAGATGAAATGCTCTTGTTGACTGATATGATCGTTGATACACATCATAAATCATGACGACAAATGCCCTCCGCCGAATTCGCGCGCAAGCGCGGGAACTCCCAGCCTCAGCGCCGCATTCCACGCCCCGCCGTAGTCCGCCGAATTCGCGCGCAAGCGCGGGAACTCCCCAAATCGCACATCGTAAATCGCACATCGTACATAGGCAGGCCCCGCCTGCCACCGCCGCCCGCTAACGCGTGCGCCCTCTACGGGGCCGTCGTGCGTGTTGTACATCGAAAATCATACATCGTACATAGGCAAACGCATTAGAAATGCGTTTGCCTTGTTCCTCTTCCTCGTGCCTTCGTTTGATCGTTTTCGCCTGCGCACTTTCTGGAAGATTCGACGCCTTCTTCCACGTTTTTGGCAGTTCAATCTCCGTGTATGCAGGGAAAATCTAATCCTTTTTTTCACGACGTTGGCACATGTATGAATATTTCTGTAAACTTCTGAATTTCAGAATATTTTATACGGTTCAACAACATAGAAAATCATGTCCCTCGCGCACGCCCGCTCAAAGCGCGCGTGCGTGAGGATTCACTTTTTTCTTGACCCGGAGGAAACGAGGGAATAACATGGGGGGCACTACTATGAAAACTGACCACGTACGCATCTTTGACACCACCTTACGAGACGGAGAACAATGCCCCGGAGCATCGATGAACCTGCGGCAGAAACTCGAAGTGGCCCGCCAACTGGAAAAGCTGGGAGTCGACATCATCGAGGCGGGCTTCCCCTGCATCTCAGACGGGGATTTTGAATCTGTGTCCTCCATCGCTCGCACGGTGAAAAGTTGCGTCATCGCCGGCCTGGCACGCTGCGTGGAGAATGACATCCGTCAGGCGGCTGCAGCCGTAGCGGCAGCGGGCGAACGAGGACGCATCCACACCTTCCTCGCCACAAGTCCCCTGCACCGCGAGTTCAAACTCCACAAGACAAAGGAAGAAGTGCTGGATCTCGCCGTGCGCCATGTGAAACTCGCCTGCAGCCTCGTGAAGGACGTCGAATTCTCGGCTGAAGACGCCAGCCGCACGGAGTGGGACTTCCTCGCGCAAGTGGTGGAGGCCGTCATCGATGCCGGAGCGACCACCGTGAACATCCCGGATACCGTCGGCTACAGCACTCCTACCGAATTCGCCAATCTTATCACCTACCTGCGCAAGAACGTCTCCAACATTGAGCGCGCCATCATCTCCGTACACTGCCACAACGATATCGGACTCGCCGTGGCAAACTCCCTCGCGGCTGTGGGGGCGGGCGCGCGCCAAGTGGAAGGCGCCATCAACGGCATCGGCGAACGCGCCGGCAATGCTGCACTCGAGGAAATCATCATGGCGCTGCGGTTGCGGCCGGATTCCTTCGGGTTCGAGAAAGATGCCCGGGTGCTCACCGTGAACACGCGCGAGCTCGTGAAGACAAGTCGCACAGTCTCCCGCATGAGTGGTCTCGCCGTGCAACGCTCCAAGGCTATCGTCGGCGAAAACGCCTTCGCGCACAGCTCGGGCATCCATCAGCACGGTATTCTCTCCAAGCGCGAAACTTATGAAGTGCTGGATCCCGCTGAAGTGGGCTGGGGCGAAACTGAGCTGCCGCTTACAAAGCACTCCGGTCGCGCGGCGGTGAAAGCCAGGCTGGAAAAACTGGGGCACGTACTTTCCGAAGAGGAGTTGGCACAGGTCTTCGAACGCTTCAAGCACATTGGAGACAGCAAGAAATTCGTGTACGATGACGATCTTTCGGCACTGGTAAATGATTCCCTGGACACGCACCACGGCAAATGGAAGATGGTGATGATCCAATTCACCGCCGGCAGTAACACGAAACCGACCGCTACCGTAACCCTGGAAAAGGAGGGCCGCCCCTACACCGACTGCGCCATCGGCAACGGTCCGGTGAATGCCTGCTTCAAGGCCATCGACCGCATCACCCGCACCCGCGGCGAGCTTGTGGACTACGCTGTGCGCTCCACCACGGCAGGACAGGATGCATTGGGAGAGGTTTCGGTGAAGGTGATCTTCGGCGAGGGTTCGGAGACCTGTTCGCGCCCGGTGAGCGGCAAAGGCGCGGCAAGCGATGTGATTGAAGCGAGCGCGCGCGCCTACCTCAACGCCGTCAACCGCAGTATCATGCTGAGCGAGTAATACTCCTGCCAACTTTTCCTGCCTATGTCCCTGCGTCTCATCGTCGGTCTCGGCAACCCGGGCGACCAATACGTGAACACGCGCCACAACGCGGGTTTCATGGTGCTTGACCTCCTGTCCGACAAGATGAGCGCGAGCTGGAAGAAAGATCGCACCCATCGCGCCCTCGTATCGGGTTCAAGAGGTTTTCTTCTCGCCAAGCCGCAAACTTTCATGAACGACTCCGGCGAGTGCGTGGGCTCCCTTTCCCGCTACTTCAAAATCGCGCCGTCTGAGCTTCTCGTCGTGTACGACGACATCGCCCTGCCGCTCGGTACCCTGCGCCTGCGCGAAGGCGGCAGCGCCGGCGGACACAACGGCATGAAATCCATCATTGCCCATCTCGGCACAGACCGCTTCCCTCGCCTCCGTGTCGGCATCGGTTCGCACGGCTCCGGCTCACTCGTCGGTCACGTCCTCGGCAACTTCCCCCCGGAACAACAGCAAATTCTGCAGGATGCCCTCAACCGCGCGGTGGACGGCATCGGCATCTGCCTCACCCGAGGTTTCCAAGCCGCCGCCAACATCGTTAATCGCCCGCAGGAAAAATCAACGGATCCTCCGGAAAGACCAGATGCAAACCAATCACCCCCCAATTTGCAGCAATCGCAAGAACTTCCCTCATCGTAGAGCGGCATTTCTCTTTTCCCATCCTCTCTCATGCATTGCTTATCCGGAAAATCTGCGTAACGCATCGTATTCAATAAATCGTAGATAACAGCCGCATTTTTTTCATGTGGTTGTCCCTGGTCGCAGCCAGAGGAAATCATGTCGTAAAAAATTTGTTTTTCCTTGACAAAGGAGGAGTTCTGTGGCATCCTGCGCGTCCGCTCATGCCTCGCGGGCGTGGGCGCGTACACTCGGCGGGTGACGTAAGCGCACCGACGTCGGAATCATCCTGAAACAAACCTCATTTTTAGAACGATATAATATGAAAACGAAAACGTTGAGCGTGAGCAAGCGCGAGCTCGTCGGCACAGGAAAACTGAACAGCCTGCGCGCCCAGGGACTAGTACCGGGTGTGATTTACGGGCATACCGTGAAGGAGAACATTAACATCCAGACTCGCGCAGCGGATCTGCGCGTGCTGCTGGGATTGGACGAGACGGACAGCCTTCCCGTGGAGTTGGATCTGGAGGGAGAGAAGCTTCTCTGCCTCATCAAGAATGTGCAGCACAACCATCTGACCGACAACACTACGCACGTTGATTTTCAAGCAATCACGCCGGATTCTGTAGTTCTGGTGAAGGTGCCGGTACACCTGAAGGGCACGCCCGTGGGTGTGGCCATGGGTGGACAAGTGCAGCAGCTGGTGCACCAGCTTCCGGTGCGCTGCAAGGTGAAGGACATCCCGGAGGAAGTCGTGGCGGATATCAGCGCCGTGGATCTCGGACAGTCTCTTCGTCTGTCTCAAGTGACGCTGCCCGAGAAGGTGACCACACCATTCAACGGGACCGTCGTGTTGGCTTCCGTGGTGAAACCCTGATCCCGGGGAACATCGTAAATCGTGAAAGGCAAACGCGTTTTCTGATGCGTTTGCCTTTCTTCGATTGCCTCAAGGCAAGGGCATACACACACCTCTTCCATTCATTCACAACCGACCCATACCATGCCTCAACGCAAGACACAGACCATCCGTCGCAAAGTCAAGAATTGGACAGCCGCCGACTCTGCTGAACTTTACTGCGTGCCGGATTGGGGCAATGACTTCTTCGACGTATCACGCAACGGTGAGACGACCGTACGACTCATCGACAGCAGTGGTGAACCGCGGCATGTGAGCTTGGTAACCCTGATGAAAGAGCTGGCAGAACGCGGAATGGAAGCACCTGTACTTCTGCGCTTTCGAGATCTACTTCGCGCCCGGGTGGACGAGTTGAACCGCAGTTTTTCCGGCGCCATCCGCAAGCTGGATTACCAGGGCAAATACCGAGGCGTTTACCCCATCAAGGTGAACCAGCAGCGGCATATCGTCGAGGAAATCGTTTCCTACGGCGCCCGATACCACTACGGTCTGGAAGCCGGCTCCAAACCTGAACTCATCGCTGCGATGGCGTACATGCAGGATGCCGAAGCCTTCCTCATGTGCAACGGATACAAGGACGATGAATTCATCGACTTGGCGCTCATGGGGCAACGCATGGGATTGAACATCCACCTGATTCTGGAGATGCCCAACGAATTGCCCGCCATCCTGAAACGCGCGGAAAAGCTGGGCATCGAGCCCAATCTGGGTGTGCGCGTGCGCCTCTCCGCCAAAGGCGCCGGTCACTGGAGTGAATCCGCCGGCGACAAGTCCGTCTTCGGGCTGAACACGGCCCAGGTCATCGAAGTCGTGGATCATCTCAAGGAGGTCAACAAACTACATTGCCTCAAGGTGCTGCACTACCACCAGGGCTCACAAATTCCGAATATCTCCATCATCCGCGAGGGTCTCTCCGAAGCCTGCCGCATGTACATCGATCTCGTACGCGAAGGCGCCCCCATGGGTACGCTGGACATGGGCGGAGGGCTGGCGGTGGACTACGATGGCTCGCAGACGAATTTCCACTCCTCCTGCAACTACACGGTGGAGGAGTACGCGCGCGACGTGGTGGAAATCGTTGGAGAGATGTGCACGCGCAGTGGCGTGGCGCACCCCACACTGGTGACGGAGAGTGGACGAGCTGTGTCGGCATACCACTCGGTGCTCGTCTTCAACATCCTGGATGTGACCAGCACACAAGGCTACAACGGGGCGCTGCCAAAGCTGCCGGACAACGCGAGCGAGGTGCTCCAGGCGCTGGATGAAACATACCGCATGCTCACCCGCAAAAACATCCAGGAGAGCTACAACGACGCAAACTATTACCGCGATACACTGCGCATGCAATTCTCCTACGGCAACGTGAGCTTGCGCGAACGCGGCATCGGGGAGGCTATCTACTGGCGCATCATGGGTCTCATCGCTCACCGCATCGCAGAGATGAGTGAAATCCCCGAGGACCTCAAAGAGGTCTCCGACAATATGGTGGATTTTTATTACGGCAATTTCTCGCTCTTCCAGAGTCTGCCGGATTCCTGGGCTATCGACCAGCTCTTCCCGGTCATGCCCATCCAGCGTCTCTGTGAGCGCCCCACGCAGAAGTGCGTGCTCGTGGACATCACCTGCGACTGCGATGGCAAAGTGGCGCAATATATCGATCGCGAGGACGTGGCGCGTTCCCTGCCGCTGCACGAGGTGGAAGGAGATGAACAGTACTACGTCGCAGTCTTCCTCGTGGGCGCTTACCAGGAAACGCTCGGCGATCTTCACAACCTGCTGGGTGACACGAATGTGGTGAGTGTACACTTGGAGAATGGGCGTCCGGTCTTCACCGACGAGGAGGAAGGCGATTGCGTGGCGGATGTCCTTTCTTACGAAAAATATGACCCCAAGGAGCTGGTGCAACGCTTCCGTATCCTGGCAGAACAAGCAGTGGAGGGCGAACGCATCACCCCGCGACAACGCCGCGAAGCCCTGGAAGCCTACCGCGACGGTCTCAACGGCTACACTTACTACGAGCTCTGAGTTCTTGCATCGCTGACGCCCTTCGCCTCCTCAAATTGTCTTGCAGTAGCCGTGCCAGGTCATCTGCCGTCTCCTGCGCATCCTGCACCGAGTGATCCGCCGGTACGATCGTCTCCGTACCAAACGGCAAATGGCTTGACCAATATGGCACGACGCCGTCGGAGCTACGCGGGGTGTTGCCGCGTCCGCGATCACCGATGATGGAATGGATGGGCACATCGCGAACGGCGAGAGGAGCCAGCCCGCGAATGGCGTAGCTGTCCGGCGAGAGCTGTCGGATACTCGTGAACCAGCGCGTGAGTCGCCGCGGATCCGTGATCACATTGTCACGCTGCAGAGTGGCGACATTCAGCGTCTCAGAGATAACGCTTTGCGGCAGGTAGATGAGATGCGTGAGCATGATCACAAAACGATTACGCGCGATAGGAGCCCCCTTGTGCGGCGTGGCCATGTAGACCACCATGCCGGCTTTCACAGGTTTGAAATAGAACAAATCCTGCAGACCGTTCTTGCGCGCCGCGACGGGTGGCGCATCCGTGTAGCGACCGTGGAGCAAATCGCCGAAGAGGGTACGATCCCGCGGCACGGCTTCCAGCAACTTCCACGGTTCCGTACACTGACTGTAGTGCGTGATAAGTCCGCCCATGGAATGACCGACTGCAACGAGATGATCCCAGTTGGCATTGCGATGGTTCGGGTCAAACTCCGCACGAGCCTCTTCCAGAGCCTTGCGGTAGGCGGCGGCAGAGAGCGTCCACGCCACACCGGTGGGATAGTTGAAGTACCAGAATTGGTACCGCTTGCGCAAATCGGGATAACTCCTCAGGCGATTCACAAGGTTCGCAAAGGTTGCGGCGCTGGAAGCAAGTCCATGCACGAAGATGACGGGAATGCGGTCGGGATCGCAGGGTTCCATGCAGACAAGTCCCCGTTGGTTACGCACATTCTGGGGACGCAGAAGACCGAGGAATCGATCGCGATCCACCCCGCTGAGCGCCCAGTACAGCTCGATGGGGGCAGAATAATCTTCTGCCAACTGGTACAGCATTCTGCCGATGCGCACCCTGGAAGCCTTCTGCTGCGGGATGAAACGGATGACAGGCGATGCATGCGTACCGCGAAACTCCAGCAGTGCAGTCATGGTATGCACCGTGCCGCGCGCTTGAAAAGTCGCTACGCGCTCGCGCAACTTGGCATGCGGAATCACCCCGACAATCGGCACCCCGAGACCGGGAGAGAGGTATCTCTCCTTCAGCATGTCGAGACTCACATCCGCCGCCGGCACAATGTCATCGTACGTCTGCGCCAATTTCCCGCAAAGATTCTTTCCCGACGCTCCATCCATGAAGAGGGGATATGGGGTGATGGCTCCCTCCCGGACGGCATCATGGCGCAGACGGCGCAGCAGACAGAGTAAGTCCGCATTGTAGCAACGGATGACTTCCTGCCTCTTCTCCGCGGGGAGATCAACCTGCCCCAGCATGAGCCATGATTCACGGAGACGCGCGACGAGAGACGAATCCGGCATTGATTGCCGGCTGACACGAGGGAGCTTCGGCGACGGCAATGGCGACACGCTACAGCTGAGCATGCCGAAGCAAAGCGCTGCGCCTATCCAAAATTGCCATAATCGCTCTATCCGCATCATTCTCTCTTCATTGTACACCTCTCGAAGAGCTGAGTCAACAACATGCCGTTTAAAGCATCCACATAACTTTTCGTAGAATCCGCACCACGCGCGCGCACTTCATGAATAGCCTGTTGTTGAAACGGTGTCATCCTCACTAGAATCCGGACAGCAACGCCCGATGGAAACGGAATCAAGGATTCATCAACCTATTCCCCAACATCATTGAGTGATTTTATTGCTGTTCTTACAGACTTACCCTTATATATTTCCCACTCTACCATAAAGTTCACCCTTATATACACAAACTCCGGGAGCAAACTCTGTTGCAGCCACGTCTCTTTTGCATGCAGTAAATTCCAATCTACAATTTTTTGCCGGATACAACATAATTTTTTCTTCCAATACCGGATGACAAGAACACGGGAAAATAGCACTTAAGAATAACTTTTTCATTTTTTGTTCCGCGTCTGTTGCCAAGTCAATCCATAATTAGATCACCTGAAGGTTCCATCCTAAGCGCTAATCCCCATAATACGGGAGCTTTCAATGTATATTTGAGGAAGGATACATCTAAAGAATTCCCTGCAGTTGCAACGCCTCCTTCCTTCACAACAAAATACTGGAGAATACCGTGTTCCTCTGCATAGGTCACTAAATATTGAGTAATGCTTTGCAAAGAATTGATCAATGCGTGAAGCGGATCTGTCGTCTCTCCTCCTTCTAAACGGGAGGAGGAACTTCCCTCTATGACACAAGGCTTGTATGCCCAAAGTCCTGCTTTAAGTTCTACAGGAGCCCATTCGCGTGCGCTCAACGTACATATTCCCTTTTTGGGCGTATAGTAATAAAACTCCATCTTTCTTCTCTGTGCATTCGGATACTTCTGTAAATGATTTTGGTATTCCTCTCGTTTTAATAGTTTTTCACATTTTTCTTCTGTTTGATGAACAGTCGGAGCAGTTCCCATCTGTTTTTGCTTCTTTTCCAAGCTCCTGATTCGTTCTCTTACTGCGATCTTTATTTGCTTGTATACGGAAATGTATCTTTCACTGTGAAAAGATTTGCTCATATCACGAGAGACAGCATCCTCATATTTAAAAAAGTATGCTCTTTCGCTGAGTTCCATGCTTAATATGGTACACGCCTGTCTTAAAAGGGTTAGGGGATGTATTCCAAAGAACGGAGGAAAGCACGTATGGTCGAAGCATATCCATCGTAAGTCATCACGAGTATGAGGACTTTTCCACGGATAGGTCAATGCAATTCTCGCGGTACACAGCTCGCCTGTTCCTTCCGCATAGTAATACAGATTCGTATCAAATATGTAATCTAACATACAATCAAGCTCTCAATATAATCTAACACCTGGAGTTTCCGTGGGCCATTTGCCTCCTCTACATCCAAGTATACAAGCATCATAGAGGTCAGAACATTTCTTCTTAGAAGCACCCACCGTGCGCGTGACGTGGGCGCCTTCAGAGCGGTCATTGTAATCAAACGTCTCATTCATGGTGCCGCCACTGCAAAGCGTCTGCCGCGTGAGAGGACGTCCGAGCTTGTCGTACGTGTAACTGCGCTGCACCACGAGTCCGCCGTCCGTGTTACGGATGGAACACATCTTTGTAAACAGGTAGCGTTTGACTTTATGGTTTGAGCTGCCCATCTCCTTCTGTCTTTCTCCTATTACCTCTGTTCTTACACTTCACACATCTTGCCTAATAATCGATCGCTTCGCTACGGAATTGCCGCCATGATCTCTTCTGCTCGATCTTTTGAAATAGTTATGGGAGGTAATACTTTTCTATCAGTAACAGGGAAGTCGCGGAATATGTAATAATATCCATCATAAAAATATATATAGAGATTCTCACTAGGACTAACTCTGTACCGTGAAGTCAGATATTTTATTATTTTATGATACTTCTTATCTCCTTTTCGAGAATAAAATTTGTATGAATACACTGGTTGAAATTGAGAATAATCCATTTCAAAAGGGAAATTCGTCGCCATCATTCTCTCTGCTTCATCCTCCGAAATAATTGTGGGATATCCCGCCCTTCTATCGGTAACAGGATAACGGTGGAATACATAATAATCCCCGTTGTGAAAATATACATAGTGATTCTCTTTGAGACTTACCGCCCATTGCGCGGATAAATATTTTATTATTTTATAATACTTTCTATCTCCAGCCGGAAGAGGCGGTGCGTACGAATACATCAGTTGAAATTGAGAATAATCCATATGAGGCTGAGAGTTTGTTCCACATGAAAAAAGATTCAGAAGCAAAATCACACTCAAAATCAAAACTCTCACCTTCTTGTTCATTTTTATGTTTTTCATACTGTATAAAGATCAGTCAATGGTTATGGTCTAAGGCAACACATATCTTTGTAAGCAGGTCGCGCCTGGCTCTGTGGCTTAAGTTGAGCATCTCCGTCTATCTTTCAACTGTTACATCTATTCTTACGATTTACACTCACCGTTTCCTGTCATAAATAACGCGGCATATGCGTTTGGGCATTCCTCCTTCCTGAAGGATTCTCTCCAAGTTGACGCCGTGGGTTCTTCTTATATCCCCGTCCGTTGCAAAAACTCTCAACTGGACGTAACTCTGCTTCTTTCCCTCCGATTGTAAGCGAAGGGTTGCCCCCAATAAAACACAGTACCCGACCTCCTCATCCACGGTAAAATATCTTTTCTTTGGCATCGGGCCCATGTTGCAACCCTCATTTTTCCTCATAAGTCGTACCTCAGCATCAATCATACCCACCGTCTCACACGTTTTGATAATTCGACAGGGTATGGGCGGCAGTGACTCATTACCATCCTTGATCAGTGTCAGGGCTTTGAAATAATTCCGTGTCTGCATATCCATATCTGAGAGGGTGGATTGTTCACCCTTTTTCAACGCCCTTGCCTGAGCTGTCCATCGCCACGAATCCCTCCCCGTTTTAGTAATCCAACCGTCCCTTTCAAGTTGGAAGAGAAGAGCGATATTATTCATCAACATCGAAAGATTTAAGTCCGATTCCGTTATAAGACGTGCAGGAACATACACGCTTGGGGGAACATATCCCACTATAAGGCGTGCATAAAAGCTTATCTCTCTTTCCCCCTTCATGAAAAAGATCCGACCCAGCTGATTGCCGTAAATCAATTTAGCAAACTTTTTCAAATCAAGCTTTTCCATGAAGAGATTGATATCTTGGGACGTATCTGTTTCCCAAGGATAATTCGTTGGTTTCCGGCTCGTTAGATTGCCCTGATAGCCGACCCATGCGTTAGGGGGATACCAGATGCCGGGTTCTCGACCGGGTATGGCGTAGTATCTATCCCCAAAACACCTTATCGCTTTTGTATCACCACCAATTTCTTTCTTGACCTCCTCCGGCATAGGACGCAAAAAAATGGCTCGGTTTATTGCTGGTGGCGAATAATAGGTGTCCCTTTCCTTGAAGAATAACCAGCTCCTGAAGGATGCCTCTTTGTACTCTCTTATTTCAAAGTTTGCCTCTTTTACTGATGTGCAACCTGCGAAACAGAAAAATATGCTCGTTATCAACATCAATCCATGTGATAACTTCGTTCTCGAGGTGTGTATCATTAACATATCTCCGGAATTATGAATTGCTAATACTCAGACTTCCTTCACTCTTTTTAGGAATGCAAGAGCAGTCCCATTTAACTACCAGTTTTTTTATCACATGATTAGAATTTTCCGAACTCGATCTCAACTTCTTCCCTCTTCTCATAGATTCGCTATTCATGCTGATGCGCGTATACTGGTTCAGGTCGTTGGCGGCATAGGTAATGCCCTCAGTTACCTCCTGGGCGATTTCACGGTTGCCTATGTTGTCGTAGGCATAGGCGTAGGCATTCTCATCAAGTAGCGCACCCGTGAGTTGACTCAGCATCGCCCCATCGATGCTTCGCCCCTTCGGGGTAAAAGCTGCGCTTTTGTCCAATCGCCCTGCCAGCCGTCGGGCGCTTTGACTCACCACCGCCCCATCGGAGGTTCGCCCTGCGGACAACGCTTGCGCGTTGTCCAATCCCACTCCGAGCCCTCGTGGGCTTTCACCCCTCTTGTTGTAAGCGAAGGTATCAGCATGATGAATCGCCTTATTCGGGTAGCGCGTATCGCGCGTCATCGGTCTCCCAAGCGCACCGTAGTTGTACTGGCGTTGCGTGATGAGACCATTGCCACGCACATAATCCATGCCCGCAAGCAGGTCGCGGCTGACTTTGTGGCTTGGGTTAAGCATCTCAGTCTGTCCTTCACCCGTTGCTTTTGTTCTGCAATTCACAGACCTCTCTATATTCGTCACTGCTTTTTCCCTTTTTCCCGCTCCCTCATCAAACGTAACTGACGCCTATCTCTCGCCGTACCTTCCCGACCTACTGTCATATAAAACTTCTCAGCCTCTTCTTCTGTTTCCAACCATATAATTACTTCTTTTCCCTTCTTCCCGGGTATCAGCAATTTCAAATAGCTGCCATCAGTGGGACGAAAGCGGTCTACTATATGAATGATTTGTTCTTTTTCAATCGGTGTTTCACGTCGTGTTATGCAAGAGTAACCTAAAAGAAATTCCCTCAATTGTTTCAATCGTGCCCCCGTTATTTCTTCCCTATACCTATAATACCTCTCTTCTACCGGCATCCCAATCGCGCGTTCATGCTTGCGTTTAAGCTGATCGTCCTTTTCGTACATATCAAGAAAGATGTTCCCCTCTATGTAGATCACCCTATCACCCCCCTCCAGGAAATCACGTAGCGGAAGCTCCTCTTCTATGTCAGTCCGTGAACATTGCTGCCCAAGCATTGCAGTAAGAATCACCGCTATCGAGAAAATAAACTTATTCATCATAAAACAACATCCTTTCTACTATGTTACACTTTTAATCCTATGACTTTCTCTACTCTTAGAATAAGTATATTTATTTGTTGCGCATATTAAATAAACTGGTGCCCATTTTTCGACACATTGGAAGCTTATTTAAGCCCCCTTTTTTGTGTACATCAGGCGTGTAGCTTCCTTATATCATTCGGTAACCTCGAATGTCAATCCATTTTTGGCGCGATTTGTAGCGCCGCGAGCCGTGACGGAGCGAAAAAATCGCGCCAAAAATTTGCCGCTATCGGGGACTCGGCAGATTCCCAGTTCATCTCAGGATTCCGGTAACCCAACGCCAGTGAGACCGTTCTTTGTTGCAGTATTCCAGCCATTCTGTCGTCACCTCCTTAGCTTCTTCCAGTCTTTCACCAAATCCGAACTAATGGCCATACTCCGAAGCTATCCGAACATGAGTCTTTGCTCCTCTCAGGGCTTCCAACGCCACCTTTTCCTTGGACTCGGCGCTGTAGCACCCTCTCTTATGTATGTTTTCGTTTTGCATGTGCGTGTGTTGGTTTGAATGATACACACGCCTGTTGGGTTGCACAAGCTAAAGGGGGCTTAACCCACTGTCTTAAATTCCGGCACCATTATATTGCCTATCGCTTTTGTATCTTGTATGAAAGAAACAAATAACATAGAAAAGCGATCCCACCATAAAAAACTATAAAATCTGTGACTTCAATATCAGTAGCTATTTCTATATTCATAACTATAGAAGGGAAATAAACTCTTACTATGTATTCTACTATGCGAACCGGAACCTTCCATGTACCAGGAATGATTCGTGCCAAAACTAGCGTTGTGAGTAATGCTGCAAAAAAACAAAGCGCCAATCTAACAAATAACCTCAGAATAAATATGAAGCTATTCTGCAGTAACTTCCAAAATCCCATAGTATACATACTCTCCTCCTTGGGCATTCTTTACCGTCTTTGAATCAGTGTCAAGAATAAACTGCCTGACTTCCTCAAATGACATATTGAAATATCTATAGTTGTAATACGTTAGTCCTAACTACTCATCATAGAACTCGCTGCTCCATTGAATGGGCTGGGTGACGTCTCCCTCTGCTGTCACCTGTTCATAGGGTGAGTAGGTGTAGATGGTACGGATGAACCCTTCCTGCCCGTACAGCTCGCAGATGTTTTTGGTGAGATCCCAGCCGTAGGTGTACAACACGCCGTTCTCGCGAATGGCAAGCGGTCGCGTGGCGACTTCTTGTGTCGGATCCCAAATGATGAAGCGCAAATCCGGGTGCTCGGCGTGTCCCTCGCACAGGTCATAAGCTGCAACTTGCAGGTAACCTCGATAAATGTAACGTTCGTGCAGGGTTGTTGTGCCATTGGTGACTACTTTCTTCTCAAACCGGCGTCCCATGTAATCGCAGCCGCAGGTGATGACGGTACGACCGTCCTCGCTTTCAAAGCGTACAGCTCGGTTTTATCCGTTGTACTGCACCTTCCAGAGGCCTGTGCTTGTCTGGATGAGTGTCTGGTTGCCGTCCGCATCGCACTCCGGCGTAAAGTTCTCGCCATTCGGCATGGCGAGCGATTGCAGCAGGTTGCTGCCTGCAAGGTAACCGTAGCGGAACTGATGCTGTGCGCCTTTGTGCAGAAACGAGGCGGAACCGGTGCGCATTTGATCTTTCAGTTGTTGCTTTCGTCCTTGCAATTCACAGGTTAAACATCCGCATTCAACGCACGGAATAAATGAGACGGGCACGACGCTCCCTATACGGTTCCTCTCTGTACCACATACCACAAAAAGTTTGAATCCCTTTAGAAACGGCGAAATCCTCATATTGCGCAATCGCGCTATTTCCCCTGTATTCAGGATCCTTCTGCATAGCGATGTATTTCTTCTCCCCAATGTGTAATTCGTTCCCGTTGTATACACCCATATCAGGATGCTTTGGAGCAATGAATAGTGTTGTATTCCAAAGACGTCTAGGCTTACATCCTTCGTTTTGCCGCATGAGTCTCAATTCATCATCCTCAAAGCGTTGTCCTTCACACGTTGGACGGACAGTACACGGAATAGCAGGCAGTTCTCCCTCCCAACCTCGTATTAAATCTAAAATTGCAAAGCGCTTGCGTAATTCGGGGGATAACGTTGCCAATGTCGTCCCTTTCGATGAGTTCTTTATCTGTTTTGCTTTTTGCGTCCAGTTCCACGTACCATCATTAGCTGTTTCTACCCAACCATCGCGCGCAAGTTGCCACAGCAGCCATATATTGTCCATGAGTACGCTCAGATCCAAGCCGTCCGGTGTAACAAAACGAGCCGGTTGCCACCCTACCCATTTACGAGGTGACAGACCTGTTCTAAACTTCCCGAATATTTCTCCCGTGTACTCATCTTCTAGAATATCCCGTCTGCCCGGTATGAACCAAATTTCACCGACCTTCCCTTCATAACATGCCTTAGCCAGCTGTTCCAAATTAAGGCTCTCTGTAAACGCATTGATATCGTGACTGTAATCTATTGCCCAAGGCATATGGAGAGTCTCCCGATCCGTCGTTTTCAGTCGCTCCTCTATATCCATAAGGGAATACCTTCCCACTCCTTCACCCTCCTTTGAACATACATAGGAATCCCTGTCCGGAGCCTCACGCTCCAATTCTTTTCCAGTAATTTTAAGTCCCTTTTTGATACGTAACCGCCTTAAATACCCGGCTCGACTTAATCGAGGCGGCGCATAGTAATTATCGAGGCTGTCGAAAAGCAACCAACTTTTAAACACCGCACTGTTGTAGCCGTACACACGCGGGATATGCTCATATTTCTGTGTAGTGCATCCCCCACACAGCATGAGGAAAAAAACTAGGGCAAGCAGTGTCTTCATGATACGGTAACTTTTGTCGGGTTTTCTTTTCCTCCGCATTGTCTCAAAAGGAACGGTCACCTGGCCGCACAGCATTTTAGTCGGCATTTGCAGGGCTTTGCGATTATTGTTTTCCGCTACTTTACCTTTGTTAATCATTGAAATACATTATTTTCTTTGGTAAATAACAGAATCTGACGTAACCGGCACTACGGTTTTCTTTATTTTCTCCTCTCCTGTCACAGTTGTGTGATCAGTCCAAGAGGAATCTTCGCTATTCTGCTTGACAACGGTTTCTTTTAGAATACATCTATCCGCTCTAGCATCATATTCCCAAAGGATACGGCACCTGTTAGGGATACTATCTCCGAGTCGAAGACCGATGACTTGTTCCCCACTTCCCCAATCATTTTGATGCCAAACCACAAGCTTTCGTTGGAAACACCCTCCTGTTGTTGTGATATAACTTGTTTGTGTATAATGAAATACTTCCGTTTTATTAATTTCCTGTATCGGTATTTGGAATTCAGTTGCCCGACATTTTTGAATATCAATGACAAGCCACGCCAGCTCCTCAATATCTCCTCCGTTGTTGGTTAGAATAACGTAATCATTGTTCGCATACCCGTCTTTGTAATCGATCTTGCTGACAAATCGAATGTCTTTCTCCTCAATTTGAGAATCGTTCTTTTTAAGCACTGTTACATGATACTCAAAACTACCTCCCTGAGTAGCGCTCTGCCGAGTCACAGACATCCCTCCTTCCGAATGGAGAACAAGGGTGCGCTCCTGGGCATCTTCTACAGCCGCGCCTGTACATACGCCCCATAAGAACAAAAGGATAATTAGATATAATTTCATAAGTTTTGATGTATACTTTTAATGTGCTCTGTTATCAGACTCCTTTCTGATCCATATAAAGATTCCGCAATATTCTTACCTGTAAAGACTCATTCTCCTTTATCTCCTTTCGTAACTTCCTCATACAACTCCTTAGCTTTTTCATTTCCGGCATCCGCCGCTTTTTTCAAATATGCCCTGCCGAGATCCTCATTTTTTTCTACCCCACATCCTACATACACAAATGATCCAAACAGTAACTGAGCCTCGACTTCTCCCTGATCTGCCGATTTCTTTATTAACTCGACGCCTCTCTTGATATCTCTTGGCCCTCCCTCCGCTCTCACCATCATGAGACCCAACAATTTTTGAATATCACGATCTCCGTCACTCACTGCTATTTCCGCCCATTCCCGTGCTTCATCGTAGTTGGGCGACATGCCATCGTATCCGTAGTAATAGAGTAGAACTAACATTTTTTGTGCACCTTTATTTTCAGCCTTCGCCGCTGTGATTATCAAGGAAAGTCCATACTGCGTATCTTTTTTTACATTCCGTCCATTCAAATAAAAACTGCCGAGCATGCATTGCGCTTCTGTGTTGCCAGTTGCCGCAGATTTCTCCAGCCACCGCAATCCTTCCTCCCTCTCGTTTTCTTGGGAAGATTGCATGAGAGCAATTGCCAATGTTGTTTGATTCACTTTGCCACCAGCCGCCGCCGCCCTCTTCCACCACTTAACAGCTTCCGACGGGTCTCGTCCTACCACCAGTCCCACCCAGTACAGTTCTCCCATATTTCCCATCGCATAAACATCTCCTTCCTCAGCCGCTTCGCGTGTAAACTTTACTCCTTTTTCTATATCTTTTTTTATCTCAAACGAAACATCGCCCTCCGTTGCCTTACCTGTTTGAAGTCCTCTTAAATACAGAGCTCCTAACAATGCTTTGGCTTGTCGATCTCCTTTTGCTGCCGCATCTTCCAATTCCTTTTGTGCCTCTGCCCCTCCTTCAGAAAATATCACTGTTACCAAAGCGGTGACAGCTCCCTCGTGTCCTTGTGCTGCCGCTTTTTTTAACCAATGCCTTGCTGCGATCGTATCTTTTGGCACGTCTGTGTGTCCTTGGGCATACATGATTCCTAACCTATACTGTGCAGCCGCAGCACCTCCCTCCGCCGCCCTTTTTGTCCATAGGACTGCCAAGGACTCATCCTTCGGTACTCCTTCTCCTTTTGAATAACAAAACGCCAAGGATTCCATCGCCTCTACATTTCCCCCCTCAGCCGCTCTCCTGTACAATTCTGCCGCCTTTTTGGCATCCTTTTCTACCCCACCAACACCTAACATATAACAACTTCCAAGAAGTCGTTGTCCTCGCGCATCTCCAGTTTCTGCTGCTTTTTTAGCCCACATGTAAACTTTCTCGTAATCGGTCGTACACCCCTCCCCACGGGAGTACCTTTCTGCCAATTCTGCAGCTGCCGTTGCATCTCCTCCTTCTGCCTTCTTTTCAAGAAGCGCCTGCTCCTCATACTTCATTTCTACACAGGGAGCGCCTCCACAGTACTGTACCATGAAAAACGCGAATATGCTGCTGATGATGTGATGTCTTTTCATGAGATAGATCGGAAATGAATAGGCGCTTGCTGTCTCGCTCTATCACACACTGAGGCAGAGAAAAGCAAAGCATACGCCATGGTCAGTCTAGCCGTACCGGTACCTATTTGCAAGCTTATTCTCGGGCGCATGATAAAAAAAGATCACCTTGTCGTTCGCCGACAAAAAGAAAAAGGAAGAAAAGAAACGAGCATATTCTGCTTCGCCAAACTCGCGACGTAGCCACCGAATTCCCAGGGCAAACGCATTTGAGGAGAAGTTAATCAACAGAGGAATGCCCTTATTGACCGATACCATCGTTGATACGCATCAAAAATCATGACAACCAGCGTTCTTCGCATCCCCGCGCAACGCGCGCTATGATCCAAATCGTACATCGTACTTCGTACCCCGTACATAGGCGCCGCCAGGCGCCACCGTCGGTACATCCAACATCGTACGTCGTAACAGAGACAAACGCATTTCCTAATTCGTTTGCCAACCTTGACACCACCGAAGACGTGCGCTATCATGAAGGCAGCATGAAGTCGCGCATGGAAGAACTGGAGGAATGGGGGATGGATGTGATATTCGGTCGAGCTCATGGCTTCAGAGCGTGGGCAATGCGCTGCATGCTGAGAGTCGCATCCTGGTTCTTCTACCTGTTGATTAAGGTGCGTCTTTTTTTATTTCGTCGGCGACTGCGCACGGTGCACTACCTCGGTACCTTCGTGGTAAGCGTCGGGAACATCACGGCGGGAGGCACGGGGAAAACGCCGGTAGTAGAGCTATTGGCACGCACACTGACCGAGCGAGGAAGAAAATGCGCCATCCTCACGCGCGGGTACAAGAGCGCAGATCTTCCCCTGCCTCAGGAATGGAAAAACGCGCAGGGCAAGAAAGTGCGTCATTTGCCGAAAATAGCGAGTGATGGGAACACTCGCTACCTCTCACCACTCTACGCCGGAGACGAACCTTTCATGCTTGCCCGGAACCTAGACGGCGTGGCTGTTCTCGTCGACAAGGACCGCGTCAAATCGGGTATCTTCGCCATTGAACAATTGGGCAGTAACACCTTGATCCTGGATGATGGCATGCAGTACCTCAAGCTCAAACACGAGATTGACATCGTACTGGTGGACTGCGGCTTTCCTTTCGGCACGGGCGCGCTACTACCCCGCGGAACCATGAGAGAGCCACGAGCGAGCCTGGCGCGCGCCGGCTACATCATCCTCACGAAGAGCGATGGAAAACCGCAGGATAATCTCATTGCCATCATTCGACGCTACAACAAGCTCGCGGACATCATTGTCACCAATCATGCACCGGATTACTTGGAAAACGCATTCACCGGCGAACGCAAACCCCTTGAATTTTTACGTGGCAAATACGTGGCCTGCCTCAGCGGAATCGCCCGCCCGGAAAGCTTTGAAAAACTCGTCGAGCGGCAGGGAGCAAAAATTGAAATACGCCGCCGCTACCCTGATCATCATTGGTTTGACCAGACTGAAATGGATGCCTTTGTGCAGCGGTGCGCCGATCGCGCCATCGATCTCATCGTCACTACGGAAAAAGACGCCGTTCGTTTCATGAAACCGGATGAAATGGATGTGCCGATTTATTTCCTCCGCATCAGCATCCAAATCACTCAGGGAAAAGAAGAGTGGAACCGACTCATTCACAACATTTGCGCCATCTCTGCCCCCCAGCCTCCGCCACAGTGGAGCGACACTCTGTAACCATCGGCGCCAATGTGCCGGAGCAAAGATCCGGGAGCGGAGTCGAATACCGTCCAACCGACGACAACGCCCCGCCCAAAGCAAAGGCATTTGGGGAGAAGTTAATCAACAGAGGAAATACTCTTATTGACTGGTATTACCGTTTTATACGCATCAAGAATCACGACGACAAACGATCATCACGATGATGGCTCTAAGACCTCCTCTGCATGCGTTAATGATTCGAAAAAAACTGCGCAATGCGCACATTATTAATAAATCGTACATCCAACATCGTACATAGGCAAACGCATTTTCTAATGCGTTTGCCCTGGGCTTCTTTCATCCTCTATTGCATGTGTTTTTGCGATTCACAATACAATCTTGCAAAAGTCTCTGATGTTTTTTTCATTCATCCACTCTTCCTTCTCCTGAAGTTCATATTGCAGGAAAAAGCGGTAAACGAGCTTTAATTGAGTATTTGACAGAGTATGGAGCACATCCGATGTCAGTTCTTCACGCACGCGTGAACTTACTCCTGCCTTGTTCGGATCGAGGTGATTGGTAAAGTCTTCTTGTCGTGGTGAATATACAAATTGAGCGGCATCCCACAGTGACAACAATTCTTTAAATTCCTCTCCGGCAACCCGCATCCGTGTATATTTGGAAAGATATTCTGCCAATGGCGACGGCAACTGCATCATTTCCCGCGAAAAATCCGCCCCTTTGCAACATATCGTAGTCTGGGTTTCCATTGATGTTTCAATTCGATAATTTCTCCGCACTCTGCTCACGTAATGATCGTATGTTTTGTCTAATATATCTCCTTTTTCCCTGCCCATCGTGGAACTTATTTCCGAAAGAAAATAGGATTCAAGCGCCATGACTTGTTCACGCGTTAAAGCCGGTCGATTTTTCTTCCCGGAAGCTGCTAGCCTCAACAAGATCCGGTCAACACACCAGAAATCGTTGACATCAGGAATGAAATCATCGATAGGGCAAACCTCTCCAGCATACAATTCTTCCCATATTCGCTTGATTTCCCTTTTCACAGACTCGGTTACATAAATCATGAGTAAGTAGGCCGGAATCGCGTACAATAAGCCTGCAGGGGCGAGAAAGCTTAAAGAGGATGCCTCCCGGCGCAACCTATTCCACCTCAATTCAGTCCAGTTGCTTTGCTTCCATGAATAAAAATACTCTATATCACACTCATACCATCCGTTCGGAACGGGGAAAGTCAAGGCTTCATCCCCCGGATGCTCCACATCGGCAAAAGCATGTGTAATGTCTAAAACTCCCTGGTTCTTGGAAAGGTTCTCAAACATAATTTATTTGCAATTCTGTTGTCTTGCTAAATTTTGGCAATTTGCCATAGCCGTTCCTATTTTGACTACGTAAACTGGCGCCCATCTTTCGACACTCCGGAAGCTTATTTAAGCCCCTTTTTTTGCGTACATCAGGCGTGTATCTTTGCTATATCATCCGGCACCTCGGATGTCAATCCATTTTTGACGCGATTTTGTAGCGTAGGCGCTGCGGAGCGAGTGGAGTAGCGCATCTGGTTGCCATCCGCATCGTACTCCGAAACAAACGCCGTGCCTTCCGTGTCAATCTGCGTGTACTGGTTCAAATTGTTCGCCTCGTAGGTGACACTCTCCGCATCCTCCTGCGCCGTGATGCGGTTGCCGATGTTGTCGCAGGAGTACGCGTAGGGAGCCTCCCCGAGTTGTAGCGCCGTTGAGTTGCCTCGGCTTCGCCCCATCGATGCCTCGCCCCTTCGGGGCAAAAGTTGCGCTTTTGTCCAAGCGCCCTGCCAGCCGTCGGGCGCTTTCAGAGCGTCTTGTTATAGTCGAGGGAATCCTCCCGCGCAAACTCTTCTGCTGCGGGTACGCCTGCGTGCGGGCAGTCGGACGTACCAGCGCATCGTACGCATACCCGCGGCGCGTCACCTCCACCTTCTTCCCCGCATCATTGAGCCGCGTGTAGAGCATCTCTTCGATGCAGGTCTCGCTTCTCCTCCCACGTCTGCGTCAGCGTCACCTTATTGGGCATGGCGAGCGATTGCAGCAGATTGCTGCCCGCCAGATACCCGTACGTGAATTTCCTCTCCGCCCCGCCGTGCCGGAAGCTCGCCGATTCGATGCGTCCATCCTCTGCATAGCCGATGTTCACCTCTGTGATTGTTGAGCCGCTCTTGCGTGACTGATAGCCGACGCTGCGTCCGAACTTGTCCCATTTCTCATTCACCGCAAAGGTGTTATCCCCATAAAAACTGCGCTCATAGTTCAGAGAGCCGTACTGATCGTAAGCGTAGATGCGGCGACCGTTCGCATCGGTGATCTGCGTGGCTAGCTGATTGGTGAGGGCTCCGCAATATTCGTGTTCCAACCCAAGAAGTCGTGAGGTTGCCGCGCTCATCGACGAAAAGGATTCTGCAAAGGGTAAACTCACCATGGATTCATCCTGTGTGATTTTTATCCTAAACACACCCCCTTGCTATTTCTTTTCGTCTTCTCCTTTCTCTTTTTCTAAACTCATCGCATCAATTTCGCATACTGAAATTTCATATGGACTGGAGGTAGGAAACAGGTAATTTATGACACTTGGGGTAGTGCCGGGAACCGTTCTCAATTCGCAAGTCAGTCTCCCACTGTTATCTATTTTTAATGGATACATAGGTTTTCCGTCTGCTGACAATAAATCTTCAGGAAGAAAAGACAAATCATGAGGCTTACCATGGCGACAACAGTCTTCGTATGCTTGCTTAGCCCTAAGATAGATTTCATAATTATGTGTTCTCTCGACTGAAAGAGAATCGTGTCGGTATTGTAGCACAAAGGGCACCATAACGGCAACAATTATTGGAGGAACGAAGGATTTTATAATTTCTTTCATAAAATGACTACTTTAAGGTTTAGAAGCATATATACCCAACCCATCACAAGGTCTCTACTGGTTGGTGAGGGCTCCGCAATACTCGTACCCCAACCCCATCCAAAAGACCGTGAAGTTGTCGCGTTCATCGACGAAAAGAATTCTGCAAAGGGCAAACTCACCATGGATTTATCCTGTGCGATCTTTATCCTAAACGCAACTCTCTTACTACCTCTTTTCGTCATCTTCGTCATCTCCTTTCTCCTTTTCTAAACTCACCGCATCAATTTCGCACACTGAAATTTTACATGGACTGAAGGGAGGAAACAGGTAATTTATAACACTTGGTGTAGTGCCGGGAAGCGTTCTCAATTCGCAAGTCAGGTCCCCTCTGTGATCTATTTCTAATGGATACATAGGTTTCCCGTCTGCCGACAATAAATCTTTAGGAAGGAACGACAAATCATGAGGCTTACCATGGCGGCAACAGTCTTCGTATGCTTGCTTAGCCCTAAGATAGATTTCATAATTATGTGTTCTCTCGACTGAAAGAGAATCGTGTTGGTATTGTAGCACAAAGGGCACCATAACGGCAACAATTATTGAAGGAGAGAAGATTTTTTTCATAGAATGACTACTTTATGGCTTAGAAGTAAACTGGTGCCCATCTTTCGACACGCCGGAAGCTTATTTAAGCCCCTTTTTTGCGTACATCAGGCGTGTATCTTTGCTATATCATCCGGCACCTCGGATGTCAATCCATTTTTGACGCGATTTTGTAGCGTAGGCGCTGCGGAACGAGTGGAGTAAGGCAGGGCAAACGCATTTGAGGCAGTTAATCATCAGAGAAAAGGCTCTTGTTGCCCGGTATGATCGTTTATACGCATCATGAATCATGACGACAAGCGGTCATCGTGCTGATGATTCTAAAGCAGCCCTCTCGTTCGCCAAATTCGCGGCGTAGCCACCGAACTTTCCAAATCGTACATCGATAATTGACTCGCCGCCGCCCCATCGACGGTTCGCCCCTGCAGGGCAGCGCATACGCGCTGTCCATCCGCACTTACGCCGTCGTGCGTGTTGTACATCGTACATAGGAAGACCCCGTCTGCCATCGCCGCTTTCTAATCACCCCCGCGCATTTTTCAAAATTCCGCTTCGCATCTGCTCTGCAAAATTCGCGCGCAAGCGCGGGAACTCCCCAAATCGTACATCGTCCATCGTAAATCGTACATAGGCAAACGCATTTCCTAATGCGTTTGCCCCGTGGAGTAAGGCCGTTCTTTGTTTGTAAGTATTCCAGCCATTCTGCCGTCATCTTCATAGCCTCTCCAAGCTCCCGGGTTCACGCTGCAGGAAGAACTCATGCTTGTATGTCCTCCAGAACGCTCCATGACGATGTTATCTGCCATCGCCCCTTATCATCTATGCTGATTTCCCTGGTCAGTATTGAATAATGATGTGCGTGGAATCCGCCTCAGACTCGTAACGAGTGGCGCAGTCCTGTCCGTTGTACTGCACCTTCCAAATGCCCGTGCGCGTCTGGTTGCCGTCCGCATCCGTACTCCGGTGAAGTCGCTGCCGTTCGTGTCCCGCCTTCCAATCCCGTATGATCGGTGGAAATCGTCAGAGATTTCTGAAGGTTTCTTCACATGTGTTCAGGCATTTTAATGTACCCGCAAAAATACATTCCCTTTTCACCGAGGCTTATTTCTTTCTTCCCGCTCCCTCACCAAGCACCTTTCCCGCATTGCTTCCGCTCGATCTTTTCGACCTACTATCAAAAAAAACTTCTCAGCCTCTTCTTCTGTTTGTAAAGCTATAAGCACTGTCTTTCCCGTCTTCCCGGGTATCAGCAATCGCGTATAGCTGCCATCATAGCAAGAAAAGGGTCCGGATAGATTAATGATTTGTTGTTTTTCACTCGTTTCATCTACTATTTTGCTAGGGTAACCTGAAAGAAATTCCCTCAATTGTTTCAATCGTGTCCCCGTTATTTCTTCTCTACACCTACGATACTTCCTTTCTAGCGGTCTCCCCAGCTCGCGTTTCAACTGATTGTCCATATCATCAAAGTGGTTCCCTTCTGTATAGATCACCCTATCAATCCCCTCCATGAAATCATGTGGCGGTAGCCCCTCTCTGTTAGTCGGCGAACATTGGTACCCAAGCATTGCAGTAAGAATCACTACTATCGAGAAAACAAACTTATTCATCATAAAATAACATCCTTTCTACTATATTATACTTTTAGCCCTAAGATTATTAAACTTTCTTTATTCCTTGAATACGTATATTCATTTGTTGCGTATATTAATAAACTGGTGCTTATTTTGACACTCCGGAAGCTTATTTAAGTCCCCTTCTTGTGTACATCAGGCGTGTAGTTTTCTTATATCATTTGGTAACCTCGGATGTCAATTCATTTTTGGCGCGCTTTTGTAGTGTAGGCGCAGCGGAGCGAGTGGAATAAGGCCGTTCTTTGTTTATAGTATTCCAGTCATTCTGACGTCATCTTCATAGCCTTTTCCTTGAACTCAGCGCTGTAACGCCCTCTCTTGTGTATGTTTTCATTTTGCATGTGCGTGTGTTGGTTGAATGATACGCACGTCTGTTTTGTTGCACAAGCAAAAGGGGGCTTAACCCACTGTCTTAAATTCCGGCACCATTATAGTCATTCTCCGCGCGGGTTGACTCATCTGTTTCGTAGATCTCACACGGTATAGGAGTCTCGGTCATTCACATTCTATTCTCGTCCGATGTATTTTTCCCTTCTGAATTTTCTTCTCCAACGCATTATACGTCGTTTATACCATAATATTATACATCGTTTATACCATAAAATAGCAAAAAATAAAATGGACGAAAAACGAAGATTTATAACAAAAATTACAACTACCATGACAATATCGAATATCAGCTCAGGCAAAGTGTCGGCAACGGCTTCACCCCCTTGTCTACAGTAGCGCACCTTTATTTTATCTCCTACATCTTTTTTAGTAGTCCTGGCAGTCCAGAAGCCACGTGTTTTTCCTTCGGCATTAATGTATTCGATCTCAAGATTTTTACGCACTGCGCTCCGTCGCATTGTTTCTGCATACGTAATAACTCCCTCTGTTTCCCCAGCATAAAAGAATTGTACAAACAAATCGTCAGCGAACTTTTTGTAAACATGAACGGTCAGAATAGATAGAAAGAGAAGTGCAAATAGGTATAAAAGATTCATTAACTCACTTTTCCACCTTCTTTCCTTAACTTTTCTCAGTTCTAATCGCATGGTTCAAATAATTTAGGCTTTTAACTCAATAGAAGTGGCTATGAGCGGGTATAATAAACATGTGAATGTTGCCACATCCTCATACTGAGGCGAGTTATAATCTTTTTTCATACACTTTTAACATTTTTCCCATTTGCACGCTTGGTCTTGAGCATCTTGATATGCGCTAGCGCATCGTTCGCATACCCGCGGCGCGTCACCTCCACCTTCTTCCCCGCATCATTGAGCCGCGTGTAGAGCATCTCTGCGAGCAGGTCGCGCTTCTCCTCCCACGTCTGCGTCAGCGTCCCCTTGCCGTCTGCGTAGGTCTTGCGAAGCTCTAAACCTGCAGCCAAATCGCACTCCCACGTGGTCGTGTCGCCCTTCAGTCTGCTCGGATCCGTGGAAATCACCTTGCCTGTCACGCGATAAGTAGTCATGGTTTCTTTTGTCTCCCGTCGTATTTACCCTCACAATTCACATTAATCCTTGCTTTCGCCATCATGGCAGACATTCCCCACGCAAGAATTAATGACGGAGGCAAGCAAAGCTCAGCGGATTCCAAGGGTGGTAACAATTCATAGGAATGTTGAGGTCCATAAATTGCGACAGAGTTAAGGGATTGTTCCGACAAAAAAACGCTCGGTAAGATGTTAATCAAAGTGTAATTTACGATGATCTCCGCAAAAAAGAACCAGAAGAGGGAGACAGCCCCGGTGCCCTTGGAATGGATATTCGTCAATCGGCATAAATATTTTACTATCAATTTACAAAGCCAACATTTGGGTAAAATCAACAGATAGTAGGGAAGAGCAAGGGATCCCCACATGAAAAAGAACTCTGGGCTCTCTCTGAATCCTCCCCACCATTGGCATATCATGTAAGAAACGGCTAATATCCCCGGAAAGAAAAAAACGTGATACAATCTATCCATGAATGCTCTGTCAGATTGACCACGTCCTGTCATCAATCCGATCATCATATCTTCCGTCCTTATGAGCAATTCACGGAAGCTCTGCCAAGAATACACCACTTTATACAGGAACCAGCTTAAGCCACAGCAAAGCACGTGCTGAGTCAGCAGACACACCAAGAAAGTCGAGTATCTCCAACGGTCTCCTACTACATATCCTTTATCAAGAGCAAGAGGAAGCAGGAGAAGCGACCCGAGGACGGCTGCCGATATGCATACCGCGAAAGCTTTATGTTCGCCCATTTTCCTACCCACAAGCCAGTAAGCGAGCAGAGCTATTGGCACCATGGTACTAAGTCCTAAACAAAAAAAACTTCCCATGATCACTAGGAGAAAACTAACTATTTGTAAAATAGCACTTTCCCCAGGTGTCATGTATTTACAAGCGAAAAACATCATTCCCCATACAACCGGAAACAAGACCAGCGTGTAAAGCAAAATTCCGATGATTGTGCATGTATTTGTGCGTTGTATATTCATTGTTCACTATGCTCTTCTATCTGCATGCCTCCCACAAGCCCGCCTTGTCTTGCGCACTCTCGAATGCCCTTGTTGCTTCTTCACCGGAAACGTTTTTAAGGAAGATACTTGCGATTTTTCACAAACTTCCTTCTGATAATAAGTAGCTACTGCGGAAAACACTATTCCCAAGACGGGGACTATTCCCAAGATGGGGGAAAAGATTATAGGATGCGAGAGACATGAAGTCTTAACATCTGCATATAAACGACGATCACATGCGCTTCTGTCTGCTCCGCATTCGTCGTAGCATATATCATGACTATTGCATGCCTCCGTAAATGTCATCCCAACTACTGATAGAGTGAGGCCGGAAATAAGTATTTGTTCGTAAGGACGTCCCTCCTCTGAACCACAGCCGTTTGAAGATTTTTCGTGTTTTGGATTTTTACTATTAGTTCTTCTCATGCAATAAACTGGTGCCCATTTTTCGACACATTGGAAGCTTATTTAAGCCCCCTTTTTTGTGTACATCAGGCGTGTAGCTTCCTTATATCATTCGGTAACCTCGGATGTCAATCCATTTTTTGCGCGATTTTGTAGCGTAGGCGCTGCGGCCCGAGCGCAGCGAGGGCGCGGCGCGTAGCGCCGCAAGCTGCGCCGGAGCGAAAAAATCGCGCAAAAAATTCGCCGCCATCGGGCACTCAGCAGACTCCCGGTACATCTCAGGACTCCGGTATCCCAACGCCGAGTGCGGCCGTTCTCTGTTATAGTATTCCAGCCATTCTGCCGTCATCTCCATTGCCTCTTCCAAGCTCCTGGGTTCACGCTGCAGGAAGAACTCATGCTTGTATGTCCTCCAAAAGCGCTCCATAACGATGTTATCTGCCCATCGTCCCTTGCCATCCATGCTGATTTGTATGCCTTCTGCTCGAATTGCTGACTGCCAGTCTTCTGAGGTATACTGGCTCCCTTGGTCAGTATTGAAGATTCTTGGCCGCCGTCCACTTTTCAACGCCATCTCCAGCGCTTGCAGACATAGCCCCGCATCCATCTTCCGCCCCATACTCCACCCCAGTACAAAGCGACTATCCCAATCCATAACCACGCATAGATAGTAGTTGCGCTGTTCTATCTGGATGTAGGTGATATCACTGACCCATACCTGGTCTACTTCTTTGATTTCTACATCTTTTAGCAGATAGGGCTCTTTCCCTGCACGCGGGTTGGGTACACTGGTATTCCGGTGAGGATACAGGGTACGTAATCCAAGCTGTTTCTTCAGTCTTTCGCATTTCTTTTCGCCTATTTTGATTCCGTAGCGCCTCTGCAACATGACCGGCATACGCCGCCTGCCCAGAGTTGCATCTTCCTCATAGAGTCTCTCTATGGCTTTTTTTACGCCCGCTTCTTCTTTCGTCTGCCGCTTCTTGTAGTAGGTGCTGCTGCGTGACAGCCCCAACAGACCACATTGACGTTTGCGCGAGGGTACATCCCCTTTTTTATCCAGGAGTTGGCGACGTTGCGCTACAGTCCCAACTCCTTTGCTTTTTTTGACAGCCAATCAAGCTCGAACTCCCTCTTCCCCAGAAGTCGTTCAAGGTTGGCAATGTGCTCATCCTTCTTCTCCATCTCACTTTTGCGTCCCCCTCGGCGGAAGCATTCGCCCAGCACCTCCCTAGCTTGTTTCTTCCAGTCTTTCACCAAATCAGGACTAATGCCATACTCCGAAGCTATCTGAACATGAGTCTTCGCTCCGCTCAGGGCTTCCAATGCCACCTTCTCCTTGAACTCAGCGCTGTAGCGCCCTCTCTTGTGTATGTTTTCGTTTTGCATGTGCGTGTGTTGGTTGAATTATACACACGCCTGTTATGTTGCACAAGCAAAAGGGGGCTTAACCCACTGTCTTAAATTCTGGCACCATTATACAACATCCGTTCCTCTTCTCACACCTCCCTGCCCCAACGCATATTTCTGCACATTCCCCACTGCATCCGCCCCCTTCACATTTTCCCAGACTGTCAATCAAGCTGAAGGGTTCATTACGAAGGAAAAAGTAAAGATTAAGACTCGCTCTGATATCCCCCGGATCCCTCCTCATCCATCTGCCATCGGTGGGATTATAGTAGCGGTAGTTGTAGTAAACGAGTCCAAGCTCAGCGTCATACACCTCGCTGCTCCATTGGAGAGGTTGGTAAGAGGTGTCACCTTCAAGAGAAACTAAGCCGTATGGGGAGTAGGCGTAGCGGTGCATGAGGGAGCCCGTGGCCCCGGCATAAGTCTCGCAGATGTTCTTCGTCAAGTCCCAACCGTACGTGGAATATGCCCCGTCCGCTCGTATGGCCAGCGGGCGTGTGGCTATTTCCTGCGTCGGATCCCAGATAATCTGCCACAATGAGGGCAGTCCCTCCGCGAGCAAATCGTAGGCCGCTACTTGCAGATAGCCCCGGTACACATAGCGCACGTGACTGATGGCTGCGCCTTCTTTCTCCTCCTTCTTCTCCACCCGGCGTCCCTGCGAGTCGTACACGCACGTGATGATGTGCGTGGAATCCGCCTCAGACTCGTAACGAATGGCGCGGTTCTGTCCATTGTACCGCACCTTCCAGATGCCCGTGACCGTCCGCACGCGCGTCTGGTTGCCGTCCTCATCGTACTCCGGAACGAAAGCCGTGCCATCCGTATCAATCTGCGTGTACTGGTTCAGATTGTTCGCCGCGTAGGTGACGCTCTCCACATCCTCCTGCGCCGTGATACGGTTGCCAATGTTGTCGTAGGCGTACGCATAGGGAGCCTCCCCGAGTGTAGCACCGGTGAGTTCCGAGCGGTCATTGTACCGGAAGGAATCATCTCTACTGACGCTCTGCTGCGGGTACGCCTGCGTGCGGGAAGTCGGGCGTCCCAGCGCATCGTACGCATACCCGCGGCGCGTCACCTCCACCTTCTTCTTCTCCGCACCATTGGCCGCGTGTAGAGCGTCTCCCGCCTTGACCTCGCTGCTTTCAATGGATGTCACCATATTTCCATTTGTCGCTTTTGGTCTCGCGATTTACATTTGTTACTGAAAGCACAGGTTCAATAGGCATTAGTCATTTTTCGGGAGACCGCTGTTCGTCCGGCGTTGCTTCGCTTCTTCAAGTAAAGCGTTGAATAAAGACGTATTCTTACTTATCATATAATTTTCATAGGGCAGAAACTTTTCCAAAATCCCAAACGAATCAAATGCTTGACTACTTGGGATTTCATTTCCCGCAAGCTTATACTCCTCCCATTCCCACGGGCACATTACATAGTCAGGCAGGTCATCTTCCAGTAATTTTAACTCCTCACGCCAGTACGCTACCCAGCGCGTCGTCACTTCCTTTTGTCGCGGTGTGAACGAACTGTATTTTTTCCCATAGTAATCATAATTCTTCTTATTCTCATAAGCATTATCGTGAGAAAGGCTGATAACAAATGGTCTCAATATGTTTTCAAGCATCACACCTTCATGGATGATCCTTTCCAGAGAGCATAGCATGAAGGCCGGAGCAATAAAACGAAAGGCATCGCCAAACAACGTGTACAAAGCATCATCTCCTGCCATCAAAACATAAGGATCAAAGCTGTGCCAATTATCCCGTTCCTCATTGGCAGATAGGTAATCATAAAATTCATCGGAATACATAATCCCTCCCCATTCTCTTGCAAATGTTACATTGAAAACCGTGTATTCCGTGTGACACGTCACCCCGGCGAATGCCTCCACAATCTCCATTTTGAGCTCTTTGAGGATCTCATCCGTACTCTCCCGCGCGCGAAGAGGCCAGTCCCTCTTCTCCCACTGGGTGCGATCCTGCAGAGTTCGATTGAACATCTTCAGTTCCTTTCTCAAATGCCTGGGTATTTTCTGTTTCATTTCTTCGCTCTAGCCATGCATTGCGCATATTTTTCCACACGTTTACGTGCTTGACCAAGTATAGCTTACTTGCCACGACCAATCTATGATAGAAAAATCTGAGCTGGATGGATTAATTGAAAATAATAGTTTGCTTCGGTCTGTAATCAAGTGAGCATCTCTAACTTACTCATTAACTTACTCATTATAGGTCTCGCCAATATAAAATAAAAGGCGATTTGATACGCTAGGCTTATAAACATCGTAAGAATATCCCCGTAAGCTATATGGTTATCCTTACCTCGATAATACTTAAATATCCAATACATAAACCAAATATGATAAATAGAATTAGCAACGCAGCAAATTCCAGGAATGTTATATCCTAATTTATACCAGTGGTAGCGGGCATATAAATATATTACAATCCATGGACTGGTCCCTAATAAGCAACCTATCAAGCCTCCTATACAAAAAAATGCTACAAGTCTTTTGGATGCACGGGAATCGGGTAATCCTAGCTCATCAATCTTGTTTCTATATATGTAATTCCACATATACATGCCTGATTTATATTGTTTTAGCTGACTTCGTATGTGCAATCGCATTTCACGGGCGGTACATCATCATTTACAGCATTTATAATACGATCTATGAATTCATCACTTACGAGAGATTCCAGAAATTCGCGTATCTCGCCAAGCACAAATGAAGCTGCAAGAGCCGCCCATCCTCCACTGAGATATGTTGCTGCAAGTACTAGTACGGCACTAACAAAATTTGATAAGGAGCTTCTAGCTAATTGTCTGCGTTTTTCCATCCAAATACCCAGGCTCCGTTCATCCTTAACGCACTCGGGCACATCCATCAACGCTTCAAAGCCTTGGTAAACAGACTGCCCTATATTGATGGCTTCTAGTATATTGCCTAGCACTCTGCCTGATAATTTTTTTATTTCTTTCTCTAATATTGCCAAGGCTTCTAAAACACCATCCGCACTAAGTCCCAAGATATCTTTCATTAAAATCGGATTATTAGACAAATAATTATATAGAGCAATTTGATTTATGCTGAACAATATATCTCGATTTATCCGTCTGCCATCGGTGGGATTATAGTAGCGGTAGTTGTAGTAAACGAGTCCAAGCTCAGCGTCATACACCTCGCTGCTCCATTGGAGAGGTTGGTAAGAGGTGTCACCTTCAAGAGAAACTAAGCCGTATGGGGAGTAGGCGTAGCGGTGCATGAGGGAGCCCGTGGCCCCGGCATAAGTCTCGCAGATGTTCTTCGTCAAGTCCCAACCGTACGTGGAATATGCCCCGTCCGCTCGTATGGCCAGCGGGCGTGTGGCTATTTCCTGCGTCGGATCCCAGATAATCTGCCACAATGAGGGCAGTCCCTCCGCGAGCAAATCGTAGGCCGCTACTTGCAGATAGCCCCGGTACACATAGCGCACGTGACTGATGGCTGCGCCTTCTTTCTCCTCCTTCTTCTCCACCCGGCGTCCCTGCGAGTCGTACACGCACGTGATGATGTGCGTGGAATCCGCCTCAGACTCGTAACGAATGGCGCGGTTCTGTCCATTGTACTGCACCTTCCAGATGCCCGTGCCCGTCCGCACGCGCGTCTGGTTGCCGTCCTCATCGTACTCCGGAACGAACACCGTGCCGTCCGTGTCAATCTGCGTGTACTGGTTCAGATTGTTCGCCGCGTAGGTGATGTGCTCCGCATCCTCCTGCGCCGTGATGCGGTTGCCGATGTTGTCGTAGGAGTACGCATAAGGAGCCTCCCCGAGCTTCGCGCCGGTGAGTTCCGAGCGTCTGTTATAGTCGAAGGAATCATCTCTGCTGACGCTCTGCTGCGGGTACGCCTGCGTGCGGGAAGTCGGACGTCCCAGCGCATCGTACGCATACCCGCGGCGCGTCACCTCCACCTTATTCCCCGCACCATTGAGCCGCTTGTAGAGCATCTCAGCGAGCAGCTCGCGCTTGGCTTTGTGGTTTAGGTAGATCATCACGCTATCTCTCATTTGGTGCACCTTTCCCTGCAATTCACAAGGAAAAGTATCCCTGCTATGAACAGTGTGCAAAATTGAAAGTATATTCCAAAGATATGAAAATCTATGTTAAAAAAGGGTAAGACTGCGACCGCAGCCATCCATACTGTGGCTAAGGTTATTGCTATATTTCTCAGTAACGTCGATACCTTTTTAGTTAAGAAGCAGATTATACAGTACCAAAGCCCCCAATTCAAAGCTTGCAAATAAATAGGTGTCTTATCTGGTGGATTCTGTACTTCGATAAGCCAAAATACGCTTAACCCATACAACGTAATAGTGTCATCGACAACTTGAGGCAAGACCTCCGACCAGTTAATCACAACAAAGAAAAGCATCCCTGCCATGAACAGTGCAAAAACTCCAAAGGAGGTATGGAAATCTATGTTAAAAAAGGGTAAGACTGCGACCACCGCCATCCATACTATGGCTAAGGTCATCGCTATATTTCTCAGTAACGTCGACATCTTTTTAGTTAAAAAGCAGATTATAGAGTACCAAAGCCCCAATTCAAAGTTTGTAACAGAATAGGTGTTTTATCGTCACTAAAGTTGATGCCCGTGAGCAAGCCGCGATTCAGATTGCACGTGTAAGTGGCTACCACCCCACGTGCATCCGTCACGGTGGCGAGATTGTTGTACGCGTCATAGGTCTTCATCGTCCCCTTGCCATCGGCGTAGGTCTTGCGAAGCTTCAACCCCGTAGCTAAATCGCACTCCCACGTGGTCGTGTCGCCCTTCAGTCCGCTCGGATCGGTGGAAATCACCTTGCCTGTGGCTCGGTATGTGGTGAGGCGGGTGAGATGATCCGCATCATCGTAGCCGAAGGTCGCGGGTTGCGTGCCCGTACCATATTCGGCTACCTTGCGGTTTCTCAGGTCGTACTTGGAGAAAGTAGAATACCCAAACGCATTGATGACCAAACACGGTTGCATATTATAGGAGCTAAGAATACAATGAGAAAAGTGAGGTAATTGGTATCTTTTTCATAACTCTTGTACATTCTTCTCATTTTGGGACGCCCGATTCTTCCAGTAAAAGAAATATAGGCTAAGTGCTACAGCCGGCACGAGCACTCCTTCCGGCCAGTGGACAACACAATATAAGAAAGTCCAGCTATCACACATACCCGAAGGGATTATCTTTGACACGATAAATGCTTTAAAAAAATGTCGTGCAATGACCACAATAAGAGGCATAATATAAACCCATTTTTTGCCTCCGAGCCGCCTCGACCAACATTCTGCCACGTACAGCGGCACTACATAATACATAAAAACCACTTGGACATTAATTATCCAAAATTCCCAAATCAGAATGCTTGGGTACGGTTCAGACGACATCGAAGATAAGCCCTTATAAAAAGGATACGTTGACAAGCTGTAAATGCAAAAAACAAAAAGAGAGGAAATTAACCTTCTCGTCATGACTCCGCCGTTCCGACAAATTCCAAACTCATTTGACGGCAAGCCTTCTGCTTGTTTCGATGATGAGCAAGCAGAACCAAGTCGTCTTTCACATCGTTTTTTGCTCCGTCCGTAAAAAATATACAGACTTAATGCCGCCGCAGGCGCAAGCCAAATGCTCGGTCTGCTTAAATACTTCTCCCAAAATGTCAATGCTGCCGCTTCCCCTGTTTCCGGAGTCAGGAATACATAAACAAAGGGGGCAAGCAGGCATGATAATAAAGGAATCCAATAACACCATCTCTGCCATCGAGGAGACATGCGTAAATTCGTTGCAATGTATAGTCCGACCACGTAGAAGCATAGCGTACTTCCCCATCGTCCACTAAGGAATACCCACACGTCATATAACGGTGAAAGATTGCTATGCGGTGCACTGATGAACCGAGCCCCCGGCCAAGTCAGGAGACAGTAGAGCAGCAGCACAAACAACGTCGATGAAATGTGTCTTTTCATATGTGCCATATGTCTAACATTGCTCCCATTGGCATGCCTTTTCCTACCCCACCCACCTGCACGCTACCCCAATCATCAACCGACAGGGAAACAGAACAAATGGCTGTTAATTCGACCTTGTTACCATTCTCATCCTCACCATATGGAATCTCAAATGACCGCGTGCCGCTGAAACCACCGCCATTCACACCCGAAGCGACCTCCCCCACTTTAAAACTCGGCAGCCCACCATCCGGTCGGATGTTATTGCCTGCTGCTGCGGCGGCGCGAATCACTTCCCCCATACGCCGCCGTGGCTCAAAAGCCGGCGTGTCTTTGAGAAACTCGTGCAATTTATTAAGCAAATCCGTTTTTATAGCGCTTTTTCCTCCTAATGATTATCCTCATCCTGACACGTTCTGCACGCTGCGTCAAGAAAAAATATGGACCTCAGGGCAAACGCATTAGGAAATGCGTTTGCCTATGTACGATGTACAACACGCACGACGGCGGTAAATGCGGATGGACAACGCGCATGCCCTGCCCCCGCATCCCACGTCACAGTGACGCAGTTGCCTCTGGCTATTTGATTCCGCCCTGTCAGCGGCTCTTGGGGACTTTCACCCCAGTTGCATGTCATGCCTGACGCACCCAAAAAACCCCGGACTCCAATCGGGAAGTCCGGGGATTATGGATCCGATCAAAAGGAACAGCTTACACCAACCCCTGGTCAATCATTGCATCGGCCACCTTTACGAAACCCGCTATGTTCGCACCAGCGACGTAATTAGTGAAGGAATCCGTGCAGTCGGTAGAAAACTCGTGTGCGTGGTTATATGCATTCTCATGAATCGAGCCCATGATACCATGCAACTTCGCATCCACCTCCTCTCGAGTCCAATTGAGACGCTGACTATTCTGAGCCATCTCCAAACCGGATACAGCCACGCCACCGGCGTTTGCTGCCTTGGCCGGACCGTACAGAATTTTGGAACTGAGGTAAACCTCAATCCCATCCAAATCAGTCGGCATATTTGCTCCTTCGGCAACAAGCTTGCAGCCGTTCTTCACAAGCGTGGCGGCTTCCGTGCCATTTATCTCATTCTGCGTGGCGCACGGGAACGCACAATCACACGGAATACTCCAGGGACGTTGATTCTCCATGTACTGCACACCCTTGAACTCCCTGGCATACTCACTGATGCGACCGCGTCGTACATTCTTGAGTTCCATGATCCATGCAAGTTTCTCTGCGTCGATGCCCTCCGGATCATAAACCATACCGTTAGAGTCGGACATGGTGAGCACCTTCGCTCCGAGTTGAATCAACTTCTCCACGAGATACTGCGCCACGTTGCCCGAACCAGAAACCAGGCAGCGTTTACCGGAGAAGTCATCTCCCCGCGTCGCAAGCATATTCTGCGCAAAATACACACAGCCGTAACCCGTCGCTTCGGGACGAATCAGCGAGCCGCCCCAGTTGAGCGACTTACCGGTAAGAACCCCTGTGAACTCATTGCGCAATCTCTTGTACTGACCAAACAGATAGCCGATCTCGCGTCCGCCTACGCCAATGTCACCCGCCGGCACATCCGTGTCCGCACCGATATGACGCTGCAGCTCAGTCATAAAACTCTGGCAGAAACGCATCACCTCAGCATCGCTCTTCCCCTTCGGATCAAAATCTGACCCTCCTTTGCCACCGCCCATGGCAAGCGTCGTGAGAGAATTTTTGAATACCTGTTCAAATCCGAGGAACTTCAGGATGCCTAAATTCACGGAAGGATGAAAGCGAAGCCCTCCTTTGTACGGTCCTATCGCACTGTTAAACTCGACGCGGAACCCGCGATTGATGTGGATTTTCCCGGCATCATCCGTCCATGGCACGCGAAAGATGATCGTGCGCTCCGGTTCTGTAATGCGCTCCAGAATACAATTCTGTTCGTATTTTTTGCGAGCTTCTAAAACCGGTTCAATGGTGGTAATCACCTCTTGCACGGCCTGCAAAAATTCAGGCTCGCTGGCATTTTTTCTGCGCACTGTCTCCAGCACGCGCTTGGTATAGTCTGTCATATTAATCTCGGTGGAAGCGGCAGACCCGGCACCTCCGATTCGAGAATGCTTCGGCAGCCTGCGCCAAAGCGCATTATACTCTTCCTCCCGCTCTTGAAAAGACTTTTTTGGTGAGATTCATAAAATCGATAACTAAAGGCATCGAAGGAAATCCCTACCCACCTTCACCCCCGACCAAACGTATTGGAACGATATCACGCAAAAGGGCAAATGCCGCATTGTTGCATGTATTTGTTTTGCAGAGCGAATGCGAGGCTAAATGAATCGTTAGAGCGATGTGCGGGGGCGGGGTTTGCCCATGTACGATGTTCGATTTTCGGTGTATGCTTTGAATTATAGCGCGCCAGAGGCGCGGGAATTTGGCGAATGAGAAGACTGCTTTAGAGCTATCAACATGATGAACGCTTGATGTCGTGAGTTTTGATGCGTATCAACGATAATATCGGTCAATAAGGTCATTTCCCTCTGCTGATCAACTTCTCTCAAATGCGTTTGCCCTAACCTCTGCCTTCCTTTTCCCCTCAGTTTGTTGGTACCCATCGACGCCTTCAAAAAATCCGGACTCTAACTCTACATGAATCATGGGACTTCTATGAGGCACTTTACTCCGTTCACACAGCAAGCCTATCGCATCGAAAAAAAGGTCCGCGGTAATGAGAACCGCGAACCTTGGAAAACAGTTTGTGTGGTAAGACCTTTGCTCTTTATCGGGAATAAAACTCTACGATGAGCTGTACATTCACGATAGGAGCAATCTCTTCCGCCGTGGGAACACGCAATACTTCGGTGGTCAACTTAGCTGTATCAACCCTCAGCCAATCCGGGGTAGTAGCATCCGTGTTCAACTCCACAAAACGGTTGGCGAGAGCCTGTGAACGCGTTTTAGCGGCCACACTCACCACGTCACCCGGCTTGCAATGATAGGAAGGAATGTCCACCTTCTTGCCATTCACCAACACGTGACCGTGGGAGACCATCTGGCGCGCAGCTGCACGAGTATTGGCAAAATTGGAACGGAAGATCACATTATCCAAACGCTGCTCAAGAAGCTGCAGAAGGATATCGCCTGTCACGCCACGACGGCGAGAAGCCTCATGGTAGTAACGACGGAATTGTCCCTCCAGCACGCCGTACATATAACGCAACTTTTGCTTTTCAGCAAGCATCACGCCGTAGTCCGACTTCTTCTTGCGACCGGCGCGAGCGCCATGCTGTCCGGGAGGAAAGGGGCGACGCGTGAATGATTTACTGACACCAAAAAGCTCCACTCCGTAACGGCGGCTGATCTTGGCAGTAGGTCCAGTGTAACGAGCCATAATTTTTCTACGATATGTTCAATGTTGTAAAATGAGAGGCATCAAGCGCGGCGAGCCTTGGGGGGACGGCACCCATTGTGCGGAATGGGAGTCACATCTGCAATGGAGGAAATCTCAAGTCCCATAGCCTGCACAGCACGCACGGCAGATTCGCGACCGGAACCGGGTCCCTTCACGCGAACTTCCACTTCCTTCAGTCCATGACCCATGGCCTGGCGACACGCATCCTGGCAAACCACCTGCCCGGCGTACGCCGTGCTCTTGCGGCTTCCCTTGAAATTCAGCTTACCGGCAGAGGACCAGCCTATCACGTTCCCCTTCAGATCGGTCACACTTACAACAGTGTTGTTGAAAGTGGAGGAAATATGCACGATGCCGGTGGTAATGTTTTTACTACCTTTCGCTTTGAGGATCTTGACCTTTGTCTCATCTTCAGCCAAACCAAGCTCCGCGAAAATATCGCGCCTCTGCTCGGTTTTGCGCTGCATCGACTCCTCCGCGGACTCCTCAATCGGTGTTGCTACCACTTCAGGAAGCGGAGTCGCAACTTTCTCAGCCGTGGGCGTCGTCTCTTCTTTTATTTCGTCTGCCATAATTCGCTTTCTACGTTTTAGATTTTCATGCGTTGTGCTTCAGAGATCAGGACTTCTTAGCGCCCACCGTCTTTTTGCGTCCCTTTCGGGTACGAGCATTGGTACGGGTACGCTGCCCACGCACCGGCAATCCCTTGCGATGACGTATTCCCCGCAGACAGTTGATGCTCGTGAGTCGCTTGAGCGCCATCTGCTTCTCGCGTCTCAGGTCACCCTCGATGAGGATATTGTTGCTCGTAATTGCCTGCACAATTTTGGTCAGCTGTGCATCCGACAGCGTGCCGGTGCGCAAGTCCGGAGAAACACCGGCCTGCTCCAGCACCCTCTTGGCGGTGGACGCCCCGATGCCGTATATGTAGCGCAGGGAAGCCTCCACCCTCTTCTCATTGGGTATCTCTATACCGAAAAGACGTGCCATACTTCTGGTTTTCTTAGTGTTCGTTGTGGTGGTTTCTCCGTGAACCGTGCTGAGCGTCGGCACCAACGGAGCAGGGGAAATATACACCTATCTGTCCGTTTTGCAAGCCCAAAATACAGATTTTTCTTACTTTGGATAAATTTGGATTTTCCTCTTCCATGGGGCTAACGGTTGGTTCTATTTCCTTGTACCGGACAAAGGCGTACGTAAAAATGGTCGGATATGGAATATGCAGTTCCGTTAGGGATTCTCGTTGCAGTGCTGGCGTGGGGAGTCGGTACATGGGTGCGCCTGCAGCGTCTTCTGCGCGCGGCGGAAGACGCCTGGTATAGTTGGGGAGAAGGCACACGCACTCGCAATGAACGACTTGTCGATTTCACTCTACGTTACTCTGGCTTCCTCCCGCGGGGAGACGTACGCCCTCGACGCCTGCGATGCCTTGCAGACGACTCACAACGGATACTGGCTCTGAGGAGTATGCCACCGCCGGATGCAGACGACGCAACAAATTTGAGCCGTATGGAAAAAGACCTGCGTTTCATTCTACTCAACGCGGTTGAAACCATGGAGAAGATACCAGAGATGCAGGACGATATCGAGCTTCGCGAGTTAATCAATGACGTGTCTCACGCTCTCTTCCGCCAGGATGAACTCGCGCTCATGTACAACCGGTGTGTCGGCAATTTCAACACTGCGCTTCACGCCCCGGGTGCGCAATGGATCGCCGCTATTACGGGCATCCGCTCTCTGAAGAAAATCTGATCGAAGGGCATGAGGGGAGGAATGCTTCAAATGGAGGACTCTCCACTATACACCTCTTTCAAGGAGATAAGAGATGATGCTGATCCTCACAGGAAGCCAAATGGAAAATACGCCTTACTTGGAAACATTGAAGCGGAATTCAACCACATCCCCATCCTGTACGACGTAGTCCTTTCCTTCAATGCGCAGCTTGGCATTTTCCTTCGCCTTGAGCAATGAACCGCACGCTACCAGATCCTCATACGCCACCACCTGAGCCGCGATGAATCCCCGTTCAAAGTCCGTATGAATAACCCCGGCTGCCTGCGGCGCTTTTGCCCCGGCAGGGATAGTCCATGCCCGCGTTTCCTTCGGACCAGTTGTCAGGTACGTGCGCAAACCAAGCAGATGGTACACGGCACGAATAAGCAAACTTACGCCCGAATCCTCCACACCGAGGGCCTGCAGATATTCCCGTGCTTCCTCCTCCGGCAGCTCGGCAAGCTCCTCTTCGATGCGCGCGGAAATTACCACCGCCTCAGCGTGGTGCTGCGCCGCAACATACCGCCTCACAGCTCCCACAAAAGGATGCGCATCCGGATCTGCCAACACTGCCGCCAATTCGGACTCACTTACATTGCAGGCAAAAATGCTCTTTTTGTCCGACAGCAGGAAAAAAGACTTCAACAACTTACGCTCTGCCTCACTCAACTCCAGCGTAATTGCCGGGTTCCCCGCGTCCAAATGAGGCATGAGTTTGTCAATGAGCGCCACTTCTTCCTTCGCCTCCTTATCCCCGCTCTTCGCTTTCTTCACGCGCGTTTCTTTGCGTTTTTCCAGCGATGCCAGGTCAGCCAGAATAAGTTCGTTATTGATGATCTCTATGTCACGCACGGGATCCACACTCCCCAACTCATGGATGATGTCTGCATCTTCAAAACAGCGCACCACCTGCACGATGGCGTCTGTCTCCCGGATGTGGGAAAGGAACTTATTGCCGAGCCCTGCCCCCTCTGCCGCTCCCTTCACCAGACCGGCGATATCCACAAATTCAATGGCAGCAGGCACAATCTGCGCGCTCTTACTCATCTCCGCCAGCACCGCCAGCCGTGCATCCGGCACCTCCACCACCCCCACATTGGGATCAATCGTACAGAATGGATAATTCGCAGCCTCCGCCTTGCGAGAACGAGTCACCGCATTGAACAAAGTCGACTTCCCAACATTCGGCAATCCTACAATACCTGCTTGCAACATAACGCCGCTATTCTACAGCATCTTTCCCCAAGAGAAAAGACAAATTACCAGGATACGACGTCATCGCGCCTTACAGCCCTCGCATGGCATCCTGGACGGCACGAGGCGCCTCCGTGAAGCTGTATCTTATCAGACTGTCGTGACGGAAGCAACGCTCGCGTCCCGGACTGTAGGGTAACCGCATTTGAGGGAAGCCAATCAACAGAGAAAATGCCGTTATTAACTGATATCCATGTTTATACACATCAAAAATCATGACAACCAGCAGTCATCATGATGATGGCTCTAGAGGAATCTCAGCATACATTAATGATCCGAAAAAATCTGCGCAACGCGCACATTATTAATAAATCGTACATCCAACATCGTACGTCGTACATAGGCAAACGCATTGCCTAATGCGTTTGCCCTGTCCCGGACTGATGAAAGGCTCCGAGAAAGTGAGGGAACCGAAAGGAGAAAGATTCAAATCTTCGCATGACGGGAACACCATCAGGTATGTTACGCGTGGACGCATCGAGAAGGAGGTTCGGCTATGGTTGCAGATGCCCCGCACGGTTCCATCTCCACAGAGCGTAGAATATCAAAAAAGCAACCCCATGCACCGCTATCACACACAAAGTATATATGACACACAACCCAACATCCAACAGAGAATAGGCCCCGTTAAAAGTCACAGCAAACAACATGAATAGGAGCCACGGCACGGCAATTCCTGCCCCGCTCGCATAGTACGCACAGCGACAGCGTGTGCACCTATGTCGCAACAGCAAGTACACTAGAGCGGCGGGGACCATCCCAAGAAACACCACCCCGCACGAGAAGATGACGCCTAAGAAAAAAAGCAACGGCAACACGAGGATACAGAGAATGAGCAGCGCATCTGAAAAACGCGGTGCATCGTCCTGTTCTGCACAAAGCTCAGCCATTCTCCGCTCATATTATCAGGAACTTTTCCGAAAAACAACGAAAATTCGTTCTCCGTGATGCCCATGCGGACAAAAAGGGCGCACCATAAATCTATATCGCAAATACAGGCAATAGATAAGGAAGCATTGGGAACATCATAAAAGCACGCCATAAGCACAGAATGTTGCGCTCTCGTAAGGAGAAAAACGGCTTTTACCACGAGAGTAAAAGCATATTCAAACCCTGTCGCCCGTACAATAAGACGGGGAGAGCGCATTTCCCCGGAAGCATCTGTGCCGATTTTCGAGATTACCCGTCAAGAAAAGATGCCGGGAGGTACGGGCAATGTGGCGACAAATCTGCGTGCGCTCAGCTGCCACGTGAACTACATGGGATCAAGGCAAACGCATTTGAGGAGAAGTTAATCAACAAAGGAATGCCCTTATTGACTGATGTTATTGTTTAAACGCATCAAAAATCATGACAACGAGCGGTCATCATGCTGATGACTCTGAAGCTCCCCTCTCGTTCGCCAGATTCGCGCGCAAGCGCGGGAACTCCCCAAATCGTACGTCGAAAGTTGACTCACCGCCGCCCCATCGGCGGTTCGCCCCTGCGAGGCAACGCATCCGCGTTGTCCATCCGCACTTACCACCGTCGTGCGTGTTGTACCTCGTACATAGGCAGACGCATTTTCTAATGCTTTTGCCCTAATGGTTCTCTTCCCAATCTTGACATTTCTTGTGAATAGACTATAATGCGCACGCGCCGGGCATCCCCGGGAAATTTTTCACAGCGAAACTCAATCAAACTATGGCTAAACTTACAGTCCGAGATCTCGATGTAACCGGCAAGGAAGTCCTCATGCGGGTGGATTTCAATGTGCCAATGAAGGATGGTGTTATCACCAACGATGCACGCATCGTGGCGGCTCTGCCCACGATCAAATATCTGCTGGAGCATGGGGCTCGTCTGGTGCTCTGCTCACACTTGGGACGTCCGGAAGGCACGGGATATCAGGCAGAATTCTCTCTGAAGGCGGCAGCGGAGCGCCTCTCCGAGCTGCTGGGTAAACCGGTGGCATTCGTGCCAGAGACCATTGGAGAAGCGGCTACAGCGGCTCGCGCATCGCTAAAGGATGGGGATGTATTGCTGCTGGACAACGTACGCTTCGATAAAAAAGAAAAGAAAAATGACCCGGATTTTGCGAGGGCGCTACTCGGTCATGCAAAACTGTATGTAAATGATGCTTTCGGCTCTGCCCACCGCGCACACGCCTCTACCGAGGGCGTGACGCATTTTGCCGAGAAATCCGCCATGGGTTTCCTCATTGAGCACGAGCTGGAGTACCTGGAGGGCAAGCTGGAGTCCCCCACGCAACCGTTTGTGGTAATCATGGGTGGCGCGAAGGTATCGGACAAAATTCAGGTGCTTTCCAAACTCATGGAGAAGAGCCAAACCTTCCTCATCGGTGGAGCAATGGCCAACACCTTCCTCGCCGCACAGGGACATAAGGTCGGCTCTTCCAAGATTGAGGCAGATAAGCTGGACTTGGCCAACCAAATCTTGGCAGACGCGAAATCCAGAGGCGTGCGCTTCGTACTGCCCGCAGACGTACGTTACACCTTCAAGTTCGAAGAGGGGGCCGAAACCCACGTCACAGCCCCCATCGCAGAAGGTGGCGAGATTCCCGAGGGTGGCATGGGTATCGACATCGGCGACAAAGCTATCGAAGAGTTTTGTGCCATCCTTCGGGAAGCAAAGACCGTGCTCTGGAACGGACCTCTTGGCGTCTTTGAGCTGGACTCCTTCTCCAAGGGCACCAAAGCCATCGCCGAATGTCTGGCAGAGAGTGACTGCATCTCTATTGTCGGCGGTGGAGATTCTGTGACGGCTGCCAAAAAGTTTAAGGTGGCGGATAAGCTTTCTTTCTGCTCAACGGGCGGCGGTGCATCCCTGGAACTACTGGAAGGTAAGGTTCTGCCGGGCATCGGCTCGCTTACAGAAAAATAATTCCGTGCTTTCTTTTCCTGAAACTCGAAGATACCGGCGCGGACTTTGATCCGCGCCGTTTTCGCATTGGAAACACTTGCCGCATGAGTTCACTCCCTCCATGGCGCCGCATCAGGCGTCTCGCTCTCTCCGGCAGGACGTCAGAAGTGCGTGCATTGCTTGAAGATCTTCTCTCCAAAAACCCACAAGATCAATCAGTCGCTGCTGAGTTGGCGCGACTCAAGGCAGGTAAGCGTCTCCGCTGCACAGAAAACGAAAAAGAACGCGGCATCCGAGAAGGAAAAGAGGCGCACTACGCCATCGCTCATCTCCTCGAAAAATGGCCGATTGGCGAAGCCTTCGACACCGTCACCACCTCCGAACTCCGCTCACTCCAGCGCGTCCTGCGCGATCATATCTCTACCCTGAAGCGACGGAAGACTCCGGCCCCGCCCGGCACTTCGGCTCTGCTTTCCAAGCTGGCGTGTGAACTGAAGCAGAGGAGAAGGAAAACTTCGAACTGGACGCGGCGCGTAATCGTCGTTCTGATTTTTATCGTAATCATTACGAGCTGCGTCGTTTTGGTACTACGAGAGCGAGCCTCCTCCCTCTCTATCCGTCTGGAAAATGCGATGGAAGCAAATGAATGGGATAGGACTCAATCACTACTGGATGCGGTGGACACCGGCATCAACCACCTGCTGCTTCCCTCGGTGATTTCCCTCACCAGGCGGACACGCGCCTGGCAGCAGCAGGTTCTCGCCTCCTTCCATGAACTCTCCCGGCGTCTGGAGGTATACAAGCGTCTTCATGCCGTTTCCACGCTGAGTGTTGAGGAACGTGGCTCTTTCCTGCGCACCATCCGGAAGCTTCCTATGCCGTACTCCGGAAAACTGCTGGCAGAATGGGATGCTCTCTGTCGCCCTGAGCAAGTGACGCTGGAGCGACAGAAAGAGGAGGTTATCTCTCGCATCTCCCGGGCACGACGCACACCGACGCTCACCGGTGACCCTCTGAGTGATCGAGAGGCTCTACTCTCCCTACGTAAAGAATTGGTCAAAATCTGCGATGAATTCGATGACGCTCGGGAAACTTTCACTCTTGATCCACTATTAATTCTCCCCCTGCGGGAAGAGATGGAAACCGTCAATGCACTTTTGCACGACATTGAAGCTTTCCACCGTATCACCGTACTGGTAAGCACCGCACGTAATTATGAAGAGTACCTCAAGGGAGTGAAAGGTTTCGTCCCGGGAGCATACAACCCTGCCCAGGCGGTAGCAAATACGCTTCGCCACTTGCCGGAACCAACTACCATGCTGGAACAACTGCGTGCTGTTCGACACGGACTGCCCACCTCCATTCCCCCGCACATCATTCGGGCGCTGCTGCAGAATGGTCCCTCTTTCGGTCCGGCACTTCCGGCAAACCAACGTCATCTACAACTCATGGAAGATGTCTTCACCTCCGCCACCTTGCGACGCCCAGTCTACACCGTAGATACTCATGATGGTCGCACCTTTTACACCGAGAAAGCGCCGAAGATGGAGCAGGATGGCAGTGTGTCTTTCGAACTCTCCACCATGGATCCCACGGTTCACACCGCCTCTGCCATGACGCTCAAATCTTTCGCCTACGCCGGCTCCCGCCTGCTGAATGCCGCGCCTATTCTGGATGCCACCGGAATCGACCGCTCCACCTTCTTCTTGCAGGCGAATGTGCCGAAACTTCTCGGCGTTCTCACTTCCTCAAAACTCGATGCCACGCCGGCTCTCGCACGGGCATACCTGTACAGCACCCTGATGGAAGTCCTGCATAATCTGCCGGAACAAGAAAAGCTCTGCCACACTTTCTCCCCCGCATTAAAAGAAGATTCCGACTCCTTCCACGCCCTGTGCCGCCGTCTTGAATTTCCGCTCAATGTCACTTGTTGGCTAAGCCACTCCCCACATGCTGGGCAGGCGGAAAAATCTTTCTCAGAGTGGTTTCGGCAACATGCCAACCGTCCCTACACCGAAGAAATTCGGTGTAATTTTTCTGCCATTCTCAAAGAACCTGCGGGCTACATCGGCTATGTGGACACCACAGGAACACCGCATTTCAAAGATTCCCCGCCACCCCCGGGTAAGACGCTGCGGTACTTCTCCGACGGTAAACTCGTCGATTCCCCTGCCGGTTCGCCCTTACGGTCTCCTGCTCCCCTCTCCCCCATCTTTGTCGATTGATCTTTCCTGCCCATGCTCATAGCCCTCATGTCAGACGCTCACGATGAGCTTGATCATTTGCACCGCGCCGTACAACAAGCCCTGGCTGCCGATTGCCGCCACCTGATTTTCCTGGGCGACCTGGCAACCCCAGACACCCTCCGTTTTCTGCGTGCCGCCTGGCCGCACGCCATGGAACTCGTACCGGGCAATAATGATTACCCCATCGCGCAATTTCTCGCTTGTGCTCACCCCTGGGCAAATACAATCTTCCACTCCTCCTCTACGGATACCACCCTCGATAACCGTCACCTCTACCTCACCCACGTACCGAACGAATCTCTCCGTATTGCTGCCGCCACCGGGGAGTTTGATGCCCTCTTCTTCGGTCACACGCATCTCCCCGAACAACACATGCTGGGCTCCTCCCTTATCGCCAACCCCGGCGATATTCAAGGCCGCTTTGGATCTCCTTCATTCGCCGTCTACGACACAGTGCATAACAGTGTAAAACATTTTCCAATCGTATCCCAAATTTGCGATTGAACAGGACTTGCGCACAGAAGACAAGATATGGTAAAGTAGGGGTATGAGGAGACGCATCAGTCGGTGGGTAACCGTGGTAGCAACAGCATTTTTACTTGGCTGTGGAAAAGAAAAGCAGCACGAACCGAATACACCTCAGGAGATGTATGCACGAGTTCGTGAGTTATTACAACCGAGCACACCAAACACGGCCGCCGACCCGCATCAGGCGATCCGATGGCTTCGACGGGCTGCTGAAAGCGGATTTCTTCAGGCTCAAACCGACCTCGGCGGCATCTACCTGCAGGGCGGGAAATATGGTATTGCAGCGGATGGGAAAGAGGCTCTCAAATGGTTTACCGCCGCAGCGAATCAGGGCAACAAAGAGGCCCTCTATTACATCGGACTCATCTACAAACGGGGACAAGGTGTGCCTCAGGACACTCAAAAAGCTCTCTCCTTCTGGCGACAAGCAGCGGAAGCCGGCGTGGCAGATGCCTCCCTGGCCCTCGGTGCCGAACTCATACAACGACCGGAAAGTATACAAGAAGGAGTCAAATGGCTGAAGAGAACCGTTGCGACGCGTGTGGCATCCCCTGCCTGCACTGCAGCCTCCGCTCTAGGAAACCTCTACGCCACCGGACGAGGGAGCATTCCTCGCAACATGAAAGAAGCCGCCCAATGGTACGAAATCGCCGCCAATGGGGGCGATGCCCGCTCCCAACTTGTCTATGCGCTTCTTCTGCTGCAAGGCGAGCAAGTGGAGAAAAACACCGATGAGGGCATCCGTTATCTACGCCTCGCCGCCGGGCAAAACCATGTCCCTGCCATCGCTTTACTCATCGACTTTCTGCGCAGCGGAAAATTCACGGACAAAAACGATCAGGAAGCCGCCGCATGGGAGAAGAGGATGGAGGAAGTGGATCCTCGGCACCTCAATCGCAAATAAACTTTATTGCTTTTATGAGAACTTTTTCCTCCTGCTTACGCCTCCTCCTTGGATGGTTGGGGCTGCTCATCCTGCCCTTAGCTACCGCCGTTGAGAATGCGACAGATATACGACAGCCTGTACGTTTTCTGATGCTGAATGTCCGCAATTATTTCGTCGCGGAGGATGTCCAGCGCGCACCCTATCCACGTCCAATTAAGTCGGTCGGAGAACGAGAAGCAGTGGCTCGCGATATAGCCTCCGTGCACCCGAATGTGGTGGGTCTTATTGAAATCGGCGGGCAAGCGGCATTGAGAGATCTCGCCGCACGCCTTGAAAAACGAGGACTGCACTATGAGCATATGTTCGTGCTGGAGCGTCACGGGGAAGACCGAGCCCTCGGTATTTTATCGGATATCCCCATCGTCCGCAACCAATCCCGGGCAAACTACCGTCTCGTGGGAGAAAAAACTAACCGACGCATGTTACGTGGGATTCTCGATATCACCCTCCGTGCCCCGGACTCCCGCCAGTGGCGCATTATCGGTGTACACCTCAAATCTCGCAAAACAAATGATCAGGACGCTGCAGCTATCCAGCGCGAGCGGGAAATGCACACGCTGGCGCAGCACGTGCAGCACGCACTGCAAAAAGAGCCAAAACTCCCCTTGCTCGTCTTCGGTGATTGGAATACCGGCCCGGAGGATCCCATCTTTCGTTCCCTCACGCAGCCTCGTAATAAGCAAATGGCTCTACACCACGTCAAAGCGGTTGACCCACACGGTGAAGCATGGACAGTCTCCTACACCTCCCTCAACGAAATCTCTGCCTATGACCAGATATACGTCAGTCCGGCTCTGCAAAATATCATGAACCATAGAGCAAAAAAAGGTATTGTCGAAAAGCCCCGCCATAGCTCCGGCAGTGACCACCGTGCTGTCTGGTGTGACCTGCCGTAACATTTCCTGTATATTGGATGGAATCCTGGTAGTTACACCTTGAGAAACACCCTCTTCCCCCCAACGAGGCCGGCGCGCCTGCCTTGGAAAAGACAAACGCGCCGGGGGCTATCGAGGCTCTATTTCTCTTAGGTAGAGAATTTTTTACATCATGCCGCCCATACCGCCCATGCCTCCCATGTCGGCTCCACCACCGCCGTGGTTGCAGGAGCACTTCTTCTCCGGCAGTTCGGTGATGAGACACTCGGTGGTCAACATGAGACCCGCAATGGAAGCTGCATTCTGCAAAGCTGTGCGAGCAACCTTGGTCGGATCCACGACACCGCTGGTGAGCAGGTCTTCGTACTCATCCGTCACCACGTTGTAACCTTCGGTAGCGGACTTGAGTCCCTTCACCTTCTCCACGATGAGGGCAGATTCGCGACCGGCATTTTCCACCAGCTGGCGCAGCGGAGATTCCACCGCGCGGTACACGATATCAGCGCCGGTCTTCTCGTCGCCCGTAAGCTTAAGTTTCGCAATGGCCTTCTGGGCACGAATGAGCGCCACGCCGCCGCCCGGCACGATACCCTCTTCCACAGCAGCGCGAGTGGCATGCAAAGCATCATCCACGCGATCCTTCTTCTCCTTCATTTCAGTCTCAGTCGCAGCGCCCACCTTGATGACAGCCACGCCGCCGGCGAGTTTTGCGAGGCGCTCCTGGAGTTTCTCACGATCGTAGTCACTCGTAGTATCCTCAATCTGCTTGCGAATCTGAGAGACGCGAGCAGAGATATCCGCGGACTTGCCGGCGCCCTCAATGATCACGGTCGTGTCTTTGGTAACCACCACGCGTTTGGCGATGCCAAGCTGGGAGATTTCCACATTCTCAAGCTTCAGACCGAGGTCCTCAGAGATGCACTGTCCGCCTGTCAGGATAGCGATATCCTGCAGCATGGCTTTGCGGCGATCGCCGAAACCGGGAGCCTTCACCGCGCACACATTGAGCGTACCGCGCAAGCGGTTCACCACGAGAGCAGCCAGCGCTTCGCCCTCAATATCCTCAGCGATGATGAGGAAGGGCTTGCCGCTCTTGGCCACCTTCTCGAGGATTGGCAGGAAATCCTTCAGGTTGCTGATCTTCTTCTCAAAGATGAGGATGTAAGGATTCTCCAGAGCCGCCTCCATCGCATCCGCATTTGTCACGAAGTACGGGGAGAGATACCCCTTGTCAAACTGCATACCTTCCACCACGTCGAGGCTGGTGTCGATACCTTTCGCCTCTTCCACAGTGATGGTACCGTCCTTGCCGACCTTGTCCATCGCCTCGGCAATAATCTTGCCGATCTCGGCATCCCAGTTGGCGGATACGGTAGCGACCTGCTCGATCTCGCGGGAGGAATCTACAGGCTTGGAAATCTTCTGCAATTCCTCCACCACGGCAGAGGCGGCCTTGTTGATGCCCCGCTGCAGAGAAATGGGATTAGCGCCCGCAGTCACATTGCGCAGACCCTCGCGATAAATGCTCTCGGCGAGTACAGTAGCGGTGGTGGTGCCATCGCCGGCGATGTCGTTGGTCTTGCTGGAGACCTCACGCACGAGCTGAGCTCCCATGTTTTCATAAGGATCCTCAAGCTCCACCTCTTTGGCCACGGTCACGCCGTCCTTCGTGATGTTCGGCGAACCGAATTTCTTGTCGATCACCACATTGCGACCCGCCGGTCCCAGTGTGCTCTTCACTGCTTTGGAGATTTTGCTGACACCCGCCAGCAGGCTTTGCCGAGCCGATTCCTCAAATACGAGTTGTTTTGCCATAGTTGATTAGTTCGTTGAAAGTTTTTCTGTGCTGTTACTTGATCACGGCAAGGATATCGCTTTCATTGAGGATGAGCAGCGTCTCCCCATCCACCACGATCTCCGTGCCACCATACTTGGTGATGAGCACCTTGTCATTCACCGCCACATTGAAGGCGATCTTTTTCCCATCCTTGTCGACACCACCGGTGCCGATGGCGATGACGACAGCCTGCTGGGGCTTCTCCTTAGCGGTATCCGGCAGGAAGAGGCCGCCGGCTGTCTTCTCTTCTGCTTCTACTCGTTTGACGAGTACACGTTGTCCTAATGGTTTAATGTCCATAGTTTGTATGTTTGTTGGTTTTGGTGTGAGTTTCTCTCCCCCGTGGGGACACCGGGCGTGTTCCCGGTATCCGCGAGGGATTCGATTAGAAGTTCTGCTTATTTATCGTCATCGACTACTTCTGCATCCACGACTTTGCCCTTCGCCTTGCGGGGTCCGTCGCCTTCTGCTTCGGTTGCGGATCCAGAACCGGTCCCCGGCGCTGTACCGGCGGCCTGCGCTGCTTGAGCCAAATCGCCGAGCAACTTCTCCAATTCCGAGGTCAGGCTGCGAGCCTTTTCCACATCCTTCGCCTCCACAGCAGCCTTCATGGCATTCACTTTCTCAGTGACAGGAGCCTTCAACTGCTCCGGGGCTTTGTCCCCCAGCTCGCTGAGCTGGCGCTCCACGTTGTGAGCGAGGGAATCGGCTTTATTCAGCGTTTCGATATCCTCAGCGCGCTTGCGGTCTTCCTCAGCATGAGCTTCGGCGTCCTTCTTCGCGCGCTCAATTTCCTCCTTGGAGAGACCGGAAGAACCCTGGATGGAAATATTCTGCTCCTTGCCGGTGTTCTTATCCTTTGCCGTGACTTTGAGGATGCCGTTGGCATCGATGTCAAAGGTCACTTCAATCTGCGGCACGCCACGCGGAGCAGGCTGAATGCCATCCAGCTTGAAGTTGCCCAGAAGCTTGTTATCATTGAACATCTTACGCTCGCCCTGACAGATGCGGATATCCACCGCCGGCTGATTGTCCGCCGCCGTGGAGAAGACCTGACTCTTGCGAGCTGGGATGGTCGTGTTGCGGTCGATCATCGGTGTGGCAATGCCTCCCATGGTCTCGATAGAGAGCGTCAGTGGCGTCACATCCAGCAGCAGCACGTCGTTCACGTCTCCCGTGAGTACGCCGCCCTGAATTGCCGCACCCACTGCCACCACCTCATCAGGATTCACTCCTTTATGAGGCTCCTTTCCGGCAAGGCGTTTGGCCATCTCCTGCACGGCAGGCATGCGGGTCATGCCACCCACGAGAACGAGCTCGTCGATCTCGTTGGCACTCAATCCGGCAGCACTCATGCAGTTACGCACCGGGTTGGCTGTACGCTCCAGCAGGCTCTCCGTAAGTTGCTCAAGCTTGCTGCGAGTGAGGGTCATTTGGATGTGCTTCGGTCCGGTGGCATCCATGGTGATGAAAGGCAGAGAGATGTCATAGCTCTGCGTGGAACTCAGAGCAATCTTCGCCTTTTCCGCCTCTTCCTTGATACGCTGCAGAGCATCAGTCTGTTTAGAGATATCCATCCCCTCCTTTGCCTTGAACTCCGCCAAAATCCAGTTGATGATAGCGTTATCCCAATCGTCGCCGCCCAAGTGGGTGTCGCCATCGCTGGCCTTCACCTCAAAGAGTCCGTCGCCGATCTCCAGCACAGAGATATCGAACGTACCACCGCCCAAATCGTACACGGCGATCTTTTCCTCGTCGCTCTTCTTGTCCAGTCCGTAAGCAAGCGCAGCCGCCGTAGGCTCGTTGATGATGCGGCGCACTTTCAGTCCCGCGATCTCGCCTGCGGCCTTCGTGGCGTTTCTCTGCGCATCATTGAAGTAAGCCGGCACGGTAATCACCGCCTCGTGAATACTCTCACCCAGTCTTGCCTCGGCGTCAGCTTTCAGCTTCCCGAGCACCATGGCGCTGATCTCCTGCGGAGAATACACCTTTGTCTCGCCGTTCACCTCCACCTGAATGTGCGCATCCCCATTCGGCGCCTCCACGATGGTGTAGGGCACTTTCTTGTCCTCTTCAGTCAGCTCAGCATACTTGCGTCCGATGAGACGCTTTGCCGAGAATATCGTGTTGCGCGGGTTAGTCACCGCTTGGCGCTTCGCCGCCTGTCCCACGATGCGTTCGCCGGTCTTGGTGAACGCCACGATGGAAGGAGTCGTGCGAGCTCCTTCGCTATTTTCCAGCACGGTCGCCTGCCCGCCTTCCATCACAGCCATGCAGGAGTTCGTCGTGCCCAAGTCGATTCCAAGTATCTTGCTCATATTTTGTTGTGGTTTGATGTTTTCCTCCCCCTTACCGAGGGGACTTTTCTCACCTCTCTTCTCTGCAAATCCCATGCCAAGTTTTCCATATCCATATTGAACTGATTATCAACAATAAGCAAAACAGATCAAAAGTAGATGCGACATTTTGCCACATACCAACCAGCGGCATTTTGTCTCAAATGCGCCAATCTGCCGCAGTCAAGGAAGAGTCGGAGAATTGCGGAAGGAGCGAAGGATTCTGGCAGCTTCCTCGTTGCCGGCTTGAGCAGCAGCGGAAAGCCAGCGGACGGCCTCCTGTTCATTTTTCTCGACACCCTTGCCCCGGGCGAAACAGAGTCCAAGATTGAGCATGGCGGTTGCATCCCCCATGTCGGCGGCGAGTCGGAAAAACCGAACCGACTGCTGCTCATCTTTATCCACCCCAGGGCAAACGCATTTGAGGAAAGTCAATCAACAGAGGAAATGCCCTTATTGACTGATATCATCGTTTATACACATCAAAAATCATGACAACCAGCGGTCATTATGATGATGGCTCTAGAGGGATCTCAGCATACATTAATGATCCGAAAAAATCTGCGCAACGTGCACATTATTAATAAATCGTACATAGGCAAACGCATTTCCTAATGCGTTTGCCCCGGATTCTTACTTGCCTTGGAAGAAGGCAGCGGCTAAAATGCTGGAGTATGCTGTCGGGAATCATGCTGGCAATGCGGCTGGTGGTTGCAGTGTTTGGCGCGCTGGGACTGCTCTATGTCCTGTCGTACCCGGACAGCATTCTGCCTCCGTCGCCCGATATCGCGTATGTGCCGGGATGGACGGTGTACGATGTGAAGGAGTGGATGTGGGTGGTCCCTCTCCTGCTCATGGAGTTAGCGAGCGCTGCGGGGAAGCGGAAGAATTTCGTCTGGTTTGCGGCGCAGGATGGCGTACTTGTGACAGCGCTATGGGCATATCCTGTGTTGCACGCCTCAGTTCCTGAGCTGGTCGAACCGACTTTCCCTTTCGAAGATGGCAAGCTGCAACAAGGTCTCATCTACTACGGCATCATCTGTGTAGGAAGTGTTCTACTACGAAAGGTTCTCGTACCGGCCCTTTCCCGCAACAGCGCCGAGGAGCAACAAGAGGGCACCATGGATGCCGCCGTTCTGGATCCCGCTCATGCACTCACCGTACGTGAAATCGCTGCAAAACCGCGACAGGTGAAAGTGCGCTTCCTCTTCGGCGGACCGGATGAAGGTCTGATTCAGGCCTTTGTGCGCATCATGCAACGACTGGGCTTCCTCCGTGCTTTGAAGCACCTGGGGATAGGTCTCTTTGCGATTGCCACGGTATTGTGGATGTTCCTCTACCCACAGCCGAATCAAGAAGAGTCGTTGGCGCGCGACAAAGCCGTGATGTACGAATCCCGCCTCACTCCGCATGGGAGAGAAGGAACGCCTCGCGCGGTTCACGCCGCCTATCGGGTGATGCGCTTTATTTCCGATCATGAGTCGCTGGCGGGAATGAGCGTCCCGCAAGCGGAAAAATGGCTGCAGTTGGAGAGGGCACCAGCGGACTACCGCAGACAACTGCGCGATGGGAGCGATATCGAACTCGCTTCCACTAATCCGATTTTCGAGAGTCGTACGCGTTTCCTGACGATACGCAGTGGACGCCGTATCGCCGTGCTTTACGTGAGGATGAACAAGGATGAAACGGCTATCAACGTGAGTGAGGTGACGGATGCCGGTTGGAATGCCGTGGCAGATGCTCTGCGCCGCAAATTCGGCGCCGATCTGCGCGCCAACTCGTCCATGCGTTGAGGGTGTATCAGGGGTGATACGCCACAGCGCCCGCGTAACCGGAAGCCGGAGAAAAGAGCTCAATCACGGGAGCAGACTGGAAAAGCGGATGAACCTCACTTCCGTCGTAAAGAAAAGGAAACCGACTCGCAGCAGTGTAGACGCTCCCACCGGCAAATTTCACCAGAGCCTCCGCAATGCACCATGCACTGAAAAATTCTTCCTGCAAGGCGCCGCGGCTCTTCCAGAGGGTCACCTGTTCCTCAGCGAAGACGTGCCCGGCCACATCTGCCATGCGAGACAAAGGACGCACACGCTGGATATCCACACCGATGTCGCCGTGATGAAAGGCAATGCAGAGCAAATCGCCGGAGTGGCTGATATTGAAAGGCTGTTCCGCACAGATTGGCTTGCCCGATTCGGTGTATGAGATAAGAACCTCCCCTGGCCGTCGCCCGCAGCGTCGAGCCAGCTCCTGCCGCAAAATCGTACGCTCCCGCAGATACCCCTCACCCCGCGCCGCATACGCCGCTTGCTCCGTGGCGTCCAATTCAGAAGGCGCCAGCAATCCTATCCCACTCACCGCCTCACTTCTCATGTCATATATCAAATACTCCATCAGCGCGCGTCTTCTGAAAATTTTGACTGCTGTCTCCCATTGTCCCGTTTCCGGGTCATCCGTCCAGCCGAAGGGAAAAGGCAATTCCCTGCTTCATCGTCAAACTCGCAGCCGTTTGCAATGCGTACCTGACCCGCCACCGATCTGCGGACATGCCCATCAATCGCGTTTTGGATGCTGCATCTGCACCACGCCGCTCTCATCCACAAACTCGACCTTGCAAGCCTCATCAGTCACGTAAAGCATCACCGATGCCCCCGGGGCTGCCTCGATAGTTACCTTGCAAGAGCCGCGAAAATCCACCGGCTTATCCGGCGAACCGATGGTGAGTTTGCGTCCGTCTTCCAGCTTCCAGGTCTGATCTGCCGTGAGCAACACGGGGCACTGCAAGCTCATATCCGCTTCCTTCAGAGTGATACCTTTTCCCCCAATGGAAAGTTGAGCCTTCTTCCCCTTCTCAGCATTCACCACCACACACCCTGCGATTGGATCCTCCACAACGACACCCGAGCAGCTGATGTCCCCCTTCAACGTATCCTCGCCATTCGCAGCGGCAATATCCCAAATGAGAAGCTCTTCCTTTGCCCCTTCTTTGCCCGCGGTTCCGTCCTTGAACCAGGCCCCGGGACTCTCCAAACTCGCCGCTGGATCATCATTGCGCACAGCTCCCGGTAGCGGCAGTTTCTCCAACAGAGCTGCTGCATACGCATAACGTGCGCCGATGACCAGCTGCGCCGCACCATTGTAGTGCACACCCATGCTGTCGCCTTTCGTAATTTTCGGCAAGTCCCGCGTGCGCACCCAGCCGATATTCTTGTTCTTCCCGGCCATCGCTTCCATCAACTGAGCCGTCGTCTTGCCCGCCTGCTGTTCTTCTCTGCCGGACCATGTGGCGCATTGACCGACCACGGCACGCTTGAGCGCCGTTTGTTTACTATCCTTCGCAAGCCGGGAAAGCAGCGAGAGGAACCGCTTTGGCGCCTCTGTGATTTCGTCTCCTTTGTCCGATTCTCCTTGCAGGTAGAGCAACTCATGCACCTGCACCTTTCCTTTGAGCGCCGCCAAGGCCTTTTTCACGGTGTTCAGCACGGATTTATACCCCGGCGAATTGGGAAGCCAGCAGCTGTTGCCTCCTCCATCCAATGAGGCTTTGATGACGCAAACCTGCCCGCCCTTGCCATTGTGCCAGCTGCGTCTTTCCATCATCGAACAAAATCCATACTCGGGTCCCATGCAAAGCCCTCCATTGTACTCCGGCAGCTGCGGTGCCGCCGGGACCCACTCCGGCGAGCTCTCAAAACATTCGCCGGTATCGCGCTTCATGTTGCCATTCCAGAGTTTTCCCGTGCTTTTGTAATGCTCCAGCTGCTCTTCACCGGCAGGACTCCCTTTCACCGCGCCAAGAGAGTTGCTCTGCCCGGTGAGGATATAAACGTGGTTAACTGATGATGCTCCGATTGCATCACAGCATAACCCACACAACCCCATCAAAACTCCCAATATTCTTTTCTGCACTGCGTTCATAGGTTTTATTTCAGAATGATTTCGTTAATGCGTCCGTTCACCTGCTGGGGGATCAGAACGTGAATTTTTTTCGTTCCCGCCGGCAGTGAAAAACGACGTATGTGCCGAGACACACTCGGCAGCGCCTCCGCCCCTTCGATGCTGCACTCCGCCGTCCCCACAACAATCGCCTCCGTGGTTCCCGGCGTATGCGGAATACTCACTCGGCGCTCGGCAACGCTGCAATCGATGGATGTGGAAAGATCTCCATCCATCAGCACTTCAGCGCCCGCCCCCTCTTCCTCATCGGCAATACCAACGCGAAAGAGAGTAATGCGAATGCGCCGCAGAGAATCGCCTACATTTGTCACGCGGAGACTCTTCACTGTTTCCTGTGTGGGATTTTCAACATAGAGTCTGTTTTTAACTACTTCCCCCTTAATTTCCACTGTTGCCCCACCCTCTGTGGTGAGTTCAACCCGCCCCCACTGATCAAGCTGCCCCTCCTCCAGATTCAATTCCACAAACTCCGGTCGCACCAATCCCGGGATTTCCAAGTCAATGAATTCTCCGGGACGCAGGGTAAGGACTTCCATCACACGGTTCACTGCCACTGCTCCGTTTACAATTGCCGCCGAAAATCTTGGACGCGCCGCCATGTTGGATGTCACGTATGGTTCCGGCACGCGATTGACGGAAAACTCGTAAATGGAGAGCCATCTCTGCTGCGGCTGTGTGATACGGAATCGTATCATGCGCGCTCTCACAGGAGCCCACATCAGGTTCAGCGTAGCTGCGGGACCGCGCCGCTCCTGACCGATAGCCGTCCAATGTTCCCCGTCGTCAGATACCTCAAACTGCCCGGCAAGCGCATAATCCCCTGCTCGTTCCCCTCCCATCAGTAGATTTACCCTCCTAATGTCCTGCGGCGCTCCAAAGTCCAGGCAGAACCAATCCCCCGCTTCCTGACGCCCTTCGGTAGACCAAAAAGTCCGCACGTTCCCATCCCTCATACTACTGGTATTTTCTGTCGATTTCCCGCGATTAGAAGTGAAAAGAGGTATCACATTGGGACGTCCCGCCAATTTAGCATAGATTTGCTCATTTCCATGGAGAAAAGCGTGCCTCAGGGCAGGAGTGAGGGCATAGCTCGCCACTTCCACATCTTTCATCATCACAACACGATTCCCTTGCCAGCCGGGACGCTCAATTTCCCGCAGCGACGTCAGGATATCCACAAGTTCAAAGAAAGATTCAAGCTGAGCTGCTGTGTCATCGGAAATGACATTGTTGATGGCAAGTTGCCCTGCTCTCCCGGTGAGCTCGAATCTCTTCAACCATGGCCCGATCTCAGCATTCAGCTCAGGCTCGCCCTCCCGAAGTTCCTTCGCTGCCTCCTGCATACGCCAATATTCAGCAGCAAGTTGCATCGCTGCCTTGTCATCCACCTTTTCCTGATCCAAACTCTTCATAAATTGCTGAGCTGCAGGCGCAATACGTACAGACTCTTCCCGCTCATATCCATGGTTGTTCGGCAAGAGGTAGGAGTTGTGATCACAAAACACCTGCATCGCTGCACAGTGCTTGGGGTACAGACGCTTAATCCCTGTCTCCCAGCTCCCCAGCGAATCAAATCGCGTGATGTTCCAGGCATAGCACGCCACCCCAAAAAGCCCCACTTTGCTTGCCTCCGCTTGTTGCATCGGATTAGCCACAAAACCACTCATCTGACGCTTCATCTCTTCCTCCGTGCCTAAACCGTACGCCCGCCCCATGGAAAGTCTCCCTGGCTTGAAATCATTGCATGGCCAATTCCACCAGATGAAGGTCGGTCGCCCCACGTGTTCATTTACCCACCTCTGCCCCATCAGCGTGATATCGTGTACCACCGTGTCCCCCGTCCACATGATCCTCGCCTCCGGCGCCAGTTTCGCCCCCAACTCGCGCAGCGCATCCACGTTCGCCCAGCTGCGGTTATATCCCGTTGGACACATCACCACCGTCTGGCTCACATCCGCATGTTTTCGAATGAAATTTTCTACCAGGTAATTCACCAGGGTCACCTGTCTCTCCGCGCGGGAAATTTCCCCGGAACTATCATCCACGAGTATTCCGAAATCCCGCACCCCCATCCCATACATTATTTCCATCTTCCGGCAGAGCGCCTCCAATTGTTGTTTACCCTCCTGCTCTGCCCAGCGTACAGTATTGGACGGATGGATTGCCCACACAAAGCGCACATGATTCTCCCGCGCGCTTTGCACCAGTCTGCGAATCTCCTCTGCCTTTTCAGGCGGATACGGCGCGTAGCAACCGTGCCCGTGATGGTAAGGATCGTCTTTCGGCGCGTAAATGTACATGTTCATTTTATTGCGTCCGAAAAACGCAAAGAGCGACTTACGCGCTCCTTCACTCCACGGGATGCCGTAATAACCCTCTACAACCCCTCGATACGGCATATCCGGCCAATCCACGATACTCCCCACCGGCAGCTTCCCCAGTCTCGCCACACTCTCCATATCCTTTGCCGGGAAAGGATCCCTCTGAGCATCCTGCGCTCCTTCTACCCCCGTCAGCAACTGGCTGAGTGTCTGCTTTGCGTAGTACAGTCCATCCGCATCATTTGCCCACACCTCCAACTCCCCCGGTCGCACCTCCAGCGCGTACGCACCCTCTTTGTCCGATGGAAGCCTCTGCCACATTGCATCTTCTGTCCTCTCCCCCTCCCCGAAACGCATGTGCACCGCTACCTTCTCCACCTGCGTCAACTCTCCGCCCATGTTCACTTGCTGAGGCGTCGGGAATACCTCACCCCCCGTTGCAAGACTCCCACACAACGCTGCAATCATCGCCACTCTTTTCATCATTCGCTTCGCCATACCCGCCCGACTCTACCACAATAAACTCCATCGGACAAGGAAGAATCCCGATGATTTTCGATTTTGCCCGGCGCTATTTCAAATACAGAGTCCAAATTAATACTGAACATCAGTACATTCCCATTCAATTTGGTACCGACACCAATTGTAAAGCGTACTTCTGTTGCCTCTTCTCCTCTTTCCAGATAAAATACACAATCCGCATCTCTGTAACCGGAGACCTCATATTTTCAGTGAAGTTGCATTGGCAGCGCCTCCGTTTATCCTTTTGCAATGAAACCTAAACATTATGAACGCTCTTCGGTGAATCTCACTTGCTTACCTATTTTTTTCTTGCACACCACCTTTGAAAAGGGATATACTTGCACCGTCTAATAAAGGACTACTGCCGTCTCTATCGGAACTCATCTTCTCGTTACGCGATGAAACTTCATATTCCCTTTCGTCTCCGCAAGGCGCTGCTGGCTTGCCTTGCTGTTGTTTCTTCTGCTCTGCCAAACACGCTCTGTTTCACGTCGTGGGCAACAGGGGTCTTCCTGTCTGCCGGCCTTGTCGTCTTTTCGGGCTTCCAGCACGCAAGCGCGGATTTTCCTGGTCCTCCTAATGTAAACTGGAACGATGCAGGTGAGCTTGAATGTCAGCCGGGAGAGGACTGTGATGTAAGCGATGAGGCTAATCATCAAGTATTCACGGCGGATGTCATCGGAGGAAGTGACCCACTCGTATTTTACGGAGGAGAGGGATGCTCTCTTAAATTGACGAAAACTGGAGCTAACACAGAAACAAAGCTGGGAGATGATCTAGAAGATCACGCTCTTCTTTGTACCAACCTTTGGTTAACAGATAGTGCATCATCAGGGAACAGTCATCGTTTTACCATAACCAATGCCGGATATCTTGCCAATGTGGGAAACATCTACGTCAATTCTTGTGGTCTGTTTCTCAACGCTGCCATTACCTTCAACAACACGAATTTCATTCTCGGTTCCAATAACAAGCCAACGGGAAATACCGGCGTAACGGAGACGAACAAAAATACTCTTTGGGTTCATTCAACGTGCACTACGCAAGGTAGTTTAACCATTCAGGAAGACGCACTTATCGTCCTAAACAACTCGTTCACCGTCCATCACCTAAATCCGAGCAGCGGAAAATTGAGATTGGCTGGAGGACAAACGTTAATCCTCTCAGCCTCTAATATGACAATGGGTTTTGGAAGATCTATTGAGTTCGTCCCACATAACAACTCGCAGCCAAAGCTCAACGTGGGGAATAACAACACCTTGGTTATTCGAGCAATAGAGGGTAACGTCGCCGGAGCAACTATCACGGGAGAAAATTCCACCATTCAAATAACGGGAACGGGCAGTGTGAGCAATTTAACTCTTGGCGGGAATATAACGTTAAATTTACAAGCTGGGGCCCGACAAACATTTGAGGGGATAAACCAAAAGAGTGTTGGTAGATTGGAAGGGTCAGGAGTTTTGATTTCAAACGGGGGAACGTTAACGCTGACGAGTTCATTGGAGGATTTCAGAGGAACGATAGAATTGAGTAATTGTGGCCTCAATCTCCAAGGGAATCATTATCAGGGGTTTAGCATCAAAGCGGCAGGAACTTTTTCAATTGATCTGGAACAATCAACGACATTTTGGGACTGCCAAATTGAAAGTAACGAAAATACATCTCTTGAGGTAAGTGGGCAAGGTAAGGCTCTCTCTTTTTTCGAGGGATCTCTTAAGGGGTTTGATATTTTCGTAGGCACAAACGCGTCGCTTTCTCTCGGCGGAAATATTGATCTTGATCACGTCAGTTTTACGGTAGAAAAAGACGGTCGCTTAAACTTGGGAGGAGTACCTTTGAAGGAAGGGGTCGACCTCTCAGTCAAGGAGGGGGGCGAAGTAATAGGAATAGGGGAAGGGGCTTTGATTCTTACAGAGGGGAGTGTGCTTCGTGTGGGGAAGAGGAGCTGGTATGATGGTGGGGAGAA